>MGTO01000039.1:0-25814 GCA_001799485.1 Desulfuromonadales bacterium GWC2_61_20 | reverse complement strand
AGGTGCTCCCCCCCCCACTTGACATTTATGACCTAGATGGTCATAATAAAATCAGTTCCGAAGTAGCAAGCTTCAATTCGCGCGTTTGGATTCCCTCCTGCCAGGCGCGCATTTTTTTGCCGCCTCCCGGCTTATCCACAGCAGCTGTGGACAGCCCCCCTGAAAAACCCCCGCCATCTCCACCCGAATCCTTGCCCGCCGCCCTTCTCTGGTCTTTTGCCGCAATTTCGGGCAGCACCATGATTCGCATTTTTCCTATCTTACATCACTGTCACACAGGTCACCTTCCCTCGTGTCCCGAAGAGGATCCTCAATCTATTGACAATGCCAGAAGTCCTGCTATAAAAACCAAACGGTCTGTTTTTATCGAGGTATGCCATGACATCCAAAGGCGAAACGACTAAGCAAAAGATCTTGGCGGACGCTACCCCTGTTTTTCAAATAAAGGGCTTTACCGCGACGACCATAGGTGACCTGCTGGCCGCAACAGGCATGACCAAAGGTGCTTTATATTTCCACTTTCCCGGCAAAGAGGCGATCGGTGTTGAGGTGTTTCGCAAAGAATCGGCAACTTTCATGGATTTTCTTGACGAGGTTCTGACTGCAGAGACTCCCGCAGCCAGCCTGGACAACTTTTTCCGGGCCGCCCTAGGCAAACATCGTGATACCGGTTTTGTCGGCGGCTGCTTCTTTGGCAACACGGCCCTGGAGGCCAGCGACATCTTTCCCGTTCTTTCGCAGATGGTCGCCGAGGTGTTCGATGCCTGGATCGAGAAGATTCAAGCCAAAATCGAGGCGGCGCAGACACTGGGCGAAATCCGTCGAGACTTACCCGCCCGGCAACTGGCTGAACTGGTGGTCGCCACCATCGAGGGCGGGATCATGCAGTCGCGTTTGTTGAAATCTGAATTGCCCATGGCCAACAGTTTGAGCTCGCTACGGGTTCTGCTCGAACTCAGACTGCGACATTAGTACTGACACCTTTATTTCAAGGAGGCATGATTATGGAGACCTACTACGACCCCCAGGACCTTCCCCGTTTCAGCGAGATCGGCAAGGATGCTCCCGATCTGGCGAAAAAGTTCTTCGACTACTACGGCAGTGTCTTCGCCGATGGCGCCCTGAGCGAACGGGAGAAGGCCCTCATCGCCCTGGCCGTGGCCCATGCCGTACAGTGCCCCTACTGTATTGACGCCTACACCCGGGCCTGCCTGGAAAAGGGCTCGAGCCTGGAAGAAATGACGGAAGCATTGCACGTTGTTACCGCCATTCGTGGCGGCGCTTCCCTGGTCCATGGTGTGCAGATGCGCAAACTGGCGGAAAAACTTTCTCTTTAGACGGAAGCCATGAGTCAAGATCCCATCCCGAAATCCGGCATCGCGCCCTTCGAGACGACCCTGGCCCAGCAGGGACTCACCCTGACAAGGGGGAAAACCTCGGTCCTGCAGATCAATGTCGGCCTGAAGTGTGACCTGGCCTGTCGCCACTGCCACCTGGAGGCCGGTCCGGCCCGTTCCGAAGCGATGACGCGCGCGACCATGGCCGAGGTTATTGCCTTTGCTTCGCGCGGGAGTTTTCAGGTGGCCGACATCACCGGAGGCGCACCGGAACTGGTCCCCGATTTGCCCTTCCTCCTCGCAGGGCTCGCGCCGGCAGTACCGACGGTGATGTTGCGGACCAACCTCACCGCCCTTTCCACGGCGGAGCGTCTGCCGCTGCTCGAATTGTGCCGCCGTTTACGCATCGTCATCGTTGCCTCGTTCCCGGCGTTGACTCCGGCACAGATCGAGGCCCAGCGCGGCAGCGGCGTCTGGGATACGAGCGTCGCCATGCTGCAAAAACTCAATGCCATGGGCTTCGGCCGCCCGGGGAGCGGGCTGGAACTGCACCTGGTGGCGAATCCCGGCGGCGCCTTCCTGCCGCAGAACCAGGCGGCGGCCGAGCGCGAGTACCATCGCACCCTGGCCAGAAAACTCGATATCGAGTTCAACCGGCTCTTTGTCTTCGCCAACATGCCGCTGGGCCGCTTCAAACGCTGGCTGGCGACGAGCGGAAATCTCGACAGTTACATGGACAACCTGCTGCGCGCCTTCAACCCGTGTACGATTGAAAGTCTGATGTGCCGTTCTCTGGTCTCCGTCGCTTGGGACGGCACCCTGTACGACTGCGATTTTAACCAGGCGGCGAACCTTCCTCTGGGGGGGCGGCGCATCCACGTCAGCGATCCGGCCGCCCAACCGGCGGCGGAGAGCCCCATCGCCACCGGCGAGCACTGTTATGCCTGCTCCGCCGGCTCCGGCTTCACCTGAGGGGGCGAAATCGCGACCTAGTTGAGGTTGCAAGAAATTATCGGTACAGCCATTACGGATCGTCGGGAGGCATAACCAACTTCAGCAGATGGGAAAGAGCATGTCCACCCCCGCCAAAAAAATCGCCGTCCTCTGCGGCATCATCGTGCTGGCCGGCCTCTTCTTCGCCTTCGACCTGCAGCATTCCCTGACCCTGGGTGAACTCAAGGCCCGGCATGCGGACTTCCAAACCTTCTATGCAACCCACCGCCTGGCGACTTTGGCCGGCTACTTCGCTCTCTATGTCCTGGTTGCGGCCCTTTCCCTCCCCGGAGCCACCGTCATGACCCTCGCCGGCGGCGCTCTCTTTGGTTTCTGGACAGCCCTCCTTGTCGCCTCCTTCGCCAGCACCCTCGGCGCCACCCTGGCGCTACTGGTCAGCCGCTTCCTCCTGCGCGATTGGGTCCAGGCGAAGTTTGGCGACAAACTTCGCGCCATCAATCACGGGATCGAGACGGATGGCGCGTTTTACCTCTTCTCCCTGCGCTTGGTGCCGCTCTTCCCCTTCTTCCTCATCAACCTCGCTCTCGGCCTGACCCGGATGCGGGCCGCCACCTTCTACTGGGTCAGCCAACTCGGCATGCTCGCCGGCACCGCCGTCTACATCAATGCCGGCACCCAGCTCGCCCAGGTTGAAAGCGCCGCCGACATCCTTTCGCCGGCACTGTTCCTCTCATTCGTTCTCCTCGGCCTTTTTCCCCTCGCCGCCAAGAAGTGCCTGGCGCTTTACAAGGAGCGACGCGTCATGGCCACCTATGCCAAACCGAAACAGTTCGACTACAACCTGGTCGTCATCGGCGCCGGTAGCGCCGGGCTGGTCTCCAGCTACATCGCCGCCGCCGTCAAGGCCAAGGTCGCGCTGATCGAAAAGCATCGGATGGGGGGAGACTGCCTCAATACCGGCTGCGTGCCGAGCAAGGCATTGATTCGCTCGGCGAAGATGCTTGCCTACGGCCGCCGGGCGAGCGAGTTCGGTTTCCGTAAGACGAGTACCGAGTTCGAGTTCGGTGAGGTGATGGAACGGGTCCAGCGGGTGGTGCACGAGGTCGCGCCCCACGATTCAGCAGAGCGCTATACTTCGCTGGGGGTCGAGGTCATCGAAGGCGAGGCGCGGGTGACCTCCCCATACACGGTCGCGGTCAACGGCCGGGTGCTGACCACCCGCAGCATCATCGTCGCCAGCGGCGCCAGCCCCTTCGTACCGCCGATTCAGGGCCTCCTCGAAGCCGGCTACCTGACTTCGGACAGCCTCTGGACCCTGCGCGAGAAACCGGAGCGACTGGTCGTCCTCGGCGGCGGTCCCATCGGTTCGGAGATGACCCAGACCTTCGCCCGCCTTGGTTGCCAGGTGACCCAGGTGGAGATGGCACCGCGCATCATGATTCGCGAAGATGCCGAAGTGTCCGAGCTGATGCGCCGTCGCTTCGAGGCCGAGGGCGTCCGCGTGCTGACCGAACATGCCGCCAAACAAGTGTTGATCGAGGACGGCAAAAAGGTCCTGCTCTGCGATTTTCAGGGAAACGAAGTGCGCATCCCCTTCGACCAGATCCTGGTCGCCGTCGGCCGCCGCCCCCGGGTCAAGGGCTTCGGCCTCGAGGAACTCGGCGTGCATCTCAACAAAAACGGCACGCTGGAGACCGATTCCCTGCTGCGCACCAACGTCCCCAACATCTTCTGTGCCGGGGATGTCGCCGGCCCTTGGCAATTTACCCACACGGCCGGGCATCAGGCCTGGTACGCGGTGGTCAATGCCCTCTTCGCCCCCTTCAAGAGCTTTGCCGTCGACGGGCGGGTGATCCCCTGGTGCACCTTTACCGACCCGGAAGTCGCCCGCGTCGGTCTCAGCGAAGAGGAGGCCCAGCAGCAGAAAATTCCCTTCGAGGTGACCCGCTATCCTCTCTCAGATCTCGACCGGGCCATCGCCGACAGCGAGGCGCACGGCTGGGTGAAGATCCTCACCGTCCCCGGCAAGGACAAGATCCTCGGCGTCACCATTGTCGGTGCCCATGCCGGCGACCTCCTCGCCGAGTATGTGCTGGCGATGAAGCACGGCATCGGCCTGAATCAGATTCTCGCCACCATCCACATCTACCCGACGCTTGCGGAAGCGAACAAGATGGCCGCCGGGGTCTGGAAGCGCAATCATGCCCCGCAACGTCTGCTGGCCTGGCTGGAAAAGTTCCACACCTGGCGGCGGGGCGGAGAAGGCGCCTCGGGGAGTCAGCGATGAAAACCGCATTCGTCCTTACCGGTGGCGGTAGCTCGGGGCCGTTCAGGTCGGCATGCTCAAGGCGTTGACCGAAGCGGAGGTGCGCCCTCTGCATATCGTGACCAGCGATTTCGTCAGCGGCGAGGAAGTGTTGCTTTCGCAAGGCTCGATCTAGCAGGCCTTGCAGGCTAGTGCCGCAATCCCCGGGATCTTCCTCCGGTGCTCTGGCGGTCCTGCTCATGTGGCGGACTGAAACAAGACAGGTCGGCGCGCGGCAAGGTGGACCGTTTACCGGTCTCTTTACCGCGAGACAAAAGTCTTGGAGGTATAATGACTTGGAGATGTTAAACCGTTTTGTCCCCTTTGCCGACACGGAGTAAACCATGACCGACCGATTCGCCGATGACCTCGATCTCGCCGGCCAGGTGCAGCGGCTGCTCTTCCCCAAAAGTTCTCCTGTCTGCGACTGGAATTGCATCGGCGTCAAGAACCGCATGGCCACGGGCTTAGGGGGAGACTATTTCGACATCATCACTATGCCGGACAACTGCCAGATCGTTTTCATCGGCGACGTGACCGGCCACGGTCTGCATGCCTCGGTGGTCATGTCGTTGCTCTATGGCTTTATCTACCGTTCGGCCATGCAGGTCTGCTCGGCCCTTGACGTGGTGCAACAAGCCAACCGGTTTCTCCAGACGTTCGCGGCCCGTTCGGAGAATTTGGACTATCTCTTTTCTTCGACCCTGTTCTTCGGGGTCATCGCTCCCGACACCCTGGAGATGCAGTACGTCAATGCCGGACACCCCGCCCCGCTGGTTCTTCGCGGCGACAGTCAAATGGCCCTCGAACCGACGGCACCGCCGATCGGCTTTTTGGATGATCCCGAAATTAATATGGGGACCTTTCGCTTCGCCCAAAACGACCGTTTGCTTCTCTTCACCGATGGCATCACCGAACTGGCCAACCCGGCGGGGGAACTTTTTGGGCTTGAACGGCTGCAGCAGCTTCTGTCGCGGGAGCGGGTCGACCATCTGACCTTTCTCGACCGGCTCTTTGCCGCCCTGAATCAATTCAGCGGAAGCGATATCCTCAGGGATGACTGCACCACGATCGTGATCGATCTGCATGGCGGCCGGCGGACAAAGGGGAGTCTTTGAGATGCCCGAGACCCGCGTTGTTTTTTCAAAGCCACACAGGTGCCTGTGATTGCAAATCTTGACTTCCGAAGATAACGGGCACAATCCATGCTATCAACTCTGGCGCGGCCTCCCCCGCGCACCAAATATTTCCATCCCCTTCAGTACCCTGCCTTTTTCCCGTCCTTGCCCACCCGACATCGCCGCAGCCAACTTATCGGAATCATAGGCACGGGTGCCGACATCGGACGGTATGCCCGCAGATGTCGGCTGTTATTCCTTTGGCCGGGGGGTATAACCAAATCAAACACGGGGCACACCCCCGCCACCCCTTCCAGGAGGAGAACTCATGAACAAGCTGCTCGTTGCCGCCCTGCTCGTCGCCTTGACCGCCGCCACCGCCTTGGCCGCCGACGTCGTCACCTACCCGGCAAAAAACGGCACCGTCACCTTCGACCACAAGGGGCACCAGGCGAAGCTGGAGTGCAAGGCCTGCCACCTCAGCGAGGGGACCCCGGCCAAGATCGCTCTCGACAAAGACAAGGCCCACGCCCTGTGCAAGGAGTGCCACGCCAAAGGCGCCGGCCCGACCAAGTGTGGCGATTGTCACAAGAAATCGTAAGGGCGACCGCGCTCCAATGAAAAAGGCCCCTGCATGCAGGGGCCTTTTTTTGTTGTTGAGCCGGTGGCGCATCACTCCTTCGACGCCGCGTGCTCCGCCAGTTGCGTCGACAGCTGGCCGGCTTCGTCCATGAAGTCGGCGACCGTGCGCCCCTTGACCAATTGGAAGGGGGGGGCCTTGAGGGTGACCTGGTATTCGGGGGAAGAATTGAAATCGCCGCTGTCGCTGTGCTCGGTCAACAGGGAGAGGCCGAGGACCGCCAGGCTGACCAGGACGGCCGCCCGGCCCAGGGGGCGGGACGGCGCCGCCGAGACGAAGCGCAGGTGGGCAAAGAGCAAGAGGGCCAGGGCGGCGGTCTGCCCGAGATTGTCGACCAGGGGCTGGAGCGGGTCGAGATTGAAGGCGAAGCAGAGGTAGCCGCTGACGACGTCGAGCCCGAGAAAAGCGACGAGACCGGCGCATCCGATGCCGAAATGAATCCAGAAATGCCAGCGGTAGGCGAGGAGGCGCCCGGCAAAGGACCACAGGGCGGCCCAGCAGACGACGACGACCACGGTCACCACCGGTTCGAAGAGGAGTTTCCCCCCTTGCACCCGGGTGACCGTAGCGAGATAGGTCTTCAGCAGCAGCAAGAGCGGCGCCAGCAGGCAGAGGCCGGCAATGATGACCGGGTTTTCGCAGAGGCGCAGGGGACCGACGGCAGCGCCGTCGACCAGCGTTGCCGGCAAGGGGGCGGCGGCGCTGCGATAACGCAGGGTCGAGCGGCCGATCCGCACCGTCATCCCCGAAGCGAGGTACAGCCGCGCCACCCGGGGCCGGCCGGGGGCCGAGGCGATGCCGTTAACGCTGGCGCAATCCTCGACCACCAGCCCCGCAGCCTCTTCGCGGAGCAGGGCGTGACGCGGGCAGACATAGGGATCGTCGAGAACGACGTCGCCGCCGGGGTCGCGCCCGAGCGTCAGGGGACCGGCGCGCAGGGCGAAACGGCGGACGACGCTGCCGCTGCGGTTGAGAAGTTCCAACTGTCCGGGGCGGAAGTGGGTGGCGACATCCGGAGCCGTCGTCAGGGGTTCCATCGGATCGCCTCCAGATAGCTGCGGGCAAAGGCGAGGGCATTGGCGTCGCTCACCCCCGAGATCAGCAGGGACGACTGCAGCGCCTGGTCGCGCCCGGCGAGGGTGGCGACGCTGAGATAGGCGTCGAAGAGCCCCTTAAGCTTCTTGTAGGGGCGCAGACAGAAGACGACCTTGACGTCACTGCCGCCGCCGGCGACGAGGTCGGAGGTACAGACAAAGTTGGCAACGCTCTTTTCGTCCCCGTCCGGATCGAAGTCGGGCTTGTTGAACTGCCGCTCCATCAGGCCGTAAAAGCGCACGGGACCGAGGTCGGCGCTGGAATAATGGTCATGGCGAAAGCGGATCCCCCCGGTCGCCTGCTGGCGGGTCAGGAAGATGTCGTCGTCGCTGGCACAGGTCTGGACAACCTGGTCGTAGAGGTTGTCCGGCTCGTGGCGGCTGTCCCCCCAGCACTTGAGGAAGGGGGCGAGGCGGGCCGGCAGGTCGTAGCCCTTGATCTTTTCGGTAACGAAGGGTTTCCCCAGCAGCCCCCGCATGTAACGGTCCTGATTGGCCAGCAGCTGACTCCGCACCCGCTCCAGCAGCGGCTCGGCGGGGTTACCGCCGCTACCTTTGAGGAGGGCGGCGACATGGCGGGCGGGGACGAGAAAACCGAGCTGGTTGCCGCCGCTGGCAACGTTGACGCCGACGACAGCCCCGCGGCCGTCGATGACCGGACCGCCGCTCATGCCGGCATTGATCGCCCCGGTGAAGTGGATCTTGTCGTAGAGGGAATCCTCGAGGAGGCCGTTGCAGGTCCCCTCGACAATGGTCAGGCCGAGGTCGTGGGGATTGCCGAAGGCGAAGAGGCGCTCCCCCTTGGCCGGGACGTCGAGACGCGGGCGGAGAAAAGCCCCCGTGAGCTTCGCCCCGCGCAACAGAGCGAGATCGTGGACGACGTCGATGTCGAGGAGCTGTAGCGGGCCGCTCCCGCCGGCGTCGCCGCGGATGTATTCGGCCCGGTAGCGCCCCGGTTGATGGATGAGCTCGGCGACGACATGGTAGTTGGTCACCACCAGGCCGTCGGCGCTGACCATGAAGCCCGAGCCGATGGAGGCCTTGGCCCCCGAGGCGACATCGACGATCTTGACCTGCAGCACGGTGTCGCGGTAGCGGGCGTAGACCCCTTCGGTCGAGGACTGAGAGGCGACCGGCAGCACCAGCAACAGAAATAGGGTGAAAAGAGGGCGCATCAGCGGAAGAACTCCGGGGCTAAAGGGAGGTTGCGGCGCACGGCCTCTTCGCCGCGGCTGA
The DNA here is from genome assembly GCA_001799485.1 of Desulfuromonadales bacterium GWC2_61_20. Lineage (GTDB taxonomy): Bacteria > Desulfobacterota > Desulfuromonadia > Desulfuromonadales > UBA2197 > UBA12091. Next base: position 17,130 of record MGTO01000039.1, on the reverse strand, counting down.
CGGTGACGAGGCTTAAAGGGCCGGGCTTGCGGTCCGCTCCTCTCCGCGTCCTTTGCGGCTCCGCGTGAGAGAGCCTTGCCCGTCGGCGCCACCCATCCTTTGTGGGGCCTCTGCTTTGCGCCTAATGGCGCCCCGACTATTTCGTTTCCACCGGGTAGCCTCTTTCCTGCCACTCCCGCCAACCGCCCTTGAGGGCGAAAACCTTTTGATAACCGCTTTCCATCAATTTCAGTGCCACACTGGCACTGGTTCCTTCGTTCGTTCAGGAACAGTAGATGACGATCACCTGATCCTTGGCGTAGTTGCCGGCCCAGGATTCGACCGCCGCCGCCGGATCGATCCGCTGCGCTCCGGCGATCTTCTGCACGGCGTCGACCCAGTCCTGCAGTTGGCGGGCATCGAGGATCACCAGGCCGCTTTCGCCGAGGCGCGCCTTGAGCTGGTCGCTGGAGATGCGCGGCACGTTCTCCGCACGGGTGTCGTTCGCCGTCGCCAGCAGCAGCGCAGTCGCCAGGGTTACCGTCAACAGTCCAAAAAATCGATGAAGCATAGCAAACCTCCTTTCGCCAGCAGCAGTTCTGGCCATAGCGGCAGAGTAACAGAAGCACCGTCGGACGACAAATTTAAATATTGATGTGTGGGAGGAGGCAAGGGAAATGTCCGGCGGAGCGAGGAGGGGCATGGGGGCAGCCCTTGCGTTTTGAGGTCTTTGTAACTATTCGATCCGCCGTAGTAATTTGTCGCTTGACCTGCTATAATGACCTTACGGTGACGAAGCGCCGACGGGGATGAGTAGAGCGGACGATGTGAAAGATCGTCGATGACAGGATTAAAGCCCCTGCCGTCAAAACGCTCGAAGATACGGAAGAGAAATTTCTTCCGGCAAAACTCGCGGCAAATTCGTCATCGTTGTTTTTTTATGTGGGACACCCCATGCGTTCCAAGCCAGATCGGTATCCCGTCTACGCGAAATAAGTTCCCTCCGGCATCCTTACGGCGTCAATCCTCCTTGGAGGAAAGCTGTCCTGCAAATCCCCAGTCCAAATGCCACTGCTGGAGGCCGCGATGTCGCAACGCTGCCTGGGTAAACGCACATACAGCATCAATAGTGCGCCGAAAGGCATTTTCGTGAGGCAACAACAAAAAACGAGGACCAGACAATAATCGCGAAGTCCTCGTTTTTATGAGTGGTGCCCGGGACGGGGATCGAACCCGTATGACCTTGCGATCGAGGGATTTTAAGTCCCTTGTGTCTACCAATTCCACCACCCGGGCGAAAATCTGGGGCATTATTGTCAATTGCCAACCGAGTGTCAACGGCAAAAGACTTCAGGCAAGAAAGTGCAGTTCTGGTTCTGCGGCGAGGAGGCCATGGCGCAGGCAGAGGCGGAAGAAGAGCTCGAGCCCGGCGCGCTGTTCGGCGTCGAGACTGTAGGCCATGCAGCGCCAGTAGGCGAGGAGGGCGGCCTCCCCCATCCACGCGCGCTCAGGCGCCTCGGCGGCGAGAGCGGGGAGGTTGGCGAGGGCGCGGTCGAGGGAACAGCCGAGTTGCCGCTGGACCTGGCGCAGCGCGTCCGGCTCGCGCGCAGCAGAGCTGCGACGGACGATCCACAGGGCAAAGACGAAGGGGAGCCCGGTCGCCTGCCACCACAGCTCCCCCAGATCGTAGACGCCGCAGCCGGCCGGCGGCTGTTGCGCAGCGCGCAGGGCGCGATCGCCGATGAGGAGGGCAGCGCCGCCGCGGGCGATGACCGCTTCGACCGGGCCACTTTCGGCGACGAGGGTGACGGCCGGGGCACCGAGGTATTCCTGAAGCAGGACTTGCAGCAGGTTGACCGAGGTTGCCGACTCGGCGGTGACGACGATCTCCCCCCGCAGTTGCCTGGGTGGCTGTGCCGCGAAGAGAAGGACGCTGCGCACCGGGCCGCGGGAGCTGATGGAGAGGCCGGGGAGGAGGAGATAATCGCGCCAGCTGCGCGCATATTCGAAGGAGGACGAGGGGGAGAGGTCGATGTCGCCACAGGCAAGGAGGCGGTTGAGCTCGGCCGGGACGCCGCTGACGATCTTCTCGCGAAAGCCGCAGGCGCGCAGATGCTGGAAGAAGGGGGCGCAGTTGGCGTAGGCGATCTGGCCGACGCGCAGGGTCATGGAGTGGTATCCAGACGCAGGAGGGAGGGGGCGGTGGCCGTGGCGGCATCGGCCAGTTGCACCCCTGCGGCGGCAAGGAGGCGGCCGGTGGCACGGAGGTAGTCAACCACGTTCTGGGCATAGGCGCTCTGGTCGCCGACCAGGTCGGCCTGGGCTTGGGCCTTGAAGGCTTCCCCTTCGAGGACGTCGAAGGTGGTGGCGAGCCCGACTTCGCGGCGCTTGAGCAGGTTTTTCAAGCGCTCGTCGGCGACCTCCAGCCCTTTGCGGGTGACGTCGAGGCGCAGCAGTCCGACTTCGAGTCGCTGGCTGGCGCTGCGCACCTCGCGGCGCACCTCTTCCTCCTGCTGTTGCAGGGCACGCCGGGCACTCTCCAACTCGTGGCGGCGGCGCAGCTTTTCGCCCTCGGCCACGCGGTTGCCCAGGGGGTAGCTGAAGGTCAGGCCGACCTCCCAGTTGTCGAGGTCGTCGTTGGCCACCGATTCGAGATCGTCACTATAGCTGCCGCCGAGACCGTTGCGTCCGTAGCTGGCGCTGAGATCGAGGCCGGGGAGGGCACGGTTGCCAGCGTTGTCGGCGAGGAGTTGCTGCCCCGCGAGGAGCTGGCGCGCCTGCTGCAGGTCGGGGCGCAAGGCGAGGGCGTCGCGCAGATCAAGTTCGGCGTCAACCGTCACCTGCGGCTGCGGGATCTCCTCGGCGGCGATCTCGAGTTCATCGCGCACGGCAAGCAGGACCGCCATCTGGTCGACCAGTTCCCGGTAGCGCTGGCGCTCGTCGAGGAGGTCGCGCTCGCGTCTTTTCAGGCCGAACTCGGCATCAAGCAGGTCGAGGGGGGGAAGGACGCCGACGGCGACGCGGGCGCGGGTCTCTTCGAGTAAATTCCAAGCAAGAATCACCGAGGTTTCACGAAAGATGATGAGCTGACGCGAGCGCAGGATCTCGACGTAGCGGTTGTGCACCGTCACCAGCAGCTCCACCGCCTGTTGCTGCAACCCGGCGGTGGTGGCGTCACGGCTGCGGGCGGCGAGGATGATCGGTTCTTCGGTGATGGAGGGGCCGAAGCCGTTGAGCAGCGGCTGGACGACGCCAAGGCGGAGGCTGCTAGTCCAGCTCGGGTCGTAGAAACCGCTGCCGCCGCGGAGCGACTCCTGGCGCTGGGTATCGAAAGTCAGGTTGAGGCTGGCGCCGCTCGGCAGGGCCTGTAGCAGACTGAGATCGGCGATGCTGTAGCGGGTGGCGAGGCGTTGCACCGTTGGCGTTTGGTTGAGCAAGTCGCGCCCCTCGCCGTGGGCGAGGGTGAAGAGGGTTTGCGGGTCGTAGAGGCCGTAGGCGCCCCGGGCAGCGGCGTTGGCGGCACGCAAGGTCTCGCTCCCCGACTGCAGGGCGAAGTTGCGCTGCAGGGCGAGGCGTTCGGCGCCCCTCAAGGTCATCGGTTCGGCCGCGGCGTCGACGGCGAGACCCAGGACGAGGAGGAGAGCAAAGGAGTGGGAGCGGATCATCTACGATTCACCTCGGGGCAGCGCCGCGCAACGCACCCCCCCGCTGCTGCGCGGGAGAGCAAACACGACGGTCTGGTTTAGAGAAGTTCGATGCTGGCGACGTCGCGAGCCCGCACCTGAAAAGCGCCGTAACTGGTCGCGCCATAGAAGATGCGGCGATTGCGCATCTTGACCTCGAGGGATTCCCCTCCCTTGAGCCGCAGCTTGACCGTGACATCGTCCCCCTCGCTGGCGAGGAAATCGGCCCGCTCGATATTGCGGAAGAAGACGGTCATCAGACCACTGCCGAGCTTCCCTTCGATGGCCGTCTTCCCTTCGAGGGAAAACTTGGTCAGCTCGAGGGCGACCCCCTTGTGATCGGTGAGGCGCACCTTGATATTCTCTTCGGTCTGGGGCACCCCGCCTTCGGGGGCGCCACCCATGCTCCCCATACCGGTCAGCAGCAGGACAAAGGCCAAAGCGGCCAGTAACAGTATTCCTTGTTTCACAACAGCCTCCTGTCTTTCCTCAAATCCGCTGACAATGGGCAATCCCCGCCAGATTCCAGGCCGGGTTCCCGTATTTTTCCCTGACGAGCTCGGCGCAGCGCCGCATTTCCCCGGCGTGCGGCTCATCCGGTTCGAGACTGACCGCCAGGGTGGCGGCAAAGCAGGCGGCCAAGCGGCCTTCGACTTCGGCTAGGGTCACTGCCTCCGGCAGCCAGCGATTGAGCCAGCCGACCTGGCGCGCCAGGCGCTTCCCCCCGTGTACGGCGTTTACCTTACCACGAGTATCGAGCGCTGCAAAGAGCTGTTCGGGATCGAGTTCAAGAGGAATCGAACCGTGCTGCAGAAAGGCTCCCTGCTGACGTTTCTGGGCGCTGCCGGTAAGCTTGCAGCCGCGGTAGACTTGTTCGAACTGGGCCGGAGCGGTAAAGCAGGCACTCTGCTCGGCCCCACTGCGGCGCACCGGTTGGCGAGAAGCCCCCCCGGCGTCCACCTCAAGGCCATAGGAACGGAGGAAACGCTGGAGGACGGCGGCAATGGCCGTGTAGTTGCCGGTGATGGTGCCGGGGAAATGCGGCGGCTCTTCGCGGGCGATGACGGCATAGGTTACCTCGCAATCGTGCAGTACAGCTCGCCCGCCGGTGCAGCGCCGGACAACATCGAGGCCGAGGCGGCGGCAGGCGGCAAGATTGACGACCTCGTCCCCGCGCTGGAAATAGCCGAGGGAGACCGCCGCCGGTCGCCAGCGGTAGAGGCGCAGGACCGGGGGGGAAGTCCCGTGGGCCACGGTTTCGAGGAGGGCCTCGTCGAGGGCCATGTTCCAGGCCGCCGTGGCCGGTCCGGTCTGCAGCAGACGCCAGCTCGCTATCATTCTTGCACCCTCCTGCGAGGAAAAAGGGCCGGGCACATGCCCGGCCCTTAAGACGCCGTTTAGAAGTTGATCCGCTCGAGAAAGCCGGTATCGATATCGTTCTCGATGAATTCTTTATTGTTCATGATGCGTTGATGGAAGGGGATCGTCGTCTTGATCCCCTCGATGATGTACTCGTCGAGGGCACGCGCCATCCGCTTGATCGCCTCGTCCCGGGTATCGGCATGAACGATGAGCTTGGCAATCATCGAATCGTAATGGGGGAGGACCGTGTACTTGTCGTAAACGGCGCTGTCGACGCGCACGCCGAGCCCACCCGGCGGATGGTAACCGTCAATCTTGCCGGGGGAAGGGGTGAACTTGAAGGGATGCTCGGCATTGATGCGGCACTCGATGGCATGGCCGTGAATCTTGACGTCGGACTGCTTGTAGCGCAGGGGGATACCGGCGGCGCTGCGGATCTGCTCCCGGATGATGTCGATGCCGGTGATCATCTCGGTGACCGGATGTTCGACCTGGACACGGGTGTTCATCTCCATGAAGTAGAAATTATGATCCTTGTCGAGGAGAAACTCCATGGTGCCGACGCTGGTGTAACCGACGGCCTTGGCCGCGGCGACGGCACACTCCCCCATCTTCTTGCGCAGGGCCGGGGAAAGGACCGGGCAGGGCGCTTCTTCGATGAGTTTCTGGTGGCGCCGCTGGATGGAGCAGTCGCGCTCGCCGAGATAGATAACATTGCCGTGCTGATCGGCCATGATCTGGATCTCGACATGACGTGGCCGCTCGCAGTATTTCTCGATATAGACCTCGGGATTGCCGAAGCCGGCCTGGGCTTCCGAACGGGCGGCAGCAAAGGCATTGGGGAGGGAAGCCGGGGAGTGGACGATCTTCATCCCCCGCCCGCCGCCGCCGGCGGTCGCCTTGATGATGACGGGATAGCCGATCTGGGCGGCGATTTTCCGGGCTTCCTCGGCGGACTTCACCGCTTCCTTGGTTCCGGGGAGGATGGGCACCCCGTACTTGGTCACGGTCTGGCGTGCGGTGATCTTGTCCCCCATCAGCCGCATGTTTTCCGGGGTCGGACCGATGAAGACCAAACCGCTGCTGGCACAGATCTCGGCAAATTCGGCATTCTCCGAGAGGAAGCCGTATCCCGGGTGGATGGCGTCGGCATCGGTGATCTCGGCGGCACTGATGATCGCCTTCATGTTGAGATAGCTCTTGATGCTCGGCGCCGGGCCGATGCAGATACTCTCGTCGGCGACCTTGACATGCAGCGCTTCGCTGTCGACATCGGAGTGAATCGCCACCGTCTTGATGCCGAGCTCCTTGCAGGCCCGGATGATGCGCAGGGCGATCTCGCCGCGGTTGGCAATTAATATTTTGTGAAACATAGGCATTCATGCTCCCTTGTTGATAATGTTCGGGGGATAACATCCCCCCCCGCCGTCAGCGACTACAGGCGCTCGACCAGAAACAAGGGTTCGCCGAATTCCACCGGCTTGGCATTCTCCTTGACGATTTCGATGACCTTGCATTTGAACTCGGCCTCGATCTCGTTCATCAGCTTCATCGCCTCGACGATACAGAAGGTCTGCCCCTTTTCGACAATGGAGCCGACCTTTACGTAAGGCTCCGATTCCGGCGACGGGGCCTGGTAGAAGGTGCCGACGATAGGAGAGGTAATGGCTTCGTATTTGCTGTTGGCGGTGGGGACGGCCGGGACGGCGACGGCGGCCGGAGCGGCAACGGCCACCGGAGCGGCTACCGGGGCAGCGGCGGTGTAGGCGACCGGGGCGCTCATATGTACGATTTCCTGGGCCTTGCCGCGCTTGATCAGAATCTTCTCTTCGGCACTTTCCATTTCGAATTCGGTGATGTCGGTTTCCGTTACCATTTTGATCAGGGTTTTAATGTCTTTGATATCCATTGCGATTAAGCCTCCTGGCGAAAGTGGCCGGCACGTTGAGTGCCGTACTGCCGTGATGTTATCCCACCGCATTGGTTCAGGCAGGCAGGATGAGAAGATTTTTTTCCAAACGGGTCAACCGCCGGCAACCGTCGACGGTGACCAGAACCATATCCTCGATGCGCACCCCGCCGAACCCGGGGAGGTAAATGCCGGGCTCGACCGTAAAGACCATCCCGGCACTAGCCACTTCTTCACTGCGGGGCGAGACCGTCGGGAACTCATGCACTTCCAGCCCGACGCCATGCCCGAGCCCATGGCCGAAACGCTCGCCGTAGCCTTGGGCCACGATATAGTCACGGGCCACCGCGTCGATCTGGCACAACGGCAGCCCCGGCTTGATCGCGGCAATGGCCAGGTCATGGGCGGCAAGGACGATGGCATGAATTGCTGCGAGTTCGGCCGAGACATTGCCCAGGGCGACCGTCACCGTCTCGTCGGAGTGGTATCCGTCGCAGCAGACGCCAAAATCTATGGTGACCAGTTCGCCGGCTTCGAGGAGCTTGTCCGAAGCCACTCCGTGGGGGAGAGCGCCACGTGGACCAGAGGCAACAATGGTGGCAAAAGCCTTCTCGTCCCCGCCGCGTCGGCGCATGGCCATCTCCAGGGCCAAGGCCACGTCGCGCTCGCTGCTCCCGGGAGTAAGCAACGGCAGGACATCGGCGAAGGCGGCGGCGGCGAGTGCGGTGGCCCGCTCCAGCCCGGCCACCTCGTCTGCCCCCTTGATCCCCCGCAACGAAGCCACCGGCCGTTCAACCGCGACCCACTCGAGAGTGGCCGGACTCTTTTCCCGGAGCCGGCGCAATGCGGCACAGGAGAGGTGTTCGGCTTCAAAACCGACCCGCTTTATTTGCCGTTCGTCGAGCCAGGCGACCAGCCCCTCTTCCTTGCTCTTGTATTCCCTGATCGCCCCGGCCACGACCTCGGCGGAAGCCTGGGTCGCATAGCGCGAGTCGGTCAGAAAACAATCGGTGTCCGCGGTGACCGCCAGAACGCCGTCGGTACCGGTGAAACCACAGAGGTAACGCATGTTTGGACGGTGAAAAAAGCAGAAAGCATCCAACTCGAGGTCATTCAGCAATTGCCGTACCCGCGGGGACCTGTCTTTTATCATAGACCCTTTTTATATTCAATAAATATCTATTTTAGCCTGGCTAAAACAGCGCGAAGCGCCAACTGGTAGCCCAAGGGACCGCATCCGACTATCTGGCCGACAGTGACCGGCGCGATGAGCGATTGATGGCGAAATGATTCCCGTGCATGGACATTGGAAAGATGAACTTCGAAGGTGGGAATGGCAACCGCCGCAATGGCGTCGCGCAAGGCGATACTGGTATGAGTGTAGGCTCCCGGGTTGATGATGATCGCCACCACCCCCTCACTCTTGGCCTGATGGATGCGATCAATCAACCCCCCCTCGTGGTTGGACTGAAAGGAGAGGATTTGCGCGCCCGCATTGGCCCCGAGGGCAATCAGGGCAGCGTCGATATCGGCCAGGGTCTCCCGGCCGTAGACCTCGGGCTCGCGGGTCCCCAGCAGATTGAGATTGGGCCCGTGCATGACTAGTATTTTCACGGGGATCATCTCAGAGCAGGGCCTCACGCAGGGAACCGGCCTCGCGCAGCAGCAGGTAGCGCGCCTTCCCGAAATTCCCATCGCGTTCCAGGGTCAGGGCGATGAAATATTCGCTGGTCAGGGTGCGGATAACGACATAAAAACGTTCGGTCTTGATGGCGACTTCTTCCATCACTCCGGTATTGAGGATCTCCACCGCCTTGCGAATTTCCTTGAGGATATTGGCATACTCAACGGCAATCAGGTGCAGGTCGATATCGTCACAGGGCTTGAAATACTGGGCAATGGCGATGCCGTCGTAACCCATGATCACCGCACCAACCCCGCCGGAGGTCTCTTCGACAACGGTTTTCAGTGTCTCATCGAACATTTTGCCGCCTCCTCCGAATCGATACCAGCCAGTGACTTAATCGCGCCTGCACATCCCCGGTCATCTCGGCCGCTGCGCCGGCCGCAGGCGGTGGCAGGATTGCAGCAGTCGGGGACAAAATCGCCGTCGTCGCGACAGCTGCCCCGGGAGCTGACAAAGCTTCCTTGGTTGCGCCTCCCTGGGGGTGTGGAGTCGTTTGCCCCTGCTCATAGTCGAGAAGTTGCTTGATTTCGTTCATGCGGGATTGGAGTGCCCCGTTCTGCGGATCTCCCAGATGCAACTCCCGGTAGATATTATAGGCCTTGCGCAGCAGACCCTGGCGCACGTAAATTTCGGCCAAGGTCGCCGTCGCGATCGGGGCCTCGGGTTCCGGGGCCGGGTTCGCTGCGTCCACGGCAGGTGTGGTTTTGGCTCCCGCCACCCCTTGATTGAAGGAACCGAGCATGCTGTTGATCTGGGGATCGTCCGGGGCGAGACGCTTGGCCTTAATGAGTATCCCCTGGGCGTCGTCGATGCGCCCCTGCATCATGCGCACCCGTGCCAGGCCCTTCAGCCCCTGGAGATTCTCATCCTCCAACTTCAACACAATCTCAAAGGCCTGGGCGGCCTCGGAAACCAGACCGCGTTCAGCCTGCGCCCGCGCCAGAGCAATGAAACCCGGGGCGTAGTGCGGGAGTGCCGCCACTCCCTTGCTGGCGACCTCGATGGCGTCATCCAGCATCTTCATCTTGCGATAAGCTTCACTTAACGGGACGAAGACCGTCGACCTGGGATCCTTGGTAAGGATTTCGGTATAGCCGGCAATTTTCCCGAGAAGAGAAACTTCTGTTCCCTGTTCGGCCATGAGTCAGCTTTCCGTGGCTGTCAGACGGAGCATGACAGCGGTCAGCAATTTAAGCGGATCGGCAAGACCGACAATGAAACAGTCGCCGAGACCGCGATTCAGCACAAAGCGGAGTTCACCCTGCTTGGCTTTCTTATCGCGGCCCATGGCGACCAAACACTCTTCAATGGATAACTCCGGCGGGGTGACCGGGAGGCCGAAAGACTGCAATAGGGACCTGATCTCCAGCAGCTCATCCTGGCTGGAGAACCCGAGTTCGACAGACATGGCTGCAGCGACAACCATACCGATGGCGACAGCCTCTCCATGCCGGTATTTACCATACCCGGCAAGGTTCTCGACAGCATGCCCATAGGTATGTCCATAGTTGAGAATTGCGCGAAGAGACTCTTCTTTTTCGTCAAGTTCTACAACATTCGCTTTTATTTGGCAAGACTTCATTACCGCATAAATCAGGGCGTTATGATCCCTGGCGGCAAGGAGTTGACGGTTCTGCTGCAGCCAATAAAAAAAATCGCGATCACGAATGATGCCGTACTTGATAACCTCGGCCAGTCCGGCACAATATTCGCGCTCCGGCAAGGTGTCAAGAACCGCCACATCGATCTGCACATGGCGCGGTTGATGAAAAGCTCCGATCAGGTTCTTGCCCAGGGGGTGATTGATGCCGGTCTTCCCCCCGACCGAACTGTCGACCTGCGCCAACAGTGTCGTCGGAATCTGGATAAAGGGAATCCCCCGGAGAAAGGACGCCGCGGCAAAACCGGCCAGATCGCCGATTACGCCACCGCCCAGGGCAATGAGCCCGCAATGACGATCCGTACCGAGACGAATAAGTTCGTCATAGAGAAACATCAGGGTGGCCATCGACTTGTATTCTTCACCATCCGCCACCTGCACCATGTCGACCTGAAGATCGGCTCGGCGGAGGGCGGACAACAGGCGATCAGCATACAATGCGGCAATAGTCGCGTTGGTAACGACAACAGCTTTGCGGGGAAAGCCGATGAGCTGAAGATTGACGCCTAGACCATCGAGTATGCCATCGCCAATATGGATCTCGTAACTGTCGGCGCCCAACTCCACATGAACCTTATCCACGGTCATTCTCATAATCCTTGTGCTGAGGAAATAATCCGGCGATGACTGCTACTACCTGTTCTGAATCAAAGCCTGCCGTGCTGACCACATAATCGGCCTGAAGATAAAGCGGTTCGCGCCTGAGCATCAGCGCTTCCACCTGCTCCCATCCATCCTGGGCTCTGGCCAGCGGGCGCCCCCCACCCCCCAAGAGCCTTTGCCTGAGCACATCCCACGGAGCCTGGAGATAGACCGTCTTCCCCAATGCTCGCATCAACGCCCAATTTCCGGGCCTCTCGACGACCCCACCACCAGTCGCCACCACCTGATCGTGCAGCCGATCGATTGCACCCAAAGCCGCTGTTTCCAGATCACGAAAATACGACTCACCTTTGCATGCAAATATTTCCGGGATGGTCATGCCAGCCGTGGCGACGATTTCACCATCCAGATCACATAAGGGGCGATGGAGCATGGCCGCCAACTTGGCGCCGACGGTCGTTTTCCCTGCGCCCATGAACCCGACAAGAATGATCGACGGCATTTTGTTCATCCTGTTGATTTAGCTCATACAGAAAAGGACAGGTGGCAAACCACCTGTCCTTTTCCGGATAAAGCACAAGCTACAACAATCAATCAATGATTCGAGGAGTGATGAAAATCAACAATTCCGAACGGCTCTTGGTAATATTCTTCGATTTAAAAAGATATCCAAGAATCGGAATATTCATGAGAATCGGGACACCTGACTCCCCGTCGGTTTCGTTCTCGACAAAAATCCCACCGATAACCGTGGTCTCACCATTTTTAACGAGAACGCGGGTCTTGGCCTCTTTGGTGTTGACGGAAGGGGCATCACCCAAACCGGTAGGGACAAATCCACCAATATTACTGTTGGTCGCGGTAATATCGAGGATAATGGTGTTGTCAGGGTTGATGACCGGAGTCACCTTGAGCTCAAGATTGGCGTCGACGAATTCGGTTTTAGGCCCGTCAGTACCGCTTGACTGGTAAGGGATCTTGGTCCCCTGGGAAATACTGGCTTGCCCACCGTTCAGGGTCGTGATGCGCGGGGTGGAAACAACCTTACCGTTACCCGACGTTTCGAGGGCGCTGATGCGCAGATCGAGAATCGTCGTATTCGTCAGGAGATTGCCAAAGGTGATCCCGCCGGCCAGACCGGCAGCGCCAGAAACAACACCGGCAGTTTTGGGCAGAGTCATGAACGCCCCGCTGCCGCCCGCCTCCAAGCCACCTTGGGGAATATCGCCATTGGGGTCATTATAGGAAAGCCCCCACTTGACCCCCAGATCATTACCGAAGCTCGAATTCGCCTCGACAATGCGTGCTTCGATCATGACCTGCCGTTCCGGCACGTCAAGACGCTTGAGCAGCTCTTCCTCGATCTGGACAAGCCTGGACGGACGCGCCGTCACGATAATCTGACGGGTTCGCGGATCGGACGTCACGCTATTGTTCCCACTATCGCCACTCTTGCCTAAATGGGCTTGGATCTTAGTCGCGATGTCCGCGATAGGGGCATAGCGAACGACAAAAACCTTGGTCACCGCCGGCTCGTTGTCTTCAATGGCCACATAATTTTTAAGCTTTTCGAGCTTGAGTATCTGAATTTCCTTCTGGGACATGACGCGAACGACATTCCCCTCCTGCAACATACCAAGCCCCTTGGTCTCAAGAATAAGATCGAGAGCCTGGTCCCAAGGGACGTTGATGAGACGAAGGGTGATGGTCCCCTTGACATCGTCGCTGACAACGATGTTGAGCTCACTGACCTCGGCGATCAACTGGATGATATTGCGGATATCGGCATTATCGAACTCCAAGGTAACCTTCTGCCCGATATAGTTTTTTACACTCGTGTCACGCTGAGCCGCCTTTACCTCGGCCGGCACGACGGCACCTGCCGTACCGACGGCAGCAGACGTCAACTGCGCTTCGGCGGGCATACCAGGGGGGGCAGGATGAGTCGATTGGGCCTCAGCGGAGGCCTCTGCCAGTTCGGGCGAGGGGGTTACCGGCTCCGGGACAGGCATGGTCAACGTTTCGACTCCGGCGGGCACCACTTCAGCGTACGCGCCGTTTTCCAGTGAGAGCGCAAGTAATTTTCCTTCACGCTTGAACTCATAAGGAACCGCACCTTTAACCTGAACCGAGAAGCGGACGTTCTGCTTCTTTTTTTCCTGAAAGACGTAGGGAGTAATCTGCCGCACCACACTGGGGAACGCCGAGACATCAATGACCCGCTTCAGGTTCTGAGTGATCCTGGCATTTCTGACTTCAAAACGCAGGATATCCCCCTCAACGACGGGATCGGTTGCCTCGCCTGGCTCAGACAGCGCTACCAGAAGAATGGACTTGCTCCCTTCGACCTTGAAGTCGACCCCTTCGATCGCTACTTGTGCGCCGCTAGGCTTGAAGGCGGCCATTTCGGCGGCTGGAGTCATGACCGGCGTCTGTTCCGCAGTTTCGGCGGGAACCACGGGCACAATCGCCGCGGCGAACTGTGAAACCGCCCTCTCCCCCCACGAAACCCTGACTGCGCTACTGACGGGTTCGACAATATATTTGGGCATTTTCCCTTTTGACGCATCGAGGACCACCCTGACCTTATCGGGATATACCCCGAGACGAACACGGTCAAAACCATTCTCCGATTTGAAACTGCGTTCCTTGAGTGCCGGCTTAATGCCGAACATATCGACAACAAGACGAGTTGGCGACTTCAACGTGAATTGCTTGATGGTACCGGGAGCGCCATCCATTTTCAACAGAATCGTGCCATCGGCAACTTCAACCTGCACAAGTTTTTTTGCCGGCGCGGAAGGAGTTGTCGGAATGGTTGCAGGCGCAACTTCTGCGGCCGCATCAACTGGGGGGGCTGCGGCCTCTGTCACAGCGGCAGGTGCGGTCACCCCCGCACCATGCACGGAATCGACGGCAACATCGGTCGCCATGGCAGCTTCGGCAAGAGGGGGAGCAGTTGCCGCTTCCTGCGCCACTGCCTCGGCCGGGGCTTTGCCAGCACCTTTCACCCCGTTGAACAATACCCTGAGCTCGGCATCTTCAACGGAGACCTTGTACTCGGCAGCGGCTGTCAGTAACAACTCAACCCGCCCAAGAGAACCGGATTTGACATCAAACTTCGACACCCTGATTTCTTTTAACAAACCCTCCCCAAGAACTTGCTGAGGAATAACGGCAGAGATGTCCGTGGTCGGGAGATCGATGACAATCCTGACTGGGTCAAACGAGTCATACACCGTATAGCGATAACCGAGAGGTTTTTCCGTGACAAGCTTTACACTTATTGCGTCGCCACTTCCCTCGGGTACAATCGAAAGCAACCGGTTCTGGGTCTGTGCGGGCGTTGTCTCGGCAAGAACAACAGACGGAAAGACCAGTATCCCCGCAAGAATCAAAACTTCAGAGAATGACCGCAGACACTTCACAAAACGACACATCGTATTAGGCTCCTTCACGCTTAGGAAGCTTGATTTCAAGTTCATTTTTCAGCATCTCCCCGGAAAGATCCTGATAAAGTTCTTCAATGGAAACAGCCGAAGATGTGATTGTTTTGACCACACCGTTATTTTTCCCGATCTTGACACCTTTTTGCAACACATAAGCCTTGCCGTCCGGGGCCACAACCATTGCTGTTGGCTTGCCTTTGCCGATAATGACACCAATCAACCGAAATTGGCTGATTTCAAACTGTTGCAGCGGGGTCAGCTGTTCTTCGGGCGCTACATTCGTCAAGCTCTTCCCGCCATTCGCGGGCGGCAACTTGTCAGAAACAAGGGGCTCAAAGGGGTCACGCCTACCGCCCGGTTCATAGACATATTTGGCCGGTTCAACGACTTCCGCCTTTTCCTTGGCAGCTAATACCGATTTCGCCGCCACTGCCCCGGATTTCTTCGCGGGCGCGGCGACGGTCGGTGCTGCGGTTTTCTCATCACAGCCGAAAAGAACCAGAGCAAGCGATACCACGATGCCTAGGATGAATATTCCGAAGCTGCTCATTTGGTTGCTTTCCCCTTTGCCGCTGGCTGAGACGCCTTTTCGTCCACAAAACGGAAGGTCGTAGCCAGACAATCTACAGTCAGCTTCAAACGATTGTTCTCAATCTTGGCCCCGCCAATGTTGACATTGCCAATATTGACAATGCGGGGGAGACTGCCCACATCATAGAAAAACTTGGCAACCTGATGAAAATCACCCACGACCTTCAACCCAACCGGCACGTCGGCATAGAAGCCTTTGACTGCATCCGCACCGGGTTTGAACTGCAAAACCTCAAGCCCATTGTCCCTGGCCAGCGTCGCGATATTGGTCAAGAGGGCAGGTATTTCCTTGGCATTTGGCAGCTCGGTCAATGCCTGGGCGAGTCGCTCGTTCATCTTTTCATATTCAGCCTTGAATTTCGGCAAGTTATCGGCGATTTTCTGATCCTTGGCCAACTGATCCCTGACTTGCTGATGCTTGGTAACGAGGCTGGTGTATTCTTTATACTGTGGCAAGAAAATGAAATATATGCACAGGCCGAGAATTGCGGCATTGAAACCAACGAGCAACAAGGCTCGCTGGTAAAGAGGCAACTTCAGGAATTTTTCGACTTGTGGATTCATAGTTTTTTCCGTAATTATTTTTTATTGTTTTCTGCCGTCGGAACTTCAGCATGGCAAAGTATGCTAAATTTGTTCAATTTAATTTTGCTTTTCAATGCCTGGTCGAGGACCTGCAACTCGACGTCTTTGAAGTATGCCGAGGAATCGAGGTTCTGCATAAAAACGGCGACGGCTTCTTCATTCATTGCCAAGCCGGACAGGGCTATCTTGCCCCCTGCCTCCTTATATGACTCCAGCCAAAGTTTGTCCGGGATGGCGCTGGCGAGCTCATCCAGCAGATGGGTCGGTCCTGACCTGCCGGCCTTGAGCTTATCCAGAATGTCGAGTTTTGTTCTTAAGTCTTTCTGTAGTTTTTCAAAGTTTTTCACTTCTTGAATCTTTTTCTGCAGGTTTGCAATATGCTGTTCTTTTTGTAATATTTCACTTTTTTCAATAAATATCTTTGAAAGCAGAACTCCGTATACGCCAACACAACTAGCGACAACCAAAGCTATGGCAACGACGAGAACAAAAATCTGCTCGACCAGTTTTTCCTTTTTTTGCGCTGCACGGACAGGCAACAGATTGATATAAATCATTTGTCTCCCATCCTCCTCATGCCCAAACCGACCGCAACTGAGAACATCGGTCCGACGGATTCAAGATACTCAATATCGAAATCCTTCGCATTAACCTGCACCAGGCGAAAAGGATTCATGACTTCAACATCAACACCCAGACGGGTCGCGAGAACTGATTTGATGTATTCGACCTTTGAGCAGCCCCCGGTCAGAAAAACTTTCTGCACCTTTTCGTCAGCGGATGTTGCCGAGAAGAAATCCAGGGACCTCTGCACTTCTTGGGCAAGATTCTCGGTCGCACTTTCCATGACCTCGCTGAGCGTAGCGACATCGACGCCGTCACCAAAACCGGCGATCTTGGCGCGTTCGGCAGCTTCGCTACCCAACCCCAGTTGTTTCTGAATCTCCTCGTTAAACATTCCGCCGCCGACCTGGATATCGCGGGTGAAGACGGAGGCACCCCCCTTGAGGACATTGACGTTGATTGCGCCAGCCCCCATATTGATCAAGGCTACTATTTCTTCATTGGCGACCCCATAATTAAGTTCGAATGCATTTTGAACGGCAAAACAGTCGATGTCCATCACTTCGGGAGACAAACCGCATTCCCTGAAGATGGCGACATGATCATTCACAAAATCCTTCTTCGCCGCAACCAGGATCACATTCATCTGCGTCGGGTCGGCGGCATCTGGCCCCAGAATTTGGAAATCCAGGTTAACCTCGGAAATCTCAAAGGGGATATATTGCTCCGCCTCGAACTGGATCGACCATTCCAGTTCCTCCTCCGTCATGACCGGCAGCTGGATTTTGCGAATAATAACCGAATGGCCGGAGATGGATGTAGCGACATTTTTTGTCCCGATTTTCAGCTCTTGCACCAGATTGCGCAACACCTCAACCACCGCCGTCGAGTCCATGATGGAGTTATCAACGATGGCGTCCTGGGGTAAAAGAGCAAAACCGACCTTTTTGAGATGGTACAGGCCACGGCTTTCGCGCAACTGGACAACCTTGACGGAACTGGAGCCGATATCGACTCCGACAAGGTCCTTTTTCTTTTTAAATAGCATCGCATCGCCT
>MGTO01000038.1 GCA_001799485.1 Desulfuromonadales bacterium GWC2_61_20 | reverse complement strand
GACCGGACAGTTGCGGGCGCAGGCGCCGCACTCCATGCAGGCATCTTTGTCGACAATTTCGGCCTTCTTGCCGGCGAGGGCAAAGACCTGATGCGGGCAGACTTCGAAGCAGCGGCCGCAGCCGATACAAACCTCGACATCGAGCTGCAACGTGGCGACATTGGTCAGGTAGCGAAAATCCTTCATGTTTAACTCCTAAAGTAATCCTTATGCAAAAGGATCTTGCACCCTCCCCCAGCCCTTTAGGCCCGGAGATTGGGTCCTCCCATCGCAGGGAGGGGGGCCAAACATCCCCTCTCCCCTCTGTGGGAGAGGGTTAGGGAGAGGGGGCGGTGTCAGGGCAGAAACTGGCCGATCACCAACAAAATCAAACTGACGGCGATGGCCCCGCCCATGAGGGGGAGGCCCAGACGCATCTCCTTCTTGACCCCGCTGCGCGAGGTGTAGACCGTGCAGCCGGTGAAGTTGAGGGTGTAATAGGCGCTCACCGCCGGCAGGGCGAGAAAGGCTGCCGTCGTCGTCGGCACCCCCCAACTGCTCCCCCCGGCCATCAGGTAACAGACGAGAACCCAGGCAACACCGGCGATGGCCCCTTTGCCGGCGAAACTCTTCCCCGGCAGCCAGGGGAGGAGGAGCGGGCCGAGGGCGACCCCGGTCAGCACGGCGCCGAGATAGGCGAGGCTCAAGGTCAGGCTCGCCGTCCTCCCCCCGGCCAGCGCCCCGACGATATAGAGGACGCAGCCGACAATCAGCGTCGTCCGCGCCGCCATGACCAGCTCCACCGGGATCAGGACGAGACGCTCGTACCAGGTGAAGGTCACCGCGCGCATCGCCGGCGTCGTCGTCATCTTGTTATCGAGATAAGCGGGGAGATCCTCGGCGCGCAGGGTCGCGTAGCTGACGGCAAAGCCGGTCTGTTTGCTCACCTCGTGGGCCGCCACCCCCGGCGCTCCGAGAATCGGCAGCAGCAGGCGGCGGTGGCCGACGATCTCGGCCAGGCGGGTCGCCTTGAGGCGGCGGACCAGTTCGCGGGTGCCGAAGGTCCCTTTCCCCGCCGCACACCAGACGTTGACCCCGTGGGTCTCCAGCACCAGCAGCCAGACGTTGCGGCCGTGCAGAACCCGGCGGACGAGATCGAAGGTCATCTTGTAGTTGCAGGTCACCACCATGGCAGCTTCTCCCGTCGGCGTGCCGAGAGCATAGAGCCCGGGGGGGACGAGATAGGACATACGGCGAAAGCCCCAGCGCACCTGGCAGGCGCCGAGGTGATCCCGGAAAGTCAGCTCCGTCGCCACTTGCGCCACCGGTCCCGCCGCCGTCTTCAGCCAGCCGACAAAGCCGGGGACGGCTTCGGAGATGACACCGCCAGTCGCCGTCGTCGGCGGCCCGCAACAGGGGGGCTTGGCCTCCGCCATCTCCAGCATCTGCAACGAACCGGGCCGAACCGTCCGCCCCGCGCTTTTTTTCAGTGATTTGATCTGCATCGATCCTCCTGTCTGAGGTCTTCGGGCATTCTGATTGGTTCCAATCTTATCCCCCTCACCCTAACCCTCTCCCACGAGGGGAGAGGGGACCATAAGCCCCCCTCCCTGCGATGGGAGGGGCTGGGGGAGGGTGCAAGGCACAGATCACATTGACTAGCGGGAGATTGTACTCATCGGACTCGCCACCGCACGTAAAAGCGCCGACCCTCGCGGGGAGGATCGGCAAGTCGTGCACAGTGTCGCATTTTTAGAGCGGCTGCGTCAAATCCTGGCCAGGGCCTGCTCGAGATCGGCAAGGATGTCGGCGATGTTCTCGATGCCGACGGAGAGGCGGATGAAGTCGGGGGTGACGCCGGCGGCGATCTGCTCGGCCGGAGTGAGCTGCTGATGAGTAGTCGAGGCCGGGTGGATGACGAGGGACTTGGCGTCACCGATGTTGGCCAGCAACGAGTGGAGCTTGAGGGAGTTGATAAAGGTCTTCCCTTCATTGATCCCGCCCTTGATGCCGAAGCCGATGAGGGCGCCGTAAAGGCCGCGGTGGTGGTACTTCTTGGCCAGGGCATGATCGAAATGGTCGGGGAGGCCGGGGTAGTTGACCCAGCCGACCTTGGGGTGTTTTTGCAGGTACTGGGCGACGGCCAGGGCGTTGGCGCTGTGGCGCTCCATGCGCAGATGCAGCGTCTCCAACCCCTGGAGAAAGAGGAAGGAGTTGAAGGGGGAGACGGCGGGCCCGAGATCGCGCAGCAGCTGCACCCGCACCTTGATGATGTAGGCGATCTTGCCGAGGGCCGCCCAGAAGTTGAGGCCGTGGTAGGAGGGATCGGGCTCGGAGAGTTGGGGGAATTTGCCGTTCCCCCAGTTGAAGGTGCCGCCGTCGACGATGACGCCGCCGATGGAGGTGCCGTGGCCGCCGATGAACTTGGTCGCCGAGTGGACGACGATGTCGGCGCCGTGCTTGAGGGGGTTGATCAGGTAGGGGGAGGGCATGGTGTTGTCGATGACCAGGGGGAGGCCGTGCGCATGGGCGATGGCCGCCACCTTCTCCATGTCGAGGGTGTTGAGCTTGGGATTGCCGACGCTCTCGCCGTAGATCGCCTTGGTCTTCGGGGTGATCGCCTTGCGGAAGTTCTCCGGATCGGCCGGATCGACGAACTTGACGGTGATGCCGAGCTGGGGAAAGGTGTAGTGAAAGAGGTTGTAGGTGCCGCCATAAAGGCTGGCGGCGGAGACGATCTCGTCGCCGGCATGGGCCAGGGTCAACAGGGCCAGGGTGATGGCCGACTGCCCCGAGGCGACGGCCAGGGCCGCGACCCCCCCTTCGAGGGCGGCGACGCGCTGCTCGAAGACATCCGAGGTCGGGTTCATCAGCCGGGTGTAGATGTTGCCGAACTCCTGCAGGCCGAAGAGGCGGGCGGCGTGGTCGGCGTCGTCGAAGACGTAGGAGGTCGTCTGGTAGATCGGCACCGCCCGCGCCTTGGTCGTCGGGTCGGGCTTCTGGCCGGCGTGCAGGGCCAGGGTCTCGGCGCGATAGTGACTCTCGATGTTGTCGCTCATGGTCAGCCTCCGGATGCAAACACGTTAAAGGGGGGAAACGGCGGCCGGCGCGGCCATTTCCATCGCCAGCGGCCGTTGTTGCCACATTTTTGCGGTGACGCTCTCCTGCTTGTCGCTCCTCGTTTCTAGACTTTACGTCAACATTGCTGGACGCGCCACGTCTTTTTTTCTCCCGAATTGGTTGTCTGCCGGAGTCGGCGTTACAGATATGGACTGGATGTCACTGCCGCCCTCGGTTATAGTTCACCGTGTCTCTCCTCCCCTGAAAGGGAACGAAGCTTTGTTCGGTATCATCAAGACAAGGAGCCTTGCCATGGAGACGTTGCGTTACCTCCTCTGCCTGACCCTGTTGCTGCTGCCGGGCCTGACGGCCGCCGCCGAACTCAAGCGGCTGCCGGCCACGGCCAAAATCACCGCCGTCACCGTCTATCCCGACCGCGCCGCGACCTCACGCCAGGCGACTCTCACCCTCAAGCCCGGCAGTTATCTCGTCATCTTCGACCATCTGCCGGTGCTGCTGGAGGACGACTCGGTCCGGATCGAGGGGCAGGGGAGCGCCGCGGTGACCATCGCCGGTCTCGAAATCAAGCGGGCCTTTCTCGCCGAGAGCGGCGAAGAGCGGATCAAGGCGCTGGACGAGGAAATCCGCGTCCTCGAAGCGCGCTCGGGGGGAGTGGAGGCGAAAAAGTCCGGACTGGCGGCGCAGAAGGCCTTTCTCGAATCGATCCGCGTCGCCTGGGGGGAGCGCATCTCCAAGGAACTGGCCGTCGGCCGCCCGACGGCGGCGGAACTGCAGGAGGCCGCCGGTCTCGTCGGCAATGGCATCAGCAAAATCCAGGAGCAGGCCCTCGCCCTCACCGGCGAACAGCAGACTCTCCGCAACAAGATCGACGCCCTGCGCCGGCAGCGGGACGAGTCGATCGGTTCCCGCCGTCAGGAGAGCAAGAGTGTCGAGGTCACCCTCGATGTCGCCCGCGAGGGGGGCTTGACCCTTACTTTGACCACCCTCCTCCCCCAGGCCGGCTGGGTCCCCACCTACGATGTCCGCCTCGGCGCCGAGGCCAAAAACGCCACCCTGACCTTCCGCGCCCTGGTGCGCCAGCAGACCGGTGAGGACTGGAACGCGGTCGACGTCACCCTCTCCACCGCTCGTCCGGCCACCGGCGGCACCCCGCCGGAACTCTCCCCCTGGCACATCGCCCTCTTCCGGCCGCAACCGCCCCGCCCGGAAGCGACCCTGTACCGCGGCGCCGCGGCGCCGGCCATGCTGAGCAAACAGGCCGAGTATTCCGCCGATGCCGCCGGCATCGACGAGATCCTCGCGGCCGAAGCGGCGGTAGAGACCGCCCAGCTCAGTGCCGAGCAAAGTTCCGTCGCCTTCCATATCCCCCGCCCCCTCGATATCCCCGCCGACGGCAGCGAGCATGGCAGTGTCGTCGCCCTGGCCGAACTGCCGGTGCGCATGACTTTCCTGGCGATCCCCAAACTCACCCCCGCGGTCTTTCTCAAGGCGGAGATGGTCAATCAGGGCGCCTATCCGCTCTTGCCGGGGAAGGTCAACACCTTTGTCGGCAACACCTATACCGGCAGCGCGCAGCTGCGCAAGGTCGCCGCCGGCGAGACCTTCGACCTCTTCTTCGGCAGCGACGATCAGCTGACAGTCAAGCGTGATGAGGTGAAACAGCACAAGGAAGCCGGGGTCTTCGGCCGCAACCGCGCCAGCTACCGCTATCGCATCGAGGTGCAGAATCTGCGCAAGGAGGCGGTGACCGTCACCCTGCGCGACCAGCTCCCCCTCGCCGACGATGCCGAGATCAAGATCGCCCTGGAGGAGCCGACCCTCAAGCCGGAGGAGGTCAGGGACGACGGCCGCATCACCTGGAAAATGCCGCTCGAGGCCGGCGAGAAGAAGGAACTCTCCTTCGGCCTCATGGTTGAATACCCGAAGGAGCGCGAAGTCACCGGTCTCTGAGGCCAGGCGGCGGTGCGAGGAAGTGCCGCCGGGGCCCGGCTTTTCGGGAGGAAAAAAAGGGAGACGCTAGGAATAAATTATGCTAACTTGTGCCCGCTTTGCCAAACCAGAAGATCTTGGAGGATGCTGCGATGTGTGAGCAGATGGACGTGCAGAAAGCCTTGAAAAAGGCGATGCAGACGGAAAAGGACGCCATGGATTTCTACCGTTTTGCCGCCGGGCAGATGCCTGACGACAAGGCCCGCCATACCTTTGAACTGCTGGCCAAGGACGAGATGCAGCACGCCCGCATGTTCTTCAATGCCTACAAGGGGAGCGACATCCCCTCCTTCGACGGTTTCATCGAGGCCCCTCCCGACACCGAATCGAGCTGGTGGAAAGGGTTGCAGCATCTCATGCTCAGCGAATTCGACGAGCGCAAGGCCCTGGAGCTCGCCATCGAGCAGGAAGAGCAGCTGGAAAAGAACCTGCGCGCCACCGCCCGCCAGATCAGCGACCCCGACATTCGCGCCATCTACGAGGCCAACGCTTCCTCCACCCATGGCCACGCTCTCCTCGTGACGGAAGATTATAAAGCCATGTTCGGCATGTCACGCTAGCGGCTGAGGAAAAACGCCCATCTGCGGCGTTGCCCTCATCCTTTGTCAACGACGTACCTTGGGGTACGCCTTATGCCAAAAGATTTCGGGCGCCTTGCACCTGGACATTTTTGCTCAGCCTCACAGTAGCTGCCGAATTCTATAAGCAAAAGGGGGTGACGGTCTTGACCGTCACCCCCTTTGCATGTCTCTATCCCTCGTTCTTCCCCAGCCGCGTCAGGTATTCCTCCCACTCCACCGGCAGCAGGCTCTGCTTGCGGCTGTTACACCCCTTGCAGGCGGGGACGCAGTTGCCGCGGGTCGAATGCCCACCCCGCACCAAGGGCAGCAAATGGTCGAGGGTCAGCTCCTTCGGCGCCACTTTGGCCCCGCAGTAGTGACACTGGCCGCGGGCGATGCGGTTCTGCCACCACTGGCTCTTGCGCAGCTCCCGCGCCTTCTCCCGTTCGCGGCGCAGGGTTTCCTCATCGACGTAGATATCCATCATCATCACCGGTTAGCGGGGAGGGCAATTCATGAATTACCCCTGCAAAGAAATGTGGGGCGACCTTGCGGTCGCCCCCTTTTTTGTTCCTTACGATTCGACGAAACTCTTGAGCCGTTTGGCGCGGCTGGGGTGGCGCAGCTTGCGCAGCGCCTTGGCCTCGATCTGGCGGATGCGCTCGCGGGTGACGGCGAAATCCTGACCGACCTCTTCGAGGGTATGGTCGCTCTTCTCGCCGATGCCGAAGCGCATGCGCAGCACCTTCTCTTCGCGCGGGGTCAGGGTCGAGAGAACCCGGGCGGTCTGATCGGAGAGATTCCCCTTGATCACCGCTTCGAGGGGGGAAACCACCCCCTTGTCCTCGATGAAGTCGCCGAGGGAGGAATCTTCCTCCTCGCCGATGGGGGTCTCCAGCGAGATCGGCTCCTTGGCGATCTTGAGGACGCGGCGCACCTTCTCCAGCGGCAGCTCCATGCGCTCGGCGATCTCCTCGGGACTCGGTTCGCGGCCGATCTCCTGCACCAGCTGCCGGCTGGTGCGGATGAGTTTGTTGATCGTCTCGATCATGTGCACCGGGATGCGGATGGTGCGGGCCTGATCGGCGATGGCGCGGGTAATAGCCTGGCGAATCCACCAGGTGGCGTAGGTCGAGAATTTGTAGCCGCGCTGATACTCGAACTTGTCGACCGCCTTCATCAGGCCGATATTCCCCTCCTGAATGAGGTCGAGGAACTGCAAGCCGCGGTTGGTGTACTTTTTGGCGATGGAGACGACCAGGCGCAGGTTGGCCTCGACCAGCTCGGTCTTGGCCGACTTGGCCCGCCACTCCCCCTTGTGCACTTCCTTGAGGGAGTCGAGAAGCTCCTCGGGGGCGAAGCCCGACTCCTCCTCGACCCGCTTGAACTTGCGCTGAGCCCCCTTGAGCCGCTTCTCGACGGCGAGGAGGGTCTCCATCGGCACGCCGAGTTCCCGGGCAATGCCGAGGGCATCCTCTTCGCTCTTGCGCATCTTGCGCAGCTGGCGTTTGATCTCCTTGTGCGGCTGCTTGAGCTCGACCTCGCAGGCCTTGACCTCGTTCATCCCCTTCTTGACCTGGTCGGCCAGCTCCTTGAGCCGGTCGACGATCTTGGCGACCTGGAAATCCTTGAGGCGGAGCTGGCGCATGAGCTCGCCGATCTCGGCCTTGAGGACCTTGCCCTCCTTGTCGAGGGTCTTCTTCTCGTCCTTGGTCGCATCCCCGGCCAACTGTTCGCGGATGAGGGTGAGCTTGGCGTCGAGGGTGCCGATCTGCTCGACCAGGGCGAGGACACGCTGGCGCTGCCGCTCTTCCGCCTCGGCTCCTTCCTCCTCCTCATACTCCTTGGTGATTTCGGCGACATTGATCAGACCTTTGGCCAGGCGATCGCCGAGGGAGATGACCTCCTTGAAGGCGATGGGGGTCTTCATGATGACACTCGTCACCATGACTTCCCCCTCCTCGATGCGCTTGGCGATCTCGACCTCGCCCTCGCGGGTAAGGAGGGAGACCTGACCCATTTCGCGCAGGTACATGCGCACCGGATCGCTGGTGCGCCCGAGGGCGCCGGCCTCGAATTCGGATTCTTCCTCCTCTTCCTCTTCGGCCGGTTCCTCGTCGAAGACCTGGTCCTTGTCGAGGGAGATTTTCTGATCGCTGTCGACCACCTCGATATCCATCTCGCCGAACATGCTCATGACATCGTCGATCTGATCGGACGAGACCATGTCGGCGGGGAGGAGATCATTGACATCCTCATAGGTCAGGTAGCCCTTCTCCTTCCCCAGATCAATAAGCTGCTGAACTTCTTCGATACCGTTCTTCTTCGACATGCCTGACGTCTCCTTGGGGCCCGGCCCTTTTTCGCCCGGACCAAATGACGAACACTTTATGAACCAATAAAAAAACTACAGTCGCTTTTTCAATGCCATCAATTCCTGCAGGCAGCGATTGCGCGCCGCCTCGTCGCCGTCACTCTCGGCCTGGCGCAAGGCCTGCTGCAGTTCGCTGCTGCGCCGGCGCACATCTCCCCGGACCGATGTGCCGCGGCAATCCGCGAAGATCCGTTCACCCTCACCGTCCAGTTGCTGTTCATTGACAAGAATACCCGAAAGGATGGCGCTTTGCTCTTCGCTGAGCAGATTAAAAACCGCGTCGAGGGAAAAAACTTCGCCCCTTTCATCCTGGCGCAAGAGAACTTCGGCGATGCCCCGGCGCTGCGCCTCGCTGAAGAGGGTCGCCACCCCTTCAACGGCCGCCCGTAGCCGCCAGGCGCGATCGGAGACCATCATCTGCAGCAGCAGTTCCTGGGCGCGAATCACCGAGCCCGGCCCGGCGTTCTTGCGGGCCGTCGCGGCGGCCCGTGCCGCCGGGGGTGCCGCGGCCCGCACCGTCGGCGCTGCCGCCGCTTTGGCACTGGCAACCGTGCGCCGCAGCAGCAGGCTCTCGTCGATGCCGGTGCGCTGGGCGAGGAGCTTGAGGTAGAGGTTGCGTTCGAGCTCCGAGGGGAGGAGTTTGAGCTTGGCGCTGATCTCCTCTACCGCTTTGGCTTTCCCCTCGATGGTCGCCCCGTGCCGGGCCAGGGTTGTCTCCATGAAGAGCTCAAGGACCGGCCGCGCCGCCTGCAAGCGCGCGGCAAAGGCCTCGGCCCCGGCCCGCAGGAGGAAGGAGTCGGGGTCGTCGCCGCTCGGCAGTTCGATGACCGCGGCCGAGACCCTCTCGGCGAGGAGAACGTCCATGCCGCGAAAGGTCGCCTTGAGTCCGGCCGGGTCCTGATCGAAGAGGAGGAGGACCCGCCCGGCGTAACGCTTGAGCAGGCGCACCTGCTCGACGGTCAGGGCGGTGCCGCAGGTCGCCGCCGAGGCGGTGAAACCGGCCCGGTGCAACGCCATGAGATCGAAATAGCCCTCGACGACGATGGCGCTGTCGCTCTTGCGCATCTCCTCCCGCGCCTGGTAGAGGCCGTAGAGGACGTTGCCCTTGTGGTAGATCGGCGACTCGGGCGAATTGAGATACTTCGGCAGGCCGTCATCGAGGACCCGCCCGCCGAAGGCCGCCACCCGCCCCCGTTCATCGAGAATGGGGAAGAGCAGGCGACGGCGGAAAAGATCGAAGTGCCCCGAGCCGCTGCGCTCGTCGCGGATCAAGCCGAGCCGGGCCACTGCCGCCAGATCGAAACCCTGGGCGGCGAGGTGGGCGGTCAGCCCGTCGCGCCGGTCGGTGGCATAGCCGAGGCGGAAGCGGCGTGCCGCCTCGCCGTCGTAGCCGCGTTTCTTAAGATAGCTCCGCGCCACCGCCCCACCCTTGTCCTCCAGCAGAATCTGCTGGTAGAAGAGGGCGGCCGCCTCGTTGATGCGGCCGAAGAGTTCGAGTTCGTGACGGCGCTTCAACTCCGCCGGCGACGGCGCTTCCTGCGCCACCTCGATGCCGACGCGCTCGCCCAGGCGGCGCACCGCTTCGGGAAAGGTCAACCCCTCCATGCGCATGACGAAATTGAAGACGTTGCCGCCGACGCCGCAACCGAAGCAGTGGAAGATCTGGCGCACGGCGTTGACGTTGAAGGAGGGGCTCTTCTCGCCATGGAAGGGACAGAGACCGAGATGGTTGTGCCCCGAGCGCCGCAGGGGCAGGTAACTGCCGACGACCTCGACGATGTCGAGGCGGTTGCGGATCTCTTCAATCTTCTCGTCGTCGATGCGTCCGCTCATGGCTCCCGCAATCCGACAATGGTGATGTTTTCGCCCCCGGCGGCGATGTCAGCGGCATGAAAGGAAACCACCGCCCGGTGTCCGCCGAGGTAGTCGCGCACCACCCGGCGCAGAATTCCTTCGCCGGCGCCATGGACGATCTCGAGCTCGCTGCTCCCCTGCAAGAGGGCGTCGTCGACAAAGCGCTCCAGCAGGACCAAAGCTTCATCGACCCGCTTGCCGACGAGAAGGAGTCGCGGCTGGAAGGAGTCGCGGACGATGCTGCCGTGGACCTTCGGCGTCGTTTTCCCCTCGGCATAGCGCCGCGGCGTGCAGGCTTCCAACGCCGTCAACGCCAAACGCAACTTCTTGCCCCGCACCGACAGTTCGACCTCACTGCCATCGACCCGAACGACCTCGCCCTCGCAGTGCAGAGCGGGAATGCGCAGGATTTCCCCCGGCCGGGTGTCATTGAGGGGATGCTGCGGCCGGGGCGGCTCCTCGCGCAGGGAGCGGGCCTCTTCGCGGATCTCGCTCAGGGCGCGACCGGTCTCCGCCCGTTTTCGGGCATCGCGCGGAGTGGTGCCGGCGTCCGCGACGAGGGCGGCCAGGCGGGCTTCGGCGGCCCGCACCTTCTCCTCGATCTTGTTGGCGGCCTGCTGCCGCCGGCTCTTCTTCTCCGCCTCGAACTCGCTGCGCAACTGGCGCTGGCGTTCGTACTCCTGCCGCGCCCGCTCGCGCAACCGCCGCGCCTCGGCGAGATCGACGGCACTCTGCCGGCGCAACTGGTTGAGCTCTTCCATGACCTGGAGGCCGTCGCGTTCGCCCTGTCCGAGGTAGCCCTCGGCTCGCGCCAGGAGTTCGGCATCGAGACCGATCTGGCGGGCGATGGTAAAGGCGTTGCTCGCCCCGGGAATACCGTAGTGGAGGCGATAGGTCGGGGCCAACGTCTGCGGGTCGAATTCGACCGCCGCATTCTCGACCCCGGCCCCGAGCTGGGCATAGCCCTTGACCAGGTTGAGATGGGTGGTGACCATGGTCCGCGCCCCCCGCTGGTGCAAGGCGTCGAGAATTGCCATGGCCAGCGCCGCGCCTTCCGCCGGGTCGGTGCCGGTGCCGACCTCGTCGAGGAGGACCAGGGAAGAGGCGTCGGCGCCGGCGAGGATGCGCCGGATGCGGGTCAGATGCCCGGAAAAGGTCGAGAGACTGGCGGCAATGCTCTGCTCGTCGCCGATGTCGGCAAATACTCGCGCAAAGAGAAAGAGCCGGCTGTCGGGGTGACAGGGAATCGGCACCCCCGACCGGACCATGAGCACAAGGAGGCCGGCGGTCTTCAGCGCCACCGATTTCCCCCCGGTATTCGGTCCGGAGATGACCAGGGTGTGACTGACCGGACCAAGTTGCAGGGTCACCGGCACCGCCGCCCCGTCGCGATGCCTGCCATCCTCCGCCAGGAGCAACAGGGGGTGACGGGCATGGCGCAAATCGAGAAGCGGTTCCTCCACCAGCACCGGGACCACGGCGTCGCACTGGCGGGCAAAGCGGCCGACGGCGGCGAGGAGATCAAGCTGGGCCAGGAGAGCCTGGTTCGCCAGGATCTCGCCGACAGCACCCCGGATCACATCGGCCAGTCGCCGCAGGATGCGCTCTTCTTCGCGTTTTTCCTCGCGACGCTGATGCTGCAAATCGTTGTTCGCCTCAAGGATCGTCACCGGCTCGACGAAGAGAGTCTGGCCGCTGGCCGACTCGTCGTGGATGAAACCCTTGATCCGTCCGCGATGATCGCTGCGCACCGGGACGACGTAACGTCCTTCCCGCTCGGTGACGAGGCGCTCCTGAAAGACCGCGGCCAACCCCTCCTCGCCGAGGAGGCTTTCCAGGGTCCGGCGGATGCGGCTGCGCAGATTGAGGATTTCGCGCCGGGTCTCGCCGAGGGCGAAGGAAGCGCGGTCGAGCAGCTCGCCACGAGGGCCGAGACAGTGCCGGACTTCGTCGCGCAACGCCTTGAGGGGTGCCAGCTCCTGGGCCATCGCCGCAAGGAGCGGTAACTCCGCCCGCGGCGCGAGAAAATGGCGCGTCTCCCCCGCCGCTTCGACGCTGGCAAGAACGACCAACAGCGCCTCCCCCGGCAACCAGCTCCCTTCGGCATGAAGCTCGGCCAAAAGCGGGCGCAGATCGCAACAGCCACCGACGGGGGGCGGCCCGGCGTCGCGCAGCAGTGTCGCCATCTCCGCCGCAGTCGCCAGGGCCGTACGCACCGCGGAGTCGTCGGCGAGAGGAGCCAGCTGACGCGCCAGTTCGCCCCCGGGTCCGCTGACGGTAAATCCAGTGATCAGGGCACGAATCTTGTCGTATTCCAGGACCCGCAGGGTGTCGTCGGTCATCGCCGCCGTCCCAGGCTACGACGCCGGGCCGAAGAGGCGGGCCCCGCCGCGTAGCGTCGCCGCCCCGAGATCGACGAAGGGGGGAGTCAGCTGCGAGCGCTGCAGCACCGGCCCCATGGCCTGGGGGATCGGCTTCACACTCCAGCCGTGCAGCAGCACGGACAGGACCAGAACGCCGGTAAAGAGTCCGAGAAGTCCACCGCCGACCCGCGTCGCCCCCCACGGCTGTGGCAATTTGCCCTTGCTCCCGAGAAACATGGCGATGGCAACAACCAACAGAAGGCCAAGGAGAAAGAGGAGCACCGCTGCCGCCCCGGCCGCGAAGCCGGGCGAGGTATGGAGGACGCGGACCGTCTCTTTCGCCAGCCAGGGACCGAAGTGCCAGGCGCAAAAGGCCGCCGTCACCAGCGCCGCCAGAGCGAAGAGCTCATGCACCACCCCGCGTATCACCCCCTTGAGGAGGCAGAGTCCGAGGAGGAGCAGGATGATGATATCGAAGACCTGCACGGCCGTTTCCCGTCCGTCGGCCTAGGCGCCGGCCAGGCGAGCCTTGACCAGCTCACTCACCAGCTTGCCGTCGGCGCGGCCGGTGGTCTGCGGCGTCACCAGCTTCATCACCTTGCCCATGTCCTTGGCTGAAGAAGCGCCGGCTTCCGCCACCGCTTTCTCGATGAGCACCTTGATCCCGGCTTCGTCAAGCTGTTGGGGGAGGAATTCGAGGAGGACCGCCAACTCCTGCTCCTCTTTCTCCGCCAGCTCGAGGCGGTTCCCCTCGCGGAACGCCACCGCCGACTCCTTGCGCTGCTTGGCCAGGGTCGACAGCACCCCGATCACCCCCTGGTCGTCAAGCTGGGCGATGAGCTCGACTTCCTTGTACTTGATCGCCGACTTGGCCATGCGGATGGTGCTGAGGCGCAGCGCATCCTTGGCGCGCATGGCATCCTTCATCGCGACGTCGAGCTGTTCCTTGAGGGTCATATCGAATCTCCTTGAGTTGAATTAACGTGGTGTAGGGGCGCTCCTCGTGATCGCCCAGGGCGAATACAAGATTCGCCCCTACCGGCTATTTCGTCCGGCTTTCCTTTTCCGCGATCCCCGACATGCCGAAACGCCGCCGCAGTTCGGCGGAGATCTCCTCCGGGGCGATGCCGTAATAGCCGAGGAGGACGAGCATGTGGTAGACGACGTCGGCCGCCTCAAAGACGATCTCCTGCCGCTCGCCGCCTTTGCCGGCCACTGCCAGCTCCGTCGCCTCCTCGCCGAGTTTGCCGAGAATCTTGTCGAGCCCCTTGGCGTAGAGGGAAGCGGTGTAGGACTTCTCCTCGGGGTGCGCCTTGCGCTCAAGGATGACCTGGTAGAGGGCGGCGATGATGTCGGATTTTTCAGTCATTAC
>MGTO01000037.1:6523-6656 GCA_001799485.1 Desulfuromonadales bacterium GWC2_61_20 | reverse complement strand
GGACGATTAGGCCAAAAAAGTAAAAGATAAATAAAAGCAAGATAATGAAGCCAAAACGTTCAAGATTTATTTTCAGTCTTGCCATTGAATCTGGCAAGACTGCGAAAAGAATTTTGGAGCCGTCAAGCGGCGG
>MGTO01000037.1:6178-6387 GCA_001799485.1 Desulfuromonadales bacterium GWC2_61_20 | reverse complement strand
CCGGCATTCGGGGCAAAAAAGGTTGAGCAGGATTTCGGCGGGCAAGAGGTTGTCCCGGCAACTCAGGTAAGCGGAGTTCCGGCCACAGGAGCAGAAGCGGCGCAGATTCATGCACATAGTTCGACTTCTCCGGTTGCAAAAAACTCGTCGTGAAATCGGCTCATACATACTATCTTTCGACTATAATGGCAATAACCTTAATTAATTTT
>MGTO01000037.1:0-6157 GCA_001799485.1 Desulfuromonadales bacterium GWC2_61_20 | reverse complement strand
AACCGGGCTGGGCCACCGGCCCCGCGGTTCAGGCCGGCTTCACCACCCGCAACGGCGGAGTCAGCCGCCCCCCTTTCAATTCCCTCAACCTCGCCTTCAACACCGACGATGCCCGTCACGCCGTCGAAGGCAACCGTTCGACCCTGGCCCGGACTTTCAAGGTGCCGCCGCATCTTCTCCTCACCGTCCAGCAGGTGCATGGCAGCGATATTCTCATCCTCAACGAAGCCAACCCCGACCTGTCGCATTTTCTCCACATCGAATGCGACGCCATCATCACCAACCAGCCCGGCATCATGATCGGCATCCTCGTCGCCGACTGCTATCCGGTCCTGCTCTATGCCCCTGAGCAGAAGGTCGGCGCCGCTGTCCACGTCGGCTGGCGTGGAGCCGCCGCCGGGCTCATCGGCAAGACGGTGCAGGCCCTGCGCGACGAGTTCGGCTGTGCGCCCGAGTCCCTCCGCGCCGCCGTCGGTCCCGGCATCGGCGCTCACCGTTATGAGGTCGACCGGCCGGTCCGCGATGCCTTCCGCACCGGCAGCGGCCATTGGGAAGAAATCGCCGGCGAGGTCACTCTCGGCAAGTGGCAGCTCGACCTGCGCCGCAGCTGTCAACTGCAACTCGCCGATGCCGGGCTCAAAGCCTCCAACATCGAGTGCGCCAGCGAGGATACCTGCTGCCATCGTGAACTCTTCTTCTCCTACCGCCGCGACAACGGCCAGACCGGCCGTCAGCTCGGATTCCTGCTCCTGTCTTAGCCCCTCCGCCGGGCAGGTGTCCCCCCCCTTGTCAGTTATTTTTGAGAACGGGGGCGTACAATCGTCGCTAGCAATCCGACATACCCCCTGAAATGGATGTGAGCTCCGTGCGTTTCACGCCGTCTGCCGGCGCGCACGTTTCGTACCGCTGTCAGAAAGATGACTATGCGTCACGCGTTCATCATTATCTGCCTGCTCCTCGCCATCGCCCTCACCGGCGGAGTCTGGTTCAATGCCAGCGCCCTGGTACCCCGCTGGAACGCCGAGTCCGAGTTGCAGATTCGCCCTCCGTCCAAGATCGAGTTGCCCCTCGGAGCCAATACTTCACTGGAACTGCAGGGGGAAGGGCTGAGCACAGGGACGCGCGCCTGGCTCGTTCCCGAAACGACCCAGCGTCTGGCCCTGACGGGCTCCTTCAAGACCTGGGGCAACCCTTCCCAACTGCGGAAGGTCGGGAATGTGGTCTATCTCGCCAACTACAGGAACGGCGTGCTGGCACTGGACCTGTCCGACTGGAGACAACCGCAACGCCTCGGCGGCATGCAACTACCGGGTCAGGCTTTCGACCTCGAGGTCCAGGGGACCCGGCTCTTCGTCGCTTGCGGTTCATCCGGGCTGCGGGTTGTCGACTTCAAGGATCCGCAGATGCCGCGACTCCTCGCCGCCCTGCCCCTCCCCGGCACGGCTATGGCGGTGCAACTTCGTGGGGATCGGCTCTTTATTGCCGGGGGCAAGGCCGGACTGCTCGTAATCGACATCAGCAATCCCGAACACCCCTTCATCCTGGCCCAGGCCGTGACCCCGGGGCCCGCCCTCGATGTTGCCTTGTCCGGGGAATGCGCCCTCCTCGCCTGCGGACACAAGGGTATTGCCCGCTTCGACATCACGGTTTCAGCTCGTCCCGCCCCCCTTGCCGCCATCACCCGGCCGGGGCTTGTCCGCTGTCTTGAAGGGAATGGCGCGATCGTCTACGTTGGTTCGACCGACAGAATTACCGTCGGCGGCAACAACCTGCTCTCCAGTTTCGACTGCAGCGTTCCGGCCCAGCCGCGACTGCTGACCGAGCAGTCTCTTTCCGGCGAGGCGCTGACGATGCAGATCAATCGGCAGGAGTTGGTTATCGCCCAAAGCTCCAACGGCGTCAGCATCTTCGACATCGCCAATCCGGAGCAACCTCAATTCCGCGACAAGATCGAAGCCATCGGTTCAGCCCGCGGTGCCATCGTCGAAGGCGATTGGCTCCTGATCGCCGATGGCACCGGTTTCCTGCGCACGACACGACGCAGCAGCCAACTCGAGCTGCCCGTCATCAGCAGAATTGCCAATAGCGTGAGCGCCATGCCGTTGCTACAGGACGGTCGCATCTACATCCCCCGGCAAGACACCTTCCTGGAAATCTTCGCGGTAGACGATCCGAGCCATCCTGAGTGGCTGGCGAAACTGCCATTACCGGGGAATGTCGCGGCAATGGCTCTGCGTAACGACCTGCTCTTCCTTTCCATCCACCTCCGGGATACCAACTCTGTCCCCACGGGGGGATGCCTGCTGGTCATCTCCCTGGTTGATCCCACTCACCCCGAGACCCTCTCCTCCCTGTCCTTCCCGGCAGCGCCTGTGGGACTGGCCCTGGACGGGGACAGGCTGGTACTGATTGCCCCGAACCAGCCCTATGGCCAGAAACGGCTCCCGCCCGGGGGGAATGGTGGACGCCTCTACGTCATCGATCTGAGCGAGGTTCGCCAGCCGACTGTCGACTATGAACTGGAACTGGCGCAGACCCCGGCCGCGATGGACTGGCGGGATGGCCATGCTTTTATTGTCATGGAGGAAGGGAAGATGCAGGTGGTGCAGGCTCCGGCACAACGGCAACCTGCGCTGGCCGGAGCGGTGGATTTCCCCTGGCTGCACCAGTGCCAGCTGACAACGCGGGGCGCGGCGCGAGGCGGGGGACAACGCGGGGGGATTAAACTGATCGGCGGGGTGGCGGCAGTTCACTCTGGCGTGACAGAACTGAGTTTCATCGATGTCGCCGTACCGTCGCGCCCGGTATACCTTGGCGCCATCGAAGCTCCCGGCTACATCGGGAATATGGGGGTTAGCGACAATTTTCTCTACGCCGCCATCGCCAACAAGGGGATTGCCACCTACGATCTAGGCACCCCCTGGCGGCCGCGCTTTGCCGGCCTGCTGCCGATGCCGTGGGCAACGGCCTTTTTCTCTTTCAGCGGCGAGGTCCTCTGGTACAGCAGCTTAGTCCAGCATCATCTGACCTGCATTCCCAAACCGCAACTGGTCGAGACCAAAAGTGATACCGAGGGACGCAGCCTGGCGCTGAGGCTCCGCACGCCGCCTGCGGCAGGGGATTATTCACTCTGGATTGAAAGTGACAAAGCCTGGCAGGAAGTACCGAACAGCGTTCGCTTCAGCAAGCACTGAAGAACATCAGAAACGCCCCTCCACCCCGACCCAGATCTGCCGCCCCTGTTCATATAGCCCGTCCTCGCCACCGACCCGATTGCTGTGATTGAATACATTGAGGACTTCGAGGCTTAACAATATTTCAGCGGTCTTACTCGGTTGCCGCCAGGCCAGCTTCCAGTCGAAAGTCCAACCCGCCGGCGTCTTGACCTCGGCGTAAACATCCACAATCTGACCGTCAATGTCTTGATCCGCCTTGACCAGTTCTAACGCGCCATAGGCTCCGCGATAGCGGGTGACGTTGCTGAATTCGCACCCGAGAGGTAACTTCTGAGTGAGAATCAGATTGCCGAGCCAGTTGCGGCTGTAGTCGGTGCGCGGCAGTTCGTCCCGTGAAATAGTTTGTCCATTGAAATACACCCACTGATTGAGAGTATCGTCGTCAAGATAATCGTCATACCCCTCAACGCTCGTATTGGCTTCCTCATAGGCAACATTCATCAGCAGAGTTGTGACACGCCATGCCTTTTCCCAGCCGAGCCGGTAGCTTTCATAGTGACTGCGGCCGTTATTGTTGAAGCGGGTGATTGAGTAGTTGGTCCCGTCGGCCTGAACTTCCGTCTTCTTCTGCCGGGCGATTTCGTCCTGCCCCTTGCGATGTACGTAATCGAACGAAACATAGCCTCCCGGCAGAGGTTGCTTGACGCCGGCACTGAGCTCATCCGAATAAGGTGTCTTCAGCTCGGATCTGCGCGTGGCAGTTTTCGGAAGCGGCTGACTTACCCACGGCGCCGTAAAGCTCGTGCGAGTAATGGCTCGAACCGTCGGGATTTTTTCTCGCAGAACGTTGGTAAAGGCTAGTTCGCCATAATAGCGATTAGCCCCGAAAAATAACTGGGTGCCATAGAGGTCGTAAGCCGAAGAGAAGCGGGGGGCAAGATTTTGATTCGCGCTGAATGTTTCATAGCTGAAACGCAGACCCGGACGCAAGGCTAAAGGACCGATGGCCAACTGATCCTCCAGATAGACAGCAAACTCGGCGCGATCTGTCTCGACGCGGTAAGCATCATAAACCGTAATTGCTTTAAAATATTGTTCTCCGTCGGAACAGTACGGATCACCACCGCAATCGACTGGCGGGGAGACGAGAGTGGCATTGGCATAGCGGTAAGCGGTCTCACTTCGTCGGGAATAGCCGTTGCTCCATCCCACTTCGACGCCGCTGCCGACTTCCTGGTGGAACCTGCCAGAATTGAATGGCGTTTTCAGGTGCGACTCGATGAGGAATGACTCCTGACCGCTCTCCAGAGAACCAAATCCACCCTCCTTGCTCGCACCATCAGTTCCCCAGTTTTTCGAGCCGTCTGGGTCATCTTTCCAATACCACATCTCCTGCGGTGCTCTCCGGGCCAGTTCCGTCTTGGCAAAGCTTGTATTTACCTCAAGGACTGTGTTGCTCAACAGCGTGGTCCATCCCGCATTTAACGCGAATGTGCGGTTGCGAATCTGGTAATCACTGTTCCTGGCGTCTTTGAGAAAATGGTTGGCTTCATAGGGCGTGGCTACCAAGGAAAGATCAAAGCTCTCGCCCTCGCCCAAATCATGCGACCACTTGACCAGATAGTTTTCCAGCAGACGATACTGATCTTTTTCACCCCCCAGGTAGGGATAGGACAAATCTGATCGAGAGCGCTGATAGGCTCCTAACAGCCCGGAATTGTCCCCCGTGGGGATATCAACCTCAAAACCTGCATCGTATTTGACAAAATCGAACTGAGGATAATCCTTGATACTCGAGGTACTTTCCAGCGCGTCCCGATTGTCTTGGCTCAAATGAAACCAGGTCCAGTTCGAACGCGTAGTCCGGTAGTTGACGCCAGCCCCGAATGTTTGTGCCGGCTTGCGTGTCTTTACTTCAACCACACCCCCGGTGAAGTTTCCGTAGCGCGCCGGGATGTTGTGGTCAAGGACGGTTAATTCCTCAATCAGGCGGGTATTGGGGAAAATCCCTTGAGGATTTCCGGGGATGGAATTGATATCTTCCGGATTGCTGGCGAGAGGATCGATCAGATTACCGCCGCTGACCCCATCGATAACGAAGTTGTTCTGGTCAGCCTTGCCGCCGCTGATAGAGATCCGGGCCGGGAGGATCTCTCCTCCGTAGTGAGAGCGATTAGCGTCGTCACTCGCCTGGACTCCAGGCAGCAGGGGGGCGAGATCGGTGATGTTCGGATTGGCCTGGGGGATGGAGCGGATGGTTTCGCGGTTGAGGCTGGTGCTGCCGGTGAGGGGATCATCCAGCTTTTCCACGACCAGCAATGGCGGCAGGGTCGGTACCGGCATGGAGTCGGCACCGGCAGCGGCCGTGGCCTCAGGGACTTCGGCAGCTTCGGAAACTTCGGCGGCGGCCGTCGGCGGGGCGCAAGGCAGCTGCAGAGCGGCAAACAGGGCGAGGAAGACCAAGCCGTGGCCGGTCTGATAAAAAAAAGCCCCCCTCCAATGCCGGCCTGTCCGCATAAGGGCTTTTCCTGTCCGAAGATTCAAGGTATAAACATGAGGGTAATTCTGCCGTGCATTCAGCCAGAATTATCATTAAGAATCAAGTCTTTTCCCTTGGAGACTACACCTGCCGCATGTCTTCCCCGCCTTCACCGTTGCATATCTTCAGCACGCTCGGCGGCCTGACTGGCTGGCTGGCATTCTCGCTGGCAGCTCACGCCGCAATTTTCGGCTGGCTCGCCACGCGCTCGAGTACCCCCCACGCGCACGGCAGCACGGTACTACAGGTTTCCCTCGTCGCAGGAAATGGCCGTACCTCCGCTCCGGAATTGCGCGGCGCCGTTGCCCATCATTCGCCGCCGCCGGCCAACCATCCGTCAACAGCGGCGGCGTCTCCAGAGCCACCGCGAGTCGCACCCGCCCTGGAATCGAGTGTCACCCCGGCAACTCCAGCCGTGGGCGACGAGCTGCGGGCAGCGTCC
>MGTO01000036.1 GCA_001799485.1 Desulfuromonadales bacterium GWC2_61_20 | reverse complement strand
GTTGGCAAAAAATTGATGCCCCTTCATACACCGCCGCCCCATCCTCCGTCAATCAATTCGCCCCCCTCATTCCGGCTTGAAGCCAATCTTGCGCTGCTGCGGCGTGGGCTTCGAGATGTCCATCAGTTGGCGGATGGCGTCGAAGACACTGACGATCGCCTTGTCATGACCGGCGACACGGCGCTCCAACTGATCAAGCTTGTGCAGGATATCGTGATTGGCAATCGTCAGTTCGCGTAAGCGGACAAAGGCCCGGACGACGTAGACACTGACCTCCACCGCGCGGGGCGAGTTGAGTACACTCGCCGCCATGATGGCACCGTGCTCGGTAAAAGCTAGCGGAAGTGCCGACGAATACTTGAGTCGGGAGAGGTGGTCACAATTTGTGACCACCTCGACCTTCTCTTCACTGGTCAAAGAGAAGAGGAAGTCCTGCGGAAACCGATCACGATTGCGCCTGACCGCCTGATTCAGGGCCTTGGTCTCGACTCCATAGAGCTCGGCTAAATCGGCGTCGAGCATCACCTTTTGCCCGCGAACCAGCAGTATGGTCTTTTCGATCCTCTCCAACGGTACCAGCATGTTCGTCCCCCCCCTTTTTCTGATTTCAAATGCGCCCGCTACGCCCCCTTCACCGCCTCCAGCTCCTCCCAGCGCGCGTAGGCCGCCGTCAGCTCCCCTTCCAGCTCGGCCAGACGCGCATTGAGACGCACCGTCTCGGCGCCGGCGCTCTTGTAGAAGGCAGGGTCGGCGAGCTGCGCGTGCAGCGCCTCTTGCTCCGCCTCCAGGGCGGCGATCTTCTCCGGCAGCGCTTCGAGTTCGCGCTCTTCCTTGAAGGAGAGCTTGCGCGCCTTCTCCGTCCGCGGCCGGGGCTTCTCCTCCGCCACCTTCTTCACCGCTGGCGGCGTAGCGACAGGGCGCTGGCGTAGCCAGTCGTCGTAGCCGCCGACATAGTCGCGGACGATGCCGTCGGCGTCGAAGGCGAGGGTGCTGCCGACGACGTTGTTGAGGAAATCGCGGTCGTGGCTGACGACGAGCAAGGTGCCGGAGTAATCGAGGAGGAGTTCCTCAAGGAGATCGAGGGTCTCGGTGTCGAGGTCGTTGGGCGGTTCGTCGAGGACGAGGAGATTGGCCGACTTGGTGAAGAGCTTGGCCAGGAGCAGGCGGTTGCGCTCGCCGCCGGAGAGGATGCGCACCGGCGAACGGGCGCGTTCGGCGGAGAAGAGGAAATCCTGCAGATAGCCGATGATGTGGCGCGACTTGCCGTTGATGATCAGGGTGTCATTCCCCTCGCCGACGTTCTCCGCCACCGTCTTCTCCGGATCGAGCTGGGCCCGCAGCTGATCGACATAGAGGACCTCGCGGCGGGTGCCGAGACGCATCGTCCCCGACTGCGGCTGCAACTCACCGAGAAGGAGACGCAGCAGGGTGGTCTTGCCGGCGCCGTTGGGGCCGATGATGCCGATCTTGTCGCCGCGCATGATGGTGGTGTTGAGATTACGGATCACCGGCGTTGCCGCGCCGGGATAGGTGAAGCAAACATTCTCGGCTTCGGCGACGAGGTGACCGGAACGATCGGCCTCATGCAGCTCGATCCTGGCGCTGCCGGTGCGCTCGCGCCGTTGCCGGCGCTCTTCGCGCATTTTTTTGAGCGCCCGCACCCGCCCCTCGTTGCGCGTGCGCCGTGCCTTGACCCCCTGGCGGATCCAGACCTCCTCCTCGGCCAGTTTCTTGTCGAAGAGGGCCGCCTTGGTCGCCTCGGCGGCGAGGAGGTCGTCGCGCTGTTCGACGAAGCGGTCGTAGTCGACGGCAAAGGCATAAAGGCGGCCGCGGTCGAGCTCGGCGATGCGGTTGGCGAGACGGCGGGCGAAGGCGCGGTCGTGGGTGACGAAGACGAAGCTCTTGACCTCCTTGAGGAGGAATTCCTCCAGCCAGAGGATGGTGTCGATGTCGAGATGGTTGGTCGGCTCGTCGAGGAGGAGGAGATCGGGTGCGGCGATGAGCGCCCGGCCGATGAGAACGCGGCGGCGGGTGCCGCCGGAGAGGGTGGCGAAATCGGCCTCGGCGTCGAGGTCGAGGCGCTTGATCAGGCGTTCGACCTCCTGGTGCAGCTGCCAGCCGCCGCTCGCTTCGAGCTGCTTCTGCAACTCTTCGAGCCGTTTGAGCTCAAGCGGAGAGTGGCTATGCGCCAGGTGCTGGCCAAGGTGGTGGTAATCGGCGAGGAGCTGGGCCGCCTCGCCCATGCCGCCGGCGACGATGTCGAAGACGCTGCCAGCGAGTTCGGGGGGAGCTTCCTGGGTGACCAGAGCGACCTTCAGCCCCTGCGGGCGCAGGATTTCGCCGCCGTCGGGGCGCAGTTCGCCGGCGAGGAGCTTGAGCAGGGTCGACTTGCCGCAGCCGTTGCGCCCGAGGAGGCAGAGACGCTCCCCCGGTTCGATGGTCAGATCGACGCCGGCGAGGAGGGGCGGCCCGCCAAAGGCGAGGGTGACGTTGCGCAGGGACAGCAGAGGGGGCATGGGCATCTCGCAGAAGCAAATAGGTGGGGCGGGCAGGCGGCTGCATCTTCCCTGTTTTCCTGTGCGGCGTCAACTGCCGACCGCCAAAAAAAAACGCGCCCGGCCGGAAAAACACGGGCGGGCGCGACAGGGGGTTGAAATCTCTGCGGTGCACTAGGCCTCGGGCTCCAACGAAAAGCCGGCGCGTTTCCAGCCCTCGACGCCGCCAAGGAGTGCCCTGACGTTTTTATAGCCCTGATCGAACATCCTGCCCGCCAGACCGGCGGAGCTCGCTTCGCCGGGTCAGGCGCAGTAGAAGACCAGCTCCCGCGCCTTGGCGATGCCGGAGAGGCTGGCGGCAAAAGTACTGTAGGGGATCGCCCCCTGCAGGCGGAGCAGGCGGAATTTGGCGTCATCCTCGTAGGCACAGACCAGCAACGCTTCGCCGGAAAGAATGCGGGGACGGGCCTCCTGCGGGGTGATGCGCGGCACCTCAGTCATCTTCATGCTCCTTTCCCTCGCTCTAGCCCTTCAGCTTGGCGGCGATCTGGGTGACATGGCGCCCCTGGAAGCGGGCGATGGCGAGTTCGTTCTCGCTCGGACGACGCGAGCCGTCGGTACCGGTCAAGGTCGAGGCGCCGTAGGGCGAACCGCCGCTAATCTCGTCCAGCGTCATCTGCCGCGCCTCGCTGTAGGGGACGCCGACGATGATCATGCCCTGATGCAGGAGGGTGGTATGGAAGGAGAGGATGGTCGACTCCTGGCCGCCGTGCTGGGTGGCGGTGGAGGTGAAGACACTGCCGACCTTGCCGATCAGCCCACCGCTCATCCACAGCCCCCCGGTCTGGTCGAGGAAGTTGCGCATCTGCGCCGCCATCATGCCGAAGCGGGTCGGGGTGCCGAAGATGATGGCGTCGGCCTCGGCCAGGCGCTCGGGCGAAGCGACGGGGACCGCGGCAAAGGCGGCGCGGGCCGCCTTTGCCCCCGACTTGATCAAGGCCGCCTCGGGGACGAGTTCAGCCACCTGGAAGAGAGAAACCTCGCTCCCCGGCACCTCCCGCGCCCCCGCCGCCACCGCCTCGGCCAAGGTATGAACATGTCCGTACATGCTGTAGAAAACCACCTGGATTTTGACGCTCATGGACACCTCCCTTGTCGGTCATTTGCTTCAGCCTAGCAGAGTTTGCCGCGAGGGCAAGGCTGAGTCTTTCAGTGCAGGTCGAAGAGGAGGCAGCGGGTCCCGGCGGCCCCGGCTTCCAGTTCCAGGGTGGCAAGCTCTTCCACTGCCGCACCGTCCCCGGCCGTCAGTTCCAGTCCATTCAGTTTCAACTCCCCGCTCACGACCTGAACCCAGGCGCCGCGCCCCGCAGTCAGACGGTAATCCAGCTGTACCCCCCGCCCGAAGGACCCGTCAAAGACCAGGGCATCCTGTTCGATCCGGGCCGAAGCGGCCCGCCCGTCGGGGGAAGCGAGAAGGGTCAGACCATTGACGACACGCGGCGGACGGACGATTTCGTACCCCGGCGTCAGCCCCGGCGCTCCCGGCTCGATCCAGATTTGCAGAAAGTGCACCGGCTCCGTCGCCGAAGGGTTGGCTTCGCTGTGCAGCAGGCCGCGCCCGGCGGTAATGCGCTGCACC
Organism: Desulfuromonadales bacterium GWC2_61_20; assembly: GCA_001799485.1. Taxonomy (GTDB): domain Bacteria; phylum Desulfobacterota; class Desulfuromonadia; order Desulfuromonadales; family UBA2197; genus UBA12091. The sequence goes on along the minus strand of MGTO01000036.1, from coordinate 2,212 downwards.
GCGCCAGCAGCGATGATCTCGCGGTGGCCGAGACTGTCGCCATGTTCGAGGGCGCCCTCCAGCACCACCGAGAGGATTTCCATGTCGCGGTGGGGATGGAGCGGAAACCCTCCGCCCGGCGCCACCCGGTCCTCGTTGATGACGCGCAAGGTGCGGAAACCCATCTGCTTGGGGTCGTAATAACCGGCAAAGGAGAAGGTGTGCCGGCTGTCGAGCCACCCCTCATCGGCGTGGCCGCGTTCGCTGCTTTTACGGTAGCGGATCATGGTACAGCTCCTTTTCTGCGTTTCTGGAGGCAAATGGATAACCAGACCGAGTTTTTTCAGTTTACCAAGTAAATATATCACTAATTTTGTCATCATTCAAACCGCCCGGACAGACCCCCGCCACAGCCCCTTTCCCGGACGGGTCAGAAACCGAAACTCACGCCGAGACCGTAGTAGAAAGCATTTTCCCGATAGAACTGGCCAAAGGGGAGATATCCTTTGAAGCCTTCGGCATAAACCAGGCACTGGCGGCGACCGGCATAGGGACTGGCGAGGATGACCCCGGTGCGCAGACTGGCCGACGGCACCCAGTCGACCTCCTCCCACCAGTTGACGAAGAGGGCGGCGAACGGACGCAGGGCCACGCGCGTCCGTTCGCCGCCGCGGTAATCGAAACCGGCCTGGACGCTCTTGCGTTGCAGCGGGGTGTCGCTGTGCAGGATCAGGCTCGGCCCGGCAAAGATGCGCCACTGCCGCCAGTCGTAGCCGAGCCAGGCCTCGACGGCTTCGTAGCTGAGGTTGATGCGCTCCATGGCCGGCACCCCGGACTGCTGGTAGAGGAGGTATTCGTCGCCGAGGTGCGACGACTGGTGATACAGGCGCAGGCGCCCCGACCAATTTTTGCTCCGCACCGTCAGGGGAAAGCCGATGATGTAGTCGGCGTTGACCAGATCCTTCGACGGCGAATCGAGGTTGAACTGGGCCTGAATGGCGCCGCTGATGCCAAGTTGCCAGTACTGGTCGTCGCGCCACCCCTGCCAGCGCACCAGACCGAAGTTCTCGCCAAAACTGACGGAGCCGACATTGACCTCGCCGCTGTCGAGGTTGAACTTGAGCCAGGTCACGTGGAACCGCGGTTCCTTGATGCTGGCCAGGGGGGCGGCAAAGATATCGCCCTCGGGAAAGAAATCTTTGGACTCCCCCGGCGGCAACAGCCCGGTCGCGACCGCCCCGGCGGTGGCGACGGGCTCCACCGCGCTAACCGGCACGGCACGGAGCAATAACAGCGGTAACAGCAGTACGATCATCCCCAGGCGTTTCATCCCCGCACCTCCCCGGCCACCGGGGCGAGAGCCGCCAGGCGCCGGTCATGCTGGCGGCTGAGGAAGATCAGGGCGCAGACCGCACCGAACAAGGCCAAAGCCATGTCGGTCTGGGTATCCCAGACATAGCCCTGGGTGCCGAGGAACGCTTCGCTCTCGGCGCCGGCGAGGACGGCAACGAGCCACTCGATAAGTTCATAGAAGGCACTGATCGCCAGGCAGATACAGACGACGACAAAAGCCAGCCAGCTGCGCCCATTGATCACCCGATTGCGCAGCAGCACCTCGCGGGCGACGATGGCGGGGATGAAGCCCTGGGCGAAGTGACCGACTTTGTCATAATTGTTGCGAGTGCCGAAGCCGAGGTCGCGAATCCAGGAAAAGAGCGGCACCTCGGCATAGGTGTAGTGGCCGCCGACCATGAGGATCACGGCATGGACCAAGACCAGAACCAGGGCGAGGTCGGTCAGGCGCCAGCGCGGGTAGAGCCGGGCAAGCAAGGCCGCACCGACCAGAGCCGGGAAGACCTCGAGCAGCCAGGTGAAGAAATCGAAGGGCAAAATCGCCGACCAGATCAGCACGACGACGAAGACCAGCAGGACAAAGAGATGGAGCTTGGCGGATGCCGACATGAAACCCTCCTTCAAGGATGCGACTGGCCGCATCTTAACCGAAAAGAGTCTGAAAGGTCATCGAAGAAAAGCTCCCCTTGCCGCCCCTTCTGTGATATTAAGCTGGGCATCCTTTCCCACCCTTAGGATTGCCCATGTCGGAGAAGAGACAGATCGCCCGCGCCGCCGGCATCCTCGGCTTCGCCACCACCCTCTCGCGCATCCTGGGGATGGTGCGCGACATGGTCGTCTCGCGCCTCTTCGGCGCCGGCTTCGCCACCGACGCCTTCTT
>MGTO01000035.1:992-10270 GCA_001799485.1 Desulfuromonadales bacterium GWC2_61_20 | reverse complement strand
TCTATTTCGACGGAACACTCCCCTCCCGCGAGCGACTTGCCGAACTCCTTCCCCCCTTCGGTTTTTTCCTCAAGGATCTGTGCGGCGTTGCGGTCCCCGCCCCTGTTGCAGACGAAAAGGGCTGCACCTTCCTGACCGCGGATGGTTGTCGCCTTCCGGCCAGTCACCGCCCTTGCCAATGCCTCGCCCTGACCCCCAGCATCGACACCCTGATGGAAGGGGAAATCTGTTGTTCCCTCCCCCCCCCTTTCCGTTCCGGAAACGTCATGGAATCGTGGCGCCACTTTTGGGATGAGCACTCCCAGTAACCTGTTGCCACTTTTTTCATCCCCCCCTGCCTCTTTTCCCGGCACAACTGTCCATACTCTCAGAGATATCAGATCCAACTCGCTGATTTTTTAGAGATTTTTTCAGGCACAACAATTGTATTGGGAATCTCACGGGCAACGATGCCCATGCCACCCGGACAAGGAGGTCCCCCCGATGGAGAACGCAGCTCAATCGTTGCTGCAGGCCGGCGACGTACTTTTTCTCATGCTCGGCGCCGTTATGGTCTTTGCCATGCACGCCGGCTTCGCATTTCTCGAAGTCGGTACCGTCCGCAAAAAAAATCAGACCAATGCCTTTGTCAAAATCCTCACCGACTGGTCGGTTTCGACCGTCGTCTACTTCGCCATCGGCTTCCCCGTCGCCTACGGCATCCATTTCTTCCAGCCGGCCAGTCTCTTGCTCGGAGGCGATCAAGGGTACCAACTGGTCCGCTTCTTCTTCCTCCTCTGCTTTGCCGCCTGCATTCCCGCCATCATCTCCGGCGGCATTGCCGAACGCACCCGTTTCTGGCCCCAGGTCGTGGCCGGTGCGATCTTTGCCGGCATCACCTACCCCTTTTTCGAATCGCTCATCTGGGGGCAGAATTCGGCCGGGGTGCAAGCATTTTTCACCCGCACCTTCGGTGCTCCCTTTCACGATTTCGCCGGGAGTGTTGTGGTTCACTCCATGGGGGGCTGGCTCGCCCTCCCTGCCATCCTCTTTCTCGGTCCGCGCATGGGCCGCTTCGTCCGTGGTAAAAGCCACCCGATCCCCGTCAGCAATATTCCCTTCCTCGCTTTGGGGAGCTGGATTCTCGCCATCGGCTGGTTCGGCTTCAACGTCATGAGCGCGCAGAAACTCGCAGGGATCTCCGGCCTGGTCGCGGTCAACTCCCTGATGGCCATGGTCGGCGGTGTCCTCTTTGCCCTGATTGCCGGCCGCAACGATCCCGGCTTCACCCACAACGGGGCACTGGCCGGGCTCATCGCCATCTGCGCCGGCTCCGATCTGGTCCACCCCATCGCCGCCTTTTTCATCGGCGGCATCGCCTCGCTGATCTTTGTCTACGGCTTTCAGTGGGAGCAGGAGAAGTTGCAGATCGACGACGTCCTCGGCGTCTGGCCGTTGCACGGCATCATCGGCAGTTGGGGCGGCATCGCCACCGGCATCTTCGGCCTGCCGCTCCTCGGCGGTCTCGGCGGGGTTAATTTCTTTTCCCAGCTCGCCGGCAGTCTCTTCGCCATCGTCTACGCCTTGGCCACCGGCGCCCTGATCTACGGACTCATCGCCAAGGGCTTTGGCTATCGTTTGACCGACGAGGAAGAATTCCGCGGTTCCGATCTTTCCATCCACCACATCAATGCCTATCCTGAGGACCATGTAAAGTAGCCGGGCGAGACCTCGCTCCTTCCACGAATGACAACAGCCCGGACGCGAAAAGACGTCCGGGCTGTTGTCATTAAGGGTGGGGGGGACAGGTCAGATAAGCCTGAAGAGGGATTTCGGCACAACTCCGGCAAAATCGATGAAATTGACCAGAAAATGCGCCAGCATGATGGCCGGCAGTGACCTTGTCCACAGATAGGCCATCATGAAAACCGCACCGATGAGCGTGGTAATCAGGACGGCATGCAAGCCGAGGCTCCAGTGAATGAGTCCGAAGACAACGGCGGAAATGCCGACAATAACACAGGGATTACGGGTATACCTGCTGATGACCGTAAACATGTAGCCACGAAAGACCAGTTCCTCGAACAGACCGACCAGCAGCAGGCCGATGGTCAGATCGAACCATTGCCAAAAGGTGTTGGTTATGACGGGGATACCACCGATCGGCCGATAGCCGGGAAAGTCGGCAATCATCGTATAGGCGTTCTGATCAATGAATATGGCAATGGAACTGGCGACAACAAAGCCAACGAGAAGGGTTGGCACAGTCTGGGGAAGCAGACCAAAATCGACGAGCTCCAATCTCCTGCGGAGCAGAAGGAAAATAATCACCATGCCCGGCAGCAGCTTGGTAAAGAGATAATCGATGGACAACCACAACTGCCAGCCCTTGACAAAGATATTGGCAAAATCATTGAGGAAAAACGGCCCGGCCAACATCAGCAAGACCAAAAGATAAAATCGGTTTTGCCGGGTCTCGTCCATAGCCATCCGACCCTTGTCCCGAAGGAATCCCGCCGCAATCAAAATGGGCTTCCCGATGCACGGAAGCCCAAGGATGGAAACAGTATTGCGATGACCATGAACCGGCAGCTACTCCTGATCCTTGAGGATATAGACGGTTTCGCGAGAATCAAGACTGCTCGGCTTTAGCGGTTCAGGGAAATCACTAATTTCCAAGACAAAGACCAGCGTCGACTCACCGATGACAATTTCGTCTTTATCACCGAGAACGCAAAGGTTCTCGACGGGAAAACCATTGACGCAGGTTCCGTTGCGACTCATCTTGTCTTCAATGGAATAACAGCAACCACGGCGATAAATTTCCGCATGAAAGCGGGAAACCGTTGGGTTGTCGATGCGTATGTGGTTGATCCGTTCACGTCCGATGCGTGTCGTTTCGTTATTGAGGAGAAACTCCCTGAGCACTGTTCCCTTTTCCGTCATCATGATTCTTGCCATATCGACCTTCCTGCCATCCCGATTTCTGCGCCGGGGAATCAGACCTTACCCGTTTCATACTGCTGCAAGAGCGAGGCTACCCGCTTCAAATCCTGTTCCCGCCGATCCGGATCCTTGTTCAGCAGAGACATTACCAGATGGTTCAGTTCTGCCGGTAGACCTTTTTGCAATTGGGCCGGCGGCACTGGCTCCTGGGTAATCTGTTGTGCCAACACACTGCTGACATCCCCGATAAAAGGGTTGACCCCGGTCAACATGCGATAGAGAAGGATACCCAGAGAGTAAATGTCCGAACGGGCATCCGTAGGCCCCCCGGCCGCCTGCTCCGGGCTCATGTATGCGGGTGAACCAAGTAAAGCGCCCTGCTGGGTCAATCCTTGCGCCGTGCTCTGCCGGGCGATTCCGAAATCGGTAATCTTCGGCAACCCGGAACCATCGAGAAGAACATTGGCTGGTTTAAGATCGCGATGAATGACCCCTCGCGCGTGCACATAGGACAACGCCTCTGCCAGATGATGGCCATAGCGTGCCGCTTCGGCAACCGTCAAGGCACCGCGTTCGCGCAAAAGATCCTCCAGACAGCCACCATGAACCAGCTCCATCGCCAATAGGAGACGACCACGATCTTCGATAAGATCAAAAATCTGCACGATTCCAGAATGTGAAAGTTGCGCCAAGGTCCGGGCTTCCTGACGAAAACGCTCGGCAAAATCTGGATCTGTCGCCAGCATCAGAGGTAACTCCTTGAGGGCGACCTCCCGATCAAGGACACGGTCAAGGCCTCGATAGACTACCCCCATCGCCCCCCGTCCGAGCATGGCACCCGGCAGATAGCGCCCATGCTGCCCCACCCCCAGGTTGTCCGCGGGGAGGATAATGGTGGCTTCGCTGTCGTCCCCCGAACTCCGACGCGACTCTTCGCTCAGGGCAGCAGCAAGGGCTCGTGGTGCATCAAGGATTAACAGAACAAGAACAGTCCCGGTGCCGAGGGTCCAAAAGAGAATACGCGCCTGATATTTTCGCGCTGCTCTTTCCTGATTCGGCTTCCCGGTGGAAAGCAAACCGAACATCTGTTTTTTTACAGAATTCGGGTAGAGCGCGTCGATTACTCCGTCAATTACGGGGATGACCAGCAAAGGAATCAGCAAAATCGTTGCAGCCAAAGCAATCTGGGCTTTTCGCGCCGAACGCAACCAGTAATAGAGTAGGCGAGGTTCTTTCCACAGGACAGGGAGGCAATGCCACCCCTCCATGACTTTGTCAACAAGAGTCCGGAAGTTGTCTAAACCCTTTTTAAACATTCCCTGCCACCCAAATCCGTCAGAAAAATCGCCATGTCACATACGAGATTGCGAATATAACGCAAAGGCTGCGCTGCAACAAGAGGGAGTAGCCTTGTTCTGCCCAAAACGGAGAAAAATACCATCCATACTCTTAAATATTTATCTGGATTATACGTTGTAGAACAACAGTTTTCTGATTTTGAGAAATCTTTTTCGTGGGTAACATTTTCCTTGAGTCGGCACCGGTGATTCACTATACTGAACCCGAAATCAGCTCTCTCTACCCTGCATGTGAGGTCAGAACGCCCACGCGGAATATTTTTCCTTCGGGGTCGCTTTTAGAGGCGCTGTGAGCCAGCCCACCGTTGAGTGGGACGCCTGATGCGCCAACAAGAGACCCCACCTCATGGTAACTCGTTGTGAGGCACAAGGATCCACGGCAGGCGTGGAGAGTTTAGCAAAAAGGCGTCGGTTGATCCGACGCCTTTTTGCATGTCAAAATTTCCATAAAGGATCACCGACAGCATGCCCGTTGCAACTATCGCCCCCCCCTCCGATATCCGCCGCATTTCCCTTAACGGCCGCGAACTGATTCTTGTCGGCACCGCCCACATCTCCCAGGAATCGGTGGAGACGGTGCGCCGGGTCATTGCCGCCGAATCGCCGGACCACGTCTGCGTCGAACTCGATGCCCAGCGCTACCAGGCCCTCACCGATCCTAACCGCTGGCGCTCCCTTAACATTATCGAAGTCATCCGCAAGGGTCAGGGTCCCTTCCTCCTCGTCAGTCTGGCCCTCACCTCCTTCCAGAAGCGCATGGGATTGCAGACCGGGGTCAAACCCGGGGCTGAACTGGCGGCGGCAGCGGAGGAAGCACAGCAACGGGGTATCGGCTTCTCCCTGGTCGACCGCGAAATCCGCGTCACCCTGCTGCGCGCCTGGCGCAAGACCGGTTTCTGGAAGCGCCTCAACCTCATGGCGACCCTCCTCGCCGGCATGTTCGAGGATCAAAAGCTCGATGAGGCCGAGTTGGCCAAATTGCGCCAGACCGACACCCTCTCGGCGATGCTTGAAGAAATGGGCACTTTGCTGCCGACGGTCAAGACGATCCTGGTCGACGAGCGAGATACCTTCATGGCCGACCGCATCCGTCAAGCCCCCGGCCAAAAGGTGGTGGCCGTCGTCGGCGCTGCCCACCTCCCCGGTATCGAACGCCAACTCTTTATTCCGGCCGACCCCTTACACCTGGCCGAAATCGCCAGCATCCCGCCGAAAGCGCCCTGGTCCGGTCTGCTGCAGTGGATCATCCCCGGCTTGGTCATCGCCGCTTTCATCGCCGGGTTCTTTGTCGGCGACTGGTCGCGCCTGACCGATGCCGCCGTCGCCTGGGTCCTCCTCACCGGCGGCCTCTGCGCCCTCGGCACCGCCCTTGCCCTCGGCCACCCCCTGACCATTCTCGCCGGTTTCCTGGCTGCCCCCCTGACCACCCTGCACCCGGCCCTCGGCGCCGGCATGGTCACCGCCGTGGTCCAGGCTTTCCTCGTCGCCCCGACCGTGGCCGACCTGGAAAAGGTCAGCGAAGATGTCGCCACTCCCCGGGGTTGGTGGCGCAACCGGGTCATCCGTGTTCTCCTGGTTTTCTTCTTCTCCTCCCTTGGGGCTTCCGCCGGTATGCTCATCGCTCTGCGCTGGGTCGTCGGCCTGGTCTAGAGGTCCGCGTGGCTGCGACGTGGCGAAAGCTACGCCCCGCGAGCGCCTGGCATCTGGGCGCTTTTGCTCAGCCTTGGAAGCTCCTGAAAAATCTCCCTGTAACAGCGACGGCGACCGGAATTCCGGTCGCCGTCTTTCATTCTAGCTGTCAGCCCGCCTTTACCCCTCCTGCTGCCGGACCTGCTTCAGATAGACATTGCTGCGCTGTTCGGCGAATTCCAGATGGGAAATCATCGCCGACCGCGCCCGTTCGGCATCGCGTTCACTGATTGCCGCAAAGACTTCGGCATGGTGGTCGTAGAGGCGTTGCTGATCCTCACCGGTCAGATAGACCGCCCGCCACACCCCCTGCTGAAACTCCTTCATGGCATCGAATATACTCTGCATCAGGTGCAGCCAGACAATATTGTGCGTCGCCTTGGCCACCAGAATGTGGAAATTGGCATCGAGGTCCTCGGAAGGCTGCAGCGATACCAGATTGCGCTGCATGCCGTCGATGACCTGCTGCATCCGGCGCAGATCGTCGGGGAGAGCCCGCTGTGCCGCATAGTAGGCGGTCCAGGCCTCCAGCCCCTTGCGCACCTCGATGACATCGAGGGCCCGCTCGCGCTCCTGCTTGATCAGTCCGGCCAAGGGACCGCCACCGGCGGCTTCCATCAGGGAGCGGACAATTGTCCCGCCCCCCTGATACGATTCGACCATCCCCGAAGCCGAGAGGAGATTCAGCGCTTCGCGCACCGACGGCCGCGAGACCCCGAACATCTCGGCCAGTTCACGCTCCGGCGGCAACTTGTCGCCGGGCTTGAACTCACCATTGAGGATGGAAGAGCGAATCTGGTCGGAAATCTGCGCCGAGACTTTTTTCGGTCGGATCGGTTGAAAAGGCATCTCAATTCACCACAGGCAAAAGGGATCGTAAAACGTCGCATATAGATACCCCATCCTTTCCAGGCAGGCAACCCCTTTCACGCGGCCCGGGTTTGACGCGCATCCAGGCTCAGGGCGAGAACCTCGGTCAGGTGCAGAACCTGCACCTGACGCCCACCCGTGGCGAGGGCCGCTTTGAGCTGGAGCAGACAACCGGGGTTGGCAGTGACCAGGATCTCGGCGCCGGTGTTGCGGATGCTGGCCACCTTGCGCGCCAGAACCTTGTCCGCCATCGCCGGCTGGGCGATGTTGTAGGTTCCGGCACTGCCGCAGCAGGTGTCGGCATCGGGCAATTCAATCAATTGCAGCCCCGGAATCAGCTGCAGCAGCTCGCGCGGCTGCCGGCGAATCCCCTGGCAGTGGGCGATGTGGCAGGGATCGTGATAGGTGACGGTGAGGGGAAGCGGACCGAGAAGGGGGCGCAGGCGCTCACTCTGGCCGGCGAGAAGTTCGGCGATGTCGCGCACCTGGGCGCTGAAGGCAGCGGCACTGCTGCTCCCGGCCAGATGGTGGCCGTATTTCTTCAGTTCGGCCCCACAGCCGCCGCAGTCGGTGACGACAGACTCCAGCGGCTGCCGGCCGAAAACGGCGAGGTTGCGGTGGGCTGCCTCCCGCAGCCCGACACTGTCGCCGGCCAGCATCTGCGGAGCGCCGCAACAGACCTGATCGCGCGGGGTGACGACGCGGTAGCCGAGAGCCGTGAGCAGACGCACGGTGGCAAAACTGGCCTCGGCAAAGACCAGGCTCATGACACAGCCGAGGAAAAATCCGACCGTGCCGCGCTCTTCACCCTGTGCCGGAGTGATCTCCTGCAATGATTGCCGCAGCGATCGCGGCGGCAGGGTCGGCAGCAAGCCCTCCATGCGTTCCAGCGGACGCGGCATCATCTTGAGCAAGCCAAGGCGACGCACCACTCTCTGTAAACCGCTGCGCTGGTAAAGGCGCGCCGGGATAACGGCCCGTTCGAGGCGATCGGGATGCGGCACCAAGCGCCGCAGAATCAGCTGCTCCATGAAGGAGAGCCCTTCGCGGGTCTTGCGCTCGCACTTGAACTCAGCCACCAGCTCGCCGGCATTGACGCCGCAGGGACAGGCGGTGGCGCAGGCCTGACAATCGAGACAGAGGGCGAGAAACTCGAGCAAGCGTTCGCTGACTTCCAGTTCCCCCTCCTGAATCTTGCGCACCAGCGCCACCCGACCGCGCGGCGAGGCGGTTTCGTGGAAGGTCTCTTTATAGGTTGGACAGTGCGGCAGGCACATGCCACAGCGCATGCAGTTGATCAGATCCTCGTAATTCATCATCCCCCCTAAAGGACTTTGCCGGGGTTGAGGAGATTCTCCGGATCGAACGCCTGCTTGATGTGGCGCATGACCCGGATGCCATTCATCCCGACCAGCTTCGGCAGATAGGCCTTCTTGGCGGTGCCGACGCCGTGCTCGCCGGTGATGGTGCCGCCCATGGCGATGGCGGCGTCGAAGATCTCGGCGAAGGCGGCGTGGGCGCGGGCGATCTCGTCCTGGTCGCGCTCGTCGGTGAGGCAGGTCGGATGGAGATTGCCGTCGCCGGCGTGGCCGAAGGTGCCGATGACCACATCGTGCTTGCGTGCCGCCTCCTGGATCAGCTTGACCATCGCCGCGATGCAGCTGCGCGGCACGGTGGCGTCTTCGAGGATGGTGGTCGGCTTGCTCCGCGCCAGGGCCGAGAGGGCGACGCGCCGGGCGGTGGCGAGCTTGAGCGCCTCCTCGGGGGTGGCGGCGGTCTGGAAGAAGGAGCAGCGCTGCCCCTCACAGATCGTGCGGATCGCCGCCGCCTCCTCGGCAATCACCGTCGGGTGGCCGTCGACCTCGATGAGGAGCACCGCGTCGACGTCGAGGGGGAGGCCGACCTTGGCGTAGTCTTCGACGCAGCGGATAGTGATGCGGTCGAGGAACTCCAGGGTCGCCGGGATGATGCGGGCGGCGATGATGCGCGAGACGGTCAGGGCCGCGTCCTCGAGGACCGGGAAGTGCACCAGCATGGTGATCTTGGCCTGCGGCTTGGGGATCAGCTTGACCATGATCTCGCTGAAGATGCCGAGGGTACCCTCGGAGGAGACGAGAAGGTCGTTGAGATTGTAGCCGGCGACATTCTTCACCGCCTTGCCGCCGGTGCGCAACAGCGAGGCGTCGGCCAGCACCGTCTCCAGCCCCATGACATAGTCGGCGGTGACTCCGTACTTGAGGCCGCGCAGGCCGCCGGAGTTCTCGGCGACGTTGCCGCCCATGGTCGAGATATGCATGCTCCCCGGATCGGGGGGATAGAAGAGGCCGCGCGCCTCGACCGCGCGGTGCAGGGTGCTGGTAATCACCCCCGGCTCGACGGTGGCGGTGAGGTTCTCCTCGTCGATTTCGCGGATGCAATTCATGCGGCTGGTCTGCA
>MGTO01000035.1:0-944 GCA_001799485.1 Desulfuromonadales bacterium GWC2_61_20 | reverse complement strand
AGCCGCGGGCAGTGATACTGACGCCGGCGTCACGGCAGAGAGCAACGACCCGCACCAACTCTTCGCTGTTGCCGGGGAGGACCACCGCCAGCGGCGTACTCTCCAGCTCGGGGGTCGAGTCGTAGGCGTAGCAGGCCAGAGCCTCGCGTTCATGCAACGTCTGCTCTTTCCCGACGATGGCGGCCAATTCCTTGATCAATGTCGATGTCATGGGACGATTCCTTGGCGGAGAGCTAAACAGCAAAAGGCTAGAGCACCAGCTGGGTCAGGCGAAACAACAAGGGCAGCGACACGAAGGAGCAGGCGATGCCGAGACCGACCAGCGCCACGGCCAGATCCGCCTCCAGCCCGGCGGCGACGGCCAGGGCGCCGGCGGTGACCATCGGCGGCATCCCCGCCTCGACGATGGCGACATCGGCAGCGAGGCTAGTGATTCCGGCCAGGCGGCAGCCCAGCCAGAGGAGCAGGGGCGCCGCCAGCAGCTTGACCGCCAGGCCGAAGGAGAGCGGTCTCAGCACCCGCCGCTCCAGTTTCAGGCGCAGTTGCAGGCCGATGGCGACCATCACCAGCGGTACCAGCATGACAGAGAGATTCTGCAGCAAGCGGGTCAGTATCTCGGGATACGGCCACGAACGCGCGGCCAGTCCGACGACCAGAGCCAGGGTCGGCGGGAAAAGCAGGACCCGCCGCGCCACCGTAGCGACATCCGTCCCCGCCTTGCGACCATAGAGAGCCAGAATCAGGGCGCCGTAAGTGGCAAAAATCGCCATCGTCCCGAACTGGTCGTAGACGATGAGAAATGGGAGGCCGCCCGCACCGAAAAATGCCTGGATCATCGGCACCCCGAGAAACGAGGTATTGCCCAACGGCACCAGCAGCAGCAAGACCCCGACGATGGAGCGCGGCCACGCAGCAGCAAGACCCCGACGATGGAGCGCGGCCAC
>MGTO01000034.1 GCA_001799485.1 Desulfuromonadales bacterium GWC2_61_20 | reverse complement strand
CGCAGAACAAAGGTAAGAAGAACGCAGTCGACTTCATGGACGACGAAAACGAAGTTGGTGATTCGGAGCAGAGTTTCGAGGCCCTTTTCGAAAAGAGCCTGCAGGAACTCAATGTCGGCGATGTCGTGCGCGGGACGATCGTGCAGATCAATCCCGACTCGGTCGTTGTCGATGTCGGCTACAAATCCGAGGGGATTATCTCCCTGAGCGAATTTGTCGACGAAAAAGGGCAGACGGCCGTCAAGGTCGGCGACGAGATCGATGTCCTCTTCGAACGTCCGGAAAACGAAAACGGCCTCATCACCCTCTCCAAGGAGAAGGCCGACCGGCAGAAGGTCTGGAATGCTCTCGAAGAAGACGCCGTGGTCGAAGGTCGCATCCTCTCCCGCATCAAGGGCGGTCTCTCCGTCGATATCGGGGTCAATGCCTTCCTCCCCGGGTCCCAGGTCGACCTGCGGCCGGTGCGCAATCTCGACAAGATGATTGGCGAGGTTTACCAGTTCAAGATCATCAAACTCAACAAGCGTCGCGGCAATATCGTTCTTTCCCGCCGCGTTCTTCTCGAAGAGCAGCGCGACAGCATGCGCTCCGAAACCCTCAAGACCCTTGGCGAAGGCCAGGTCGCCGAGGGTATCGTCAAAAATCTCACCGACTACGGGGCCTTCATCGACCTCGGTGGCATCGACGGCCTTCTCCATATCACCGACATGTCCTGGGGCCGGGTCAACCATCCCTCCGACATCCTCAACGTCGGCGACAAGATTCAGGTCAAGGTCCTCAAATACGACCGCGAGAAACAGCGCGTCTCCCTCGGCATGAAGCAGATCGCGCCCGATCCCTGGACCGAAGTCGAAGCCCGTTATCCGGTCAACATGCGGGTTCGCGGCAAGGTCGTCAGCCTCACCGACTACGGCGCCTTCGTCGAGTTGGAAGAAGGGGTCGAGGGTCTCATCCACGTCTCCGAAATGAGCTGGACCAAGCGGGTCAAGCACCCCAACAAGATCCTCAACATCGGCGACGAAGTCGAGGCCCTGGTTCTCGCCCTCGATACCGCCAATCGCCGCATCTCCCTCGGTCTCAAGCAGGTCGAGCCCAATCCCTGGGATCTCATCGGCGAGAAGTTCCCCATCGGCACCATCATCGAGGGCCAGGTCAAGAACATCACCGACTTCGGCATCTTCATCGGGGTTGACGAAGGGATCGACGGACTGGTGCACATCTCCGACCTCTCCTGGATCAAGCGCATCAAGCACCCTTCGGAACTCTTCAAGAAGGGCGATCTGGTCAAGGCGGTCGTCCTCAATATCGACCGCGACAACGAGCGTTTCTCCCTCGGCCTCAAGCAGCTCACCCCCGATCCCTGGCAGTCGATTCCGACCCGCTATGCCCCGGGAACGATCATCAAGGGGTGCGTGACCTCGGTGACCGATTTCGGGATCTTCCTCGAAGTCGAGGAGGGGATCGAGGGCCTGATCCATGTTTCCGAAATCAGCAAGGAAAAAGTCGATTCGCCCAAGAGCGTCGCCAAGCTCGGCGACGAACTCGAAGCTGTCGTCCTCAATGTCGACACCGCCGATCGCAAGATCGCCCTGTCGATGAAACATCTGGCCGAGCGCAAGGAAAAGGCCGAGGTCGACGAGTTCATCGGCGCCCAGAAAAACGCTACGTCCAACCTCGGTGCCCTGTTGCAGGGTGCCCGGGAGAAGGCCAGCAGCGATAGCGAGTAGTCATGCCTGAGAGTCGGACCGGCCCGGCGTCGCCTGGCGACGCCGGGCCGGATTCGCTTGATATCCGCCATGAATAAACGACCCATGCTGATGGCCCTGCTTACACTCGGCGCCATCTTTATTTTTTTTCTCCTGCTGACCCTGGTCCTCTCCCATGGGCTGAAGCAGGGGTCGACTCTGACATTGGGGGCAAAGGTCGGGGTGATCGAGGTGGCCGGGGTCATTGACTCCTCCCGTGAAATTATCGAACAGTTAGTCGAATTTCGCGACAACGATGCGATCAAGGCCCTGGTTCTGCGCATCGACTCCCCCGGCGGCGGCGTCGCCCCGTCCCAGGAGTTGCACGAAGAGGTCGGCAAGTTCGCCGCCATCAAGCCGGTCGTCGTCTCCATGGGTTCGGTGGCGGCTTCGGGCGGCTATTACATCGCCGTGCCGGCCCAGCATATCGTTGCCAATCCCGGCACGATCACCGGGTCCATCGGCGTCATCATGGAGTTTACCAACCTGCAACAGTTGCTCGACAAGATCGGTCTGCACAGCGAAGTGGTCAAAAGCGGCACGCACAAGGATATCGGTTCCCCCTTAAGACCGATGTCCGCCGCCGACCGTCGGATCCTGCAGGCGATGATCGACGATGTCCACGATCAGTTTGTGACGGCGGTGGCCGCAGGGCGTCAGCTTGAAGTCGCCAAGGTCAGGGCGATGGCGGATGGCCGGATCTTTTCCGGGCGCCAGGCCCTCGCCGCCGGCCTGGTCGACGAACTCGGCAACCTGCAGGATGCCATCGCCGTTGCCGGCAAACTTGCCGAAATCGAAGGCGAACCCGATGTGGTCTACCCGCCGGAAGCGCGCCCCCGCCTCATCGATTATCTGATGCAGGAGGCTGCCAGCGGCTTGCGCAAAGGGTTACAGGAGAGTGTGAGGGGCGGTGGTTTGCGCTACCTTTGGTCCGCTATTCAATAGAACAACAGGAGAAGGCTTTATGACCAAGAGTGAATTGATCGATCGCCTGACTTTCGAGAATGGCGCTCTCAACAAGCGGGAGGCCGAACTGATTGTCAACACCATTTTCGCCAGCATCGGCGATACCCTTGCCGGCGGTGGTCGTGTGGAGATTCGCGGCTTCGGTTCCTTCACCGTGCGTGAGCGCGACGCCCGCGAGGCGCGCAATCCGAAAAGCGGGGAAGTCGTCAGGATCCCGGCCAAGAGGACCCCTTTCTTCAAGACCGGCAAGGAATTGCGCGAGCGCGTCAACGTCCTCTAGCTCCGGGGATGACCTCCGGGGTCGATCGGACGCCACATCGTGTCTCTCTTGCGTCGGCGCCAAAATCAGGAACTGACGTGTCTTTCCGATGTCAATAAGGCCCCGCCGCTGTCCGGACGGGGCCTTTGCCGTGCGGGGGCGTGCCTTCGCGCCAAGCTATTGTTTTCACGTCTCGTAGGTGCCAGCAGCCAGGCGATGTCTCGATGAAGCCAACCCACTACAACCTGACGGTCACTCCCGCCGCTGCCGGCTTGCGCCTCGACCAGTTCGTCGCGGCGCAGTGCCCCGACATTTCCCGGACCCTGGCCCGGCGTCTCATCGATCTCGGCGGTCTCCATGCCGGAGGCCGCCGCGTCAGTCAGTGTTCGCGCGGCGCCGTTTGCGGCGAAACGGTCGAACTCTTCATCGATGGACTATCTCTCGATCTGTACGTGCTGACGCCAGCGGATATCCTTTACCGCGACGACTATCTCCTCGCCCTCGACAAGCCGGCCGGTATCGAGACCCAGCCGACGCCGGCCCGCTACAAGGGGACCCTTTACGCGGCCCTCCTCGAGTATCTGCGTGACCCCCGGCACTCGGCCAGAAAAACCGAACTGGGGATGGTGCAGCGTCTCGACCGCGACACCTCCGGGGTTATCCTCTTCTCCATCCATCCCCGTGCTCATGCCGGCCTGACCAAAATCTTCAGCGAACGTTCGGCGCGCAAGATCTACCTGGCCCTGGTCTCCGGTGTGCCCGCAGAGGCGCAGGGCGAGATCCGTTCGCACCTGGCGCGGGGTCGCGACAACCGGGTGCGTTCCGTTCCCCGTGGCGGCAAGGAGGCGCTAACCCGCTACCGGGTGGTTGAGACCTTCGCCGACGCAGCGCTCCTCGAAATCGAGCTGCTGACCGGCCGTTCCCATCAGATTCGCGCCCATCTCTCCGAGGCCGGGCATCCACTCCTCGGTGATATCCGTTATGGCGGCTGGGCCGAACTCCGGGGCGAAACGGTGCCGCGCCAGATGCTGCACAGCGCCTCCCTCGCCCTGCAGCATCCGGTGGGCGGAAAGCCGTTGGTGCTGGAAGCGCCCCTCCCCGCCGACTTTCTCGCCTGCCTGCAACGCTTACAGCCGCCGCAACCTGCCAGCGGCACCAAGGACACAGCATGCTGAATTTTCCCGCATTCGACCCGGTCATTTTTCGTCTCGGCCCGCTGGCGGTGCGCTGGTACGGGCTCATGTACCTGCTCGGCTTTCTCTCGGGCTACTTCATTATCCGCGCCCTGGCGCGACAACGTCGGCTCCCCCTCGATGCCGACGGCATCTCCGATCTCCTCTTCTATGCGGTCCTCGGCGTGGTCCTCGGTGGCCGCCTCGGCTATGTCTGCTTTTATCAGCCCGCTTTCTATCTCCAGCACCCCCTGCAGATTTTATCCGTCTGGGAAGGGGGAATGAGCTTTCACGGCGGCTTCCTCGGGGTGATTATTGCCGGCACGATCTTCTGCCGCCGCCGCCGGGTATCCCTCCTCCTCACGGCCGATATCGTTGCGACGGCCTCGACGGTTGGCCTCGGTCTGGGCCGGGTGGGGAATTTCATCAACGCCGAGTTGTGGGGGCGGACGACGAATGTCCCCTGGGGAGTGATCTTTCCCGGGGGCGGTCCGCTGCCGCGGCACCCCAGCCAGCTCTATGAGGGACTGCTGGAGGGGCCGCTGTTGCTGGGGGCTCTGCTCCTGCTGCATCGGCGCCAGGCGAAACCCGGTGTTCCTTTCTTCGTTTTTTTTGTCCTCTACGGAACTATCCGTTTCTGCGTCGAATTTTTCCGTCAGCCCGATGCCCATCTCGGCTATCTCTGGGGGGGGGCGAGCATGGGACAATTGCTGTCTCTGCCGATGATCGTCGTCGGTCTCGGTGGTGTGTACTGGGTCATGCGCAGGAGGGAAGATGCAGGGGATTAGGGGGATTGTGTTCGACTGCGACGGGGTCTTGTTCGAAAGCCGGGCCGCCAACCTGGCCTATTACAATGCGGTCCTCGCCGAGTTTGGCGAGCCGCCGGTGTTGCCGCAGGAACGCGCGCGCGCCCATCTCTGTCACACCGCGGCGAGCCCCCAGGTCTTCGCCACCCTCCTCGGGGCGGAGCGGAGCGCGGAAGCGCTGGCCCTGGCCGCCCGCATGGACTTTCGCCGCTTCATTCCGGACATGCTCCCCGAACCCTTTCTGGCCGAAACCCTGGCGGCCCTGGCGATCCGTTTCCCCTTGGCCGTTGCCACCAATCGGGGGAACAGCATGCACGAGATCCTGGTCCATTTCGATCTGGCGCATTACTTTCAATCGGTGGTCACCAGCCGCGATGTCCTCCGTCCCAAACCGCATCCCGACATGATTCACCTCGCCGCGCGCCGTCTCGGGCTGCAGGAGGGGGAATTGCTCTTTATCGGGGATTCGGAGCTCGACCGGGAGGCGGCCCGAGAGGCCGGCGTCGCCTTCGTCGCCTATCGCAACGACGGCCTGGGCGAGGTTTCGGTGGCGAGCCATCGCCATTTGCTGCGGTTGCTGGAGGGGGGGCGGGCGGGGGAGATCAGTTGAGGAGCTTGATCATTTCCAGAACATGGCCGCCGTCAAGGCGCTGGTAAGTGACGCTGTCCATGAGGGAACGGATGATGTAGACGCCGCGGCCGTGTTCCCGGAGATTGCCGTTGTCGAGGGTGTCATCGAGGCAGGGGACGAAGCCGCAGCCTTCGTCGAAGACCCGGATGGTCAGGACCCCCTCGACGATGGCGATGGTGATATGGACTTCCCGCTCCGGATCGCTCTGGTTGGCGTGGACGATGACATTGGCCATTGCCTCGGTCAGGACCAGATTGATGTGGTAGGCCAGCTCTTCGCGGTCCCCGCGGTAGCGTTTGAGGGTGCGCGCCATATCCTCGCCGATCTTGCCGATCAGGCTCAGATAACGGGTCTGGTTGGGGACGCGGATGTCAACCTCGATCTTCTCTTCCATGATTGCCCTGTGACCGCCATCGGTCAAAAGCTGGTGAGAGCGTCCTGTTCGGAAGCAAATATCTCAAAAACCCGATGCAGGCGAGTCAGCTCGAACATCGATTTGACCTGCGGCTGCAGCCCGCACAGTTTGAGGCTGCCGCTGCGGGCGCTGGCATTCTTGAAGCCGGAAACCAGAGCCCCCAGCCCCGAGGAGTCGACGAAGCGGACCTCCTGCAGGTCGATCAGCAGATTGTTCTTCCCCTGTTCGAAGAGGGCCAGTAACTGGCTCTTCAACTCGCCGCTGTTATGGGCGTCGAGACGGTTTTCCTTGATGGCGATCAGTACCACCTTTGCTTTCTCCTCGATCTGCAGCTGCATGACAATCTTCTCCCTCTTGGATGGATGATTCCCCGCCGACAACCGGCCTTTGGCCCGAGTCTAGCATACTCTCCCCCCCTCTGCCAGCCATGAGTGGCCGCCCCCCCCTCGGCGCTAGTCAGCCGATCTTCATCACCACCATCGACACGTCATCGCGAAACGAGTGACTGCCGGTAAAGATGCGCAGTTGATGAAGGATCGTGGCGATGAGCTGCTCCGGGTCCTGCCGGCAATGTTCCTGCAACAGCTGGGCGAGCCGCTCTTCGCCGAAGAAGCCATTGCCCGGTTCCTCGGCTTCGGTGACGCCATCGGTGTAGAGGAGCAGGACATCGCCACTGGCGAGGAGAACCTGGCGTTCTTCGAATTCCACCTGCGGCTGAATCCCGAGAATCAGCCCCTCGGCATCGAGCCGTTCGCAGATGCCCGGTTTCCGGCGCCAGAGCAGGGGCGGGTTATGCCCGGCGCTGGCGTAGGTGAGGATGCCGGCGGCGACATCGTAGCGGGCGTAAAACATGGTGATGAAGAGTTCGGCCCGGCTGAGGTCGGAATAGAGGAAGCGATTGACCCCTTTCATGATGCTGGCGACGTCGCCTTGATTCCGCACCGTCGCCTGAATGAAGGTCCGTGCCTCGGCCATGAGCAGGGCGGCTCCGGTGTTATGCCCGGAGACATCGGCGATAATCAGGTCGAGATGCGTGCGGTCGAGGGCGAGATAGTCGTAGTAGTCGCCGCCGACCTGACGCGCCGGCACGCAGATCCCGGCGAGGGAAATGCCGAGGACGTCGGGGGTGCGATCGGGGAGGAGACCGGTTTGAATCTGTTTGGCGATGGCGAGTTCCTTTTCCTGCTCGCGGGCCTCGATGAGTTCTTCAGTCTGGCGGGCGTTGCGCCAGGCAATGCCGATCTGGCGGGCGAGACTGGAGAAGAGTTCGACGAATTCGGCGGTAAAGATCCCCTTGGCGCCGCGGGAAAAGGCCGACAGCATGCCGACCGGTTCCCCCTCGATGGTGATCGGGGCGTGGGCGAAGGAAGTGATCCCTTCTCGGTGGACGATGGCGGATGATGCCGGTTTGTCCATGAAGTCGGTATCGTTGACCACGGTCGTGGCATTGGTCAGAAAGGCGGCCCCGATGTAGGTGTCGGTGGAGAGATTGCGCTCCGATTCCCCGAGGTGGGCCGAACTCATCCCCTTCTGGCTGCGCACGACCAGTGCCTGCTTGCTCTCGTCGAGAAAGCGGATGACGCAGAGGTCGAACTTGAACTGCTGGTGCAGCAGGTCGAGGATGTTGTCGAGGATCGTCTGCAACTGGGCGCCGCTGCTGACGGCGCGGGCTGCTTCGTAGAGGACGCTGAGCTGTTCGCGGCTGTTGGAGCGGCTCAAGGTGACGGAGCCGAAGATGTCGAAGACATCCTCCATGCGGCTGCCGCGGGCGGAAAGATAGTTCTCGATGATGATGCGGGCCGGGGCGGCGCCGACGGAGCCGGCCAGGGTCCGTTCGGTAAAACGTTTCAATCCGGGGATTTCGTATTCGTGCAGGCTTCCCTTGGCGTCGATTTCACGGTTGCCGAGGTATTCGGAGATGGCCAGGGAGGCCTGTTTCTCGCCGATGAATTTCCCCATCAGTTCGACGAATTCGATGATCGTCGGCGCCTTGCTGATACGGGTCCGGGTCGCCTGCTCGCGGGGCGGCTCGAAGACATCGACGAACTTGACCGCCTGCTCCTCCTCGCGGCGGCTGGCGCTGGACATCAGGGAGTAAACGAGAAAAGCGCCGATGTTGAAGAAGAGACTCCAGAAGAGGGAGTGGGTCCACATGTCGAAGCCGGAAAGGCCGAAGAGTTCCAGGGGGCGCAGCAGTTGCAGACCAAAGGGCCCCTGGTCGAGGATCCGGGCATCGAACCAGCCGGAACGGGCGAAGGAAGGGACAAGGAGGGTGTAGAACCAGACGACGAAGCCGAGAATCAGGCCGGCCAGGGCCCCCCGGCGGTTGGCCCGTTTCCAGTAGAGGGCACCAAACATGGCCGGAGCGAATTGGCTGGCGGCGATAAAGGAGATGAGGCCGATATTGACCAGGGCGTAGGAGTCGCCGATCATCCGGTAGAAAACGTAGCCGAGGAGGACGACGGCCATGATCGCCAGACGCTTGATGTTGATGAGGAGGCGGGAGAGGTCCTTCCCCTTGAGGGCGAATTCGAGGAGGAGTGGCATGACCAGATGGTTGAGGATCATGGTGGCAAGGGCGACCGATTCGACCATGACCATTCCCGCCGAGGCCGAGAAACCGCCGACAAAGACGATCAGGGCCAGCCACAGGTGTCCACTCTCCAGGGGGATGCTGAGGAGAAAATAGTCGGCGCCCGAGGTTTCGCCGCCATTGAGGAGAAGACCGGCCAGGGCGACGGGAACGACAAAGAGGTTGAGGAGGAACATGTAGGCGGGGAAGCGCCACATCGCCTTGCGAATGTGCTCCTCGTCGGAATTCTCGATGACCATGATATGAAATTGCCGGGGGAGGAACATGACCGCCATCATCGAAATGAAGGTCAGGGTGAACCACATGGAATAGGGAGCCTGGGCGGTATTGACCATGGTCAGACCGCTGCGTTCGGGAAAGGTCTGACGGAAACGGGTGAAGATGTCGGCGAAACCGTCGAAGAGGCCGTAGGTGATAAAGAGGCCGACCGCCAGAAACGCCACCAGCTTGACCAGCGATTCGACGGCGACGGCGGCCACCAGCCCTTCGTGACGTTCGCTGGCATCGAGGTGCCGGGCTCCGAAAAGGACGCCGAAGGTGCCGAGGAGGAGGGCGATGATGAAGGCGGTGTCGACGAAATCGGGGAGCCAGGGACCGAGACCGTAGAGGGCGCCGGCTTCATGCTGGGTATGGGCGGTAAGGAGATCGAAGGTATAGGCGACCGCCTTGAGCTGCAGGGCGATGTACGGCATGATGCCGAGGACGGCGAAAATGGTGACGACGGCCCCGAGGAGGGCCGATTTGCCATAGCGGCTGGAGATGAAGTCGGCGATGCTGACGATGTTCTGTTCCTTGCTGATGCGCACCATCTTGCGCAGGACGAACCACCAGGTAAAGGCGATGAGGGTCGGACCGAGATAGATGGGGAGAAAATCGAGGCCGCTGGTCGCCGCGCGGCCGACACTGCCGTAATAGGTCCACGAGGTGAAGTAGACGGCCAGGGACAGGGAGTAGATATAGGAATTGGAGATGACACTGTGTCCCGCTTCGCGGCGCTTGTCGGCGTAGTAGGCAATGCCGAAGAGCATGACGATATACAGCGAGGTGACGGTGGTGACGGACCAGATGGGAATCATGTTGGGCCGCCTCCGTCACCACTGCCCGAGTCTTCCCGCTCGATCCAGTAGCAGAAAAGAAAAATGACCAGGATGGAACTGGGCCAGCCGACGAAGAAATAGAGAAAGAGAACCGGGATGCCGAGAATTGTCGAGGTTTTGTTGAAGATTTCCAGGAAGGGGAAATTGAGCATGACGATGCCGAGGATGAAAAAGAGCAGCCAGGCCTCACGCAATTGTTGGGAGTCAGGTCTTTTCATTGTCGCAAAAATCCATGATGGTGCAGGAGATGGCCCAGGACAAACTCTACATGATCGGGGGCAGCGAGGCTAGTGTCGAGTTGGAGCGCCCCTTCTTCAACGGCCGGGGGGGCGAATGATCGCCGCTGCGCGGTGAGCAGGGCGCGGCGTCCGTCCGAGGGATCATCGCCGCGTGCCTGCCGTTGATCGAGGCGGGCGCGCAGGGTTGCCGCGTCACACCGGAGATGGAGCAGGACGCAGGGGCGGTGCAGGCTGGCGGCGAGTTGCCGGAAGGCGTCGCGATCGGCGCGGCGGGCGAAGGCGGCATCGACCACGACGCTCTTCCCCGCCGCCAGCTCCGTCCGGGCGAGGTCCAGCAGGCGGGCGTAGGTGGCGCGATCGTGCTGCGGGGCGTAAAGCCCGGTGGCGAAGTCCTCGTGGACGGCCGTTGTCGCGTCCACCCCGGCAAGCTCCTTACGGACGACGTCGGAGCGCAACTGTCGGCCGCGACAGGCGGCGGCGAGACGGCGCGCAAGGGTGCTTTTGCCGACCCCCATGAGGCCGCAGGTCAGAAAGAGGGCAGGGGGGGCAAGATAGCCGAGGGCCAGGGCGAAATAGCGCCGGGCATCCGTGGCCGCCGCTGCCCGCGTTGCGGCCGGGGCGGCCGGGTCTTCGGCGAGAAAGGAATCGACCTTGCCCCGGACGAAGGCGCGGTAGAGCTGGAAGAAACCGAGGAGCGGGGCAATCGTTCCCGGGTCCTCGGCCAGTTGGCGACACCACTCGTCCCGCAACAGGATCGCCAGATCGCTGCGCCCGCGAAAGTCGAGGTCCATGAGGAGAAAGGCGATATCGGCGACGATATCGCTCTGGCGGAAGCGGCGGTTGAACTCGATACAGTCGAAGATACGGAGCGGTTCGGTGCAGCAGATGTGCTCGGCATGGAGGTCGCCGTGGCCGTCCCGCACCTTTCCCGCTTCTTCCCGCTGCCGGAAAAGGGGCTGCCGGCGGGTACAGAAATCCCTGACGAAAGCCTCGCACCAGGCCAGGGTCGCGGCGTCGAGGGTGACGCCGACGAGATGGCGGGTCTGGCTGAAATTCTCTGCCCAGTTGCGCTGCACCCGGGCCAGGTGGCGGCCGCCGTCGCGGCAAATGAGCGATTGCCGGTGCAGTTCGGCGAGGCGGCGGGCGAGCTCGACCATGAGCCGGGGGAGAGCCGCATCGTTCTTGGCCAGCAGTTGCGGCAGCAGCCGCTCCTCCGGCAGGAGGCGCATGACCACGGCGTATTCGACGGTCTCTCCGCGGCCATCGAGGTTGAAGCCGCCGGCGTCGTGTCTGATTTTCGCCACACGCAGATAGGTATCCGGGGCAAAGCGCTGGTTGAGCCGCAGCTCCTCACGGCAGAAAAAGGCGCGGCGGGAGAGGGTGGTGAAGTCGAGAAAGCCGAAAGCGACCGGTTTTTTCACCTTGTAGACATAGTTGCCGGCGAAGTAGAGGCGTGAAACGTGGGTCTCGCGGAAGCCGACCGTCGCCGGCTGGTGCGGATAGAAGGAAGGTTGGAGCAGGGCCTGGTGCAGAGCGCGGGCGGGCATGACGGCTCCTGGTTAAGGCTACGATTTTATTTAAACTTTAGCAGGCCGAGGGACACTGTAAAGGTGCGGGAAGGGGGCGGCAAAGAATTTGACGCTTCCCAAGCGCGTGTGGTAGCTTGACAACGTTTGCCGAAAGCGGCCGCGTCTGGCGCGACGGTTCCCGCAACCTTGGCGCGCGCGGTCAACTTCCCTTATTTGGAGGATCAATGGAGAGGCGGATGCCCTTACGTTTGCTGCTGCTAGTGCCGCTCTTTGTCCTGACCGGTTGCGGCGGACTGCCGCTGTCGCCGACAGGGAGTGGTTATGCCGACGAAACGTTGATCCCCGTCGATGGCACGCCGCCGCCGGCGGCCAAGGCCGCCTATGCCTTCACGCGCGCCCGCCTGCTTCTCGATGAAGACGAGTATGCCGCTGCCGCCGTGCAGCTGCGGGAAGCGGTTGCTCTTGACCCCACCTCGGCCTATCTGCGCCTGACCCTGGCCGAGGTTTATCTCAGGCTTGGCGAAGAGGCGCTGGCGATCCGGACCGTCGAGGAGACCCTGGTGGTGAATCCCGCTTCCGTCGAGGCCGCACTCTTTCTCGGCAACCTCTACTTCCGTCGCGAAGATCATGCCGACGCCATCCGGTATTATCGCCAGGCCATCGCTCGCGCCCCCGATCGGGAAAGCGCCTATCTCCATCTGGCCATTTCCCTGGCTAAAAGCGGCGCCAACGAAGAGGCGACACAGATCCTCAACGAACTGCTGCAGCGTCATCCGGAAGCCGTTCTGGCCCAGCTCACCCTCGGTCGGCTCTATCGGGAAACGGGACGGAACGACGCGGCCGAGGCCACCTTCCGCCAGCTCTTGGCGCAGCATCCCGACATGGATGTCGCCGCCCTCGAACTTGGCGCGCTCTTCGAGTCCCGGGGGGAGATCCCCGAAGCTCTCGGTTTCTACCGTCAGGCGAGCATTATCAATCCCGGCAACCTGGCGGTCCGCCATCGACTGGCGCGACTCCTTCTGGCCCAGGGCGAGGTCGAAGCCGCCCGTCGCGAACTGGACGCCATCGTTGCCGACAACCCCGACGATCTCGAGGCCCGGCGCAAGCTCGGCCTCATTGCCCTCGAACAGCAACGCTGGGACGATGCCGTCACCACCTTCAGCACCATCCTCGAGGCCGATCCGACCCTCGACCAGGTCCGTTTCTATCTCGGCACGGCGCAGGAGGCGCAAGCTGAGAACGCTGCGGCCCTGGCGACCTTTGCCGCGGTCGGCGCGGAGTCGCCCCTCTACGAAGATGCCCTCATGCACCGGGCGTTGCTGCTGCAGCAACTGGGCCGGACCGACGAAGCCATCACTTTGCTCGAAGCGCGGGTGGCCGGGGCGGTGCAGCGACCCGACCTCTTTGTCTATCTGGCCTTCCTCTATCAGGAGGGGGATCGTCCGGGGGCGGTCCTCGCCGTTTTCGATCGCGGCCTGGCGCGTTTTCCCGACAACGCCGAGCTCCTCTACCGTAAAGGGGTCGTCCTCGAGCAGCGCGGGCTCCATGCCGAGGCCATGGCCCAGGTCGAACTCGCCCTGAAGGCCGAGCCCGACCATGCCGAGGCCCTCAATTTTATTGCTTATTCCTACGCCGAGGCGGGCACCCGTCTTGACGAAGCCCTGATCCTGGCCCGCCGCGCCGTCGCCCTGAAACGGGAGGGACATATACTCGACACCCTCGGCTGGGTCTGTTTCCGTCTCAAGCGTTACGATGAGGCCCGCAGCGCCCTCGAAAGTGCGGCGCAGCTGCTGCCGGACGATGCCATCGTGCAGGAGCATCTGGGCGACCTCTATCGCGCCCTCAAGCTGACGAAAAGGGCCCGCAGCGCTTACGAACGGAGTCTCGAACTCGCTCCGGAAAATCGGGGGGTGCAGCAAAAGCTCAAGAAGCTCCCTGCGCGGCGATGAACCCTTCCCGCCGGCAGCTGCATTCTTGCGTCCGCCACATCGGCCCTCTCGTGCTCGGGCTGCTTCTTGGCGCCTGTCTGCGGAGCCCGCAGGAAGTCTTGCCCCCCGCCCTGCTGCCCGACCCGACGATGCTGCTGGGGCGCCTCGCCGCCCTCGACGGCCGTTTCGATTCCCTGGCGGCCCTGGCCCGGGCGCACATCGTCCGGGACGGCGCGAGTCGTACCCTGCAGCAGGCGTTGCTGGTGCGCAAGCCCGACCGGCTGCGGGTCGATGTCCTCGGACCCTTTTCCTCTCCATTGTTGCAGGTTGCCGCCGCCTCTCGGCTGCAGGTCCATATTCCCGGGGAGGGGCGTTTCTACGCCGGGGAGCCCTCGACCGCCAACCTGGCCCGTTTCACCGGCTTGCCGTTGCCGGTCGAGCAGCTCGTCGGCCTTCTTTTACTCGAGCTCCCCCGCTTTCATTACTCCGCTGCCGCCACCAGCTGGCGCGCCGGGGCGGTTGTCCTGACCCTCGACGATGGCGGCCGCATGCGTCAGGAATTCGCCTTTGCCGTCGGCGGAGAGCTGTTGCGGGCGGCTTACTGGCGCGAGGGGGAACTTCTCTGCGAGGTGCGCTACGGCGATTACGCCGGGGAGGAGGCTTTTCCCCGCCAGATCTCCCTGCGCCTGCCCGCGGCCGGCATCGAGGCAAACCTGGAGCTGACGGAGATCGATACCACCCGGACCCTCGACGAGGCGCGCTTTCTCCTCAAGGTGCCGGCGCAGACCCCAATCCTCCCTTTCCCTGAAAGTTAAGGGCTTGCCGTTTTCACAAGCAGTTCCGTCGCTGGAGACCATGCATGTATCTGACCAAACGCTTACTCCTGTTGCTCTTGCCCCTCTTCCTTCTCGCTGGTTGCAACCGCCAGGAGGCGGCAGCCCCGGCGGGGCAGCTCCCCGCGGTGACGGCGACGCCGGTGTCTGGCGATACCATCCTGCAGGGGAGCAGTGGCGATGCCACGACCTTCCTGCCGGTCCTCGCTTCGGACAGTGCTTCCTCCGAGGTCAATGAGCTGGTCTACAACGGACTCGTCCGTTACGACAAGAACCTGCAGTACCAGGGGGAACTTGCCGAATCGTGGGAGATTTCCCCCGACAACCTGGTTATCACCTTTCACCTGCGGAAAGGGGTGAAATGGCACGACGGCGCCCCCTTCACCGCCGAGGATGTCCTCTTCACCTACCAGACCTATATCGATCCGCAGGTGCCGACGGCCTATGCCGAGAACTACCGCCAGGTCGACAAGGTCGAGATTCTTGACCCCCTGACCTTGCGCGTCAGTTACAAGAAACCGCTGGCCCAGGCCCTCATCAGCTGGGGGGTCAGTATCATGCCGAAGCACCTCCTCGCCGGTCAGGTGCTCACCAAAAGCCCTCTCGCCTCGGCCCCCGTCGGCACCGGTCCCTACCGTTTCGTCGAATGGAAACGGGGGGAGAAGATCGTCCTCGCCGCCAACCCCGACTACTTCGAGGGGCGCCCCCATATCGACCGCGTCGTCTTTCGCATCATCCCCGACGAATCGACCATGTTTCTCGAGCTCAAGGCCGGCGGCATCGACATGATGGGGCTGACCCCTTTGCAGTATGCGCGGCAGACCGAGTCCCCCGAATTTATCAAGGCTTTCGGCAAGTACCGCTACCCCGCCTTTGCCTACACCTATCTCGGCTATAATCTCAACCGCCCCCTCTTTCAGGACAAGCGCGTGCGGCAGGCCCTGGCCCATGCCATCGACAAGCGCGAAATCATCGACGGCGTCCTCCTCGGCCTCGGTCAGGAGGCGACCGGCCCCTACAAGCCGGGGACCTGGCCGCACAACCCCACGGTCCGGCGCTACGACTACGATCCGGCCAAGGCGCGGGAACTCCTCGCCGCCGCCGGCTGGAAGGACAGCGATGGCGACGGCATCGTCGACCAGAACGGCCAGCCCTTCGCCTTCACCATCGTCACCAACCAGGGGAACGACCAGCGCAGCAAGGCTGGCGAGATCATCCAGCGGCGTTTCCGCGAGGTCGGGGTCGACGTCAAACTGCGGGTCGTCGAGTGGGCCTCGTTCCTCAAGGAATTCATCAACCCGGGGAAGTTCGATGCCACCATCCTCGGCTGGACCGTCCCCATCGATCCCGATGGCTACAACGTCTGGCATTCGAGCAAGACCCGTCCCGGCGAACTCAATTTCATCGGTTTCCGCAATGCCGAGGTCGATACCCTCCTCGAGCAGGGGCGGCGCACCCTCGACCAGGGGGCGCGCAAGAAGGCCTACGACCGGCTGCAGGAGATTCTCGCCGACGAACAGCCCTACACCTTCCTCTATGTCCCCGATGCCCTCCCCGTCGTCGCCGCCCGATTTCACGGGATCGAACCGGCCCCGGCCGGCATCAGTCACAACTTCATTCGCTGGCATGTGCCCAAAAGTGAACAGAAGTATCTGCAGTAAACGCCCGGTTAGACCGCCGGGTCATTTACCAAATAGCTTCCCCCCGATGAAAGCACGAAAGCGATGCCGATCTATCTTGCCAAGCGCCTGTTGATGATGGTCCCCCTGCTCCTCGGGATCACTCTCATCTCCTTTGTCGTCATGCACCTCGCCCCGGGGGAGCCGACCGACCTGCAGACCCAGCTCAATCCCGAGGTCAGCATCGAACTCAAGGAACGGCTGCGCGCCCAGTACGATCTCGACCTCCCCCTTTATATCCAGTACGGGCGCTGGCTGGGACGGCTGGCCCGCCTCGATTTCGGCGACTCCTTCGCCCAGGACCGCCGCCCGGTGGCGACCAAGATCGCCGAGCGGCTGCCGGTGACGATCCTCATCAACTGCCTCTCCATCGCCGTCATTCTCGCCATCGCCATCCCCTTGGGCATTCTCTCCGCCATCCGCCGGCACTCCCTCTTCGATCGCGGCACCACCCTCTTCGTCTTCATCGGCTTCGCCACCCCCTCCTTCTGGCTGGCCCTCCTCCTCATGGATACTTTCGGCGTGCGTCTCGGTCTCTTTCCCATCGCCGGGCTCAAGTCCCTCGGCTTCGACTATCTCTCCTGGTGGCGGCAACTCCTCGACCTGGCCCATCACCTGGTGCTGCCGGTCTTCGTTTCGGCCTTCGGCGGTCTCGCCGGCTTCTCCCGCTACATGCGCGCCAACATGCTCGAGGTCGTGCGCCAGGACTACATCCTCACCGCCCGGGCCAAGGGCCTCCCCGAACGCACGGTCATCGGCAAGCACGCCCTGCGCAACGCCCTGCTGCCGGTCATCACCATCCTCGGGCTGTCGGTGCCGGGGCTCATCGGCGGCAGTGTCATCTTCGAGACGATCTTCGCCATTCCCGGCATGGGCAAGCTCTTTTACGACGGCGTCATGATGCGCGACTATCCGCTGATCATGGGGATCCTGGTCATGGGGGCGGTGCTGACCCTGGTCGGCAACCTGATCGCCGATGTCGGCTATGCCCTGGCCGATCCCCGCATCCGCAAGGCCTGAAGGAGTGACACCCAGGCGCCCCCTCCCCAATCCTCCCCCGCTGGGAGAGGATGTCTATGTCCGCTCGGCGGAAGATCGGTGCCAGTCAAGTGACCAGTTGAGGCAGAGGAGAAGATGCGCAGTCGCCGCTCGTTCGTATTGATGCTGTTGAGTTGTCTCGTTGTTGCCGCTGCGGCCGGGGCGGCGTCCGCCACTCCGAAAATCTCGGCGCCGGTTCCCCTCGACAGCTGGGTCTATCCGGCCCTCGAACAACTCGTCGGGCAGGGTGTCCTGCCGCCGACCCTGCAGGGGGTGCGGCCCTACACCCGCCTGGAGGTGGCGCGCCAGCTCGCGACCCTCCCCGCTGAGGCCGCCGCCACCCTGCCGCCCGTCACGACCGCGCAGGTGCAGCGGTTGCGGGCGGAATTCGCCGACGAATCGCGCTGGCTCGTCCCGCTGCGCGCGGTCACCCTCGACTACCTGCTGCAGACCGGCCAGCCCTCGAGGGATTCCGGCACCCCGGCGCAGCAGTGGGCGCTGAATTACAACAATGACGGACGCGATTACCGGGACCGCCACAACCTCCAGCTCACCGCCGCGGGGGAGGCGCGCGGCTGGGAGGTTGTGCTCTTGCACCTGCGGCCGCAGCTCCTGGCGGGTGAAGGGGAGGGGCTTGACCTGACCCTGTTGACGGGAGGAGCCGCCGTCGCCCTGGGCGTGGTCGAACTCTCCGTCGGCCGCCAGGCGTTGTGGTGGGGGCCGGGGCGCCACGGCTCCCTTCTCCTCAGCAACAACGCCCCCCCCCTCGACATGGTGCGCCTGACCAATCCGGCGCCGGTGACCCTCCCCTGGCTGCTGCGTTATCTCGGCCCGTTCCGCTTCGACCTCTTCGTCTCCCGCCTCGAAGAGGAGCGCGTCGTCCCTCATCCCTACTTCGGCGGGTTTCGTCTCGATATCCAGCCCGCCGCCTGGCTCGAGCTCGGCGCCGCCCGCACCGTCATCTTCGGCGGGGAAGGGCGCCCCGCGGTCGATGCCGGGGACTTTCTCGCCATCATCGGCGGCCACAACCTCTCCGGCGACGACGATACCAGCAATCAGCTCGCCGCCCTCGACTTCAGCCTGCGTCTGGCTCCCCTGGGTGGCGCCCAGCTCTACGGCGAACTCGGCGGCGAGGACGAAGCCGGCGCTTGCTTCTCCAAGACCGCCTGGCTGACCGGGCTTTACCTCCCCCGCCTCGATGCCGCCGGCCGCCTGAGCCTGCGCGCCGAATACGCCAATCTCGCCTTTCGGAATAACGGCAACGTCTGGTATCGTCACGGCATCTATCGTTCCGGCTATACTTACGAAGAACACTTCCTCGGCCATCACGTCGGCGGGGACGGCCGCGATGCCTTTGGCGAGCTCCGCCTCCTCCTGCCGGAGTACGCCGCCACCGTGATCGGCAGTCTCGACGGCGAGTGGCGCGGCATTTCCGGGGCGGTGGTCGAACGCCATCTGCAGCCGTCGTTGCGTATCGAGGCCAGCGCCGCCGGGTTCGACTGGCGTCTCGGCTACGCCATCGACGTCATCGCCAATGTCGACTACGTCGCCGGTCAGGACGCCACCAGCCAGCTCTTCACCGCCGGGTTCTCCCGCCGCTGGTGAACCGGGTGAGAGAATGGTTCGCCGTGAGTCGTGGCGACCGCCAGCGGGGGTATTTCGCAATTGTCTTTAGGGCCTCGATCTGCTATAAGAAAACCTCTTTTTCCCTTGGAAACAGCCAAGTTACCCTTCTTTGCTTCTCTTGGCCTGGCCGGGGGAGCGAATCTGGAAACGAGAGCCATGTCGATCATCCGCTTCCCCGTCGTCTTCCTCTCCCTGGCCGGACTGCTCTGCGGCTGCTCCCTCTATGCCGAGCTCCCGGCCGGGACGGTGCGCGAGATTGCCGTCGATCCGGTCCTGGAGCGGGTCGATGTCGCCGTTCCAGCGCCCGCAGCGACCGAGGATATGCCCCGCGAGTATCAAGTCGGCACCGGTGACGTCCTGGTCGTCAATGTCGGCGGCAAACCCGAGTTGAGCAGCGCCGCCAGCCGCATCGACGGCAGTGGCGCCATCCGCCTCCCCCTGGTCGGGAGCGTCCCGGTCGTCGGGCTCACCCTGCGCCAGATCCAGGACGAACTCGTTGCCCGCTACGGCGCCATTCTGCGCGAGCCGTGGGTTACAATCGAGATCAGCGAATATCGCAGTCAGCCCCTCAATCTTCTCGGCAGCTTCAATCAGGCCGGGGTCGTCTATCTGCAGGGTCCCTGTTCCCTGCTGCAGGGCCTCGCTCTCGGCCAGGGACCGGAGCCGACCGCCCATCTCGGCGGATCCCGCCTCATCCGCGGCGGCAAAACCCTCCCGGTCGACATCCATCGCCTCCTGCGGGAGGGTGATGCCAGTCAGAATACCCCTCTCCAGGGCGGCGACACCATCTTCATCCCCAATCAGGCCGACGCCATGGTCTTTGTCTTTGGTGCCGTCAAGCAGCCGGGACCGCAGAAGATGAACGCCGGGCGCCTGACCCTGGGTCAGGCCATGGCGACCGCCGGTCTCGATATCGTCGGCGGCAAGGAGACCCTGGTGCGCATCATCCGTTCCCTCTCGCCGACGCGGGGGCAGCTGCTGGTGGTCGATCTCGACACCGAGATGCAGGGGCGCACCTTGCCCTTCATCCTGCAAGACGGTGACGTCGTTTTCGTCCCGCGCAGCGCCATCCGGGGCTGGAACGAAGCGATCGGCGAAATTCTCCCCTCCCTCAATGCCGTCAGCGCCATGCTCAATCCCTTTGTGCAGATCATGTTCCTGACCGACAATTATTAACCTGTCCGTGGGACAGTCAGGATCGAATTGATGGAGAACAACCGGAAACAATCGGCCTTTGCCCCCCCGCCCGAGTCGGATGAAGTCCACTTCTACGATTATCTGCTGGTCGTGCTGCGCCGCAAGCGCGCCG
Organism: Desulfuromonadales bacterium GWC2_61_20; assembly: GCA_001799485.1. Taxonomy (GTDB): domain Bacteria; phylum Desulfobacterota; class Desulfuromonadia; order Desulfuromonadales; family UBA2197; genus UBA12091. Next base: position 7,685 of record MGTO01000034.1, on the reverse strand, counting down.
TCTTCGCGGTCTTTGGCACCGTCTTTCTCGGGGTCGCCCTCTATACCGTAACCGCCCGGCCGATCTACGAGGCGAATGCCACCCTCAATGTCCGTGACGGCAAGGGGAATGTCACCCTCCTCTCGGAGCTCACCGGGAACAGCGGAACCTCCATCGCCGCCGAAATCGAGATTCTCAAATCGCGCACCATCGCCCGCGAGGTTGTCGAATACCTCCATCTCAACCGGCGCATGGATAAGGTCAGCAAGGGGCTTGCGGTCAAGGTCGACGAGCTTGCCGTCGAGCCCGAGCTTATCGATAACGGCTTTACCGTCGAAGTGACCGGGGAGAAGCGCTATCGGGTCAAATCTGCCGATGGCGAGGTTCTGGGGGAGGGGCGGGAGGGCGAACTCTTTGTCGCTCACGGCGTGACCCTGCTCCTGCGCGAGCTCAGGGGGCAGTCCGGGGACAGCTTCCGTCTGGCCCTGGTGTCGTCGCTGCGGGCGGCGGAGGCCTTGCGCGGCGGGATCCGGGTTAACGAGGTCGGCAATCGCACCGGCATTATCCGTATCAGCTATTCCAGTCATGACCCGGAAGTGGCCCGGGATATCGTCAACGCCCTGAGCCAGACCTATCTGCTGCAGACCGTCGTCTTCAAGACCGAAGAGGCGCGCAAGACCCTCGAATTCATCGAAGGTCAGCTCGACTCGGTGCGCACCGCCCTCGAGGGCGCGGAGCAGAACGTCGAAAGCTACAAGGTCGACAGCGGCGTCGTCGAACTCGGCGCCGATGCCACCCGCATCATCGCCAAGATCAGCGATATCGAGAAGGAGCGGACCCTGCTGCAACTGCGCCGGCGGCAGATCGATTCCGCCATCGCCGGGATGCAACGCGAGGCCCGCGCCGGCGATTACTATGTCCCCGTCGCGGTTATGGAAGATCCCGCCGTCGCCGCCCTGATGAACCAGCTCCTCGGGCTCGAGGCGAAGAAGCGCGAGCTGTTGACCGAATTCACCGACAGCTATCCCCTGGTCGAGGGGATCGCCCTGCAGATCGTCCAGGTGCGGCGCGAATTGACCCAGACGCTGCAACTCAGCCAGAGTGAACTGCAGCGTCAGGACAAATCGCTGACGGCTTTGCTCAACGGATACGACACCGAGCTGCGCCGACTCCCCCAGGCCGAACGCGAACTCGCCCGGCTCTCGCGGCTGAGCAAGGTCAACGCCGACATCTATACGATCCTGCTGACCAAACGCGAGGAGGCGCGCATCGCCCGTGCCGCCACCATCAGCAATGTCTTCGTCATCGACGAGGCGATCCGGCCCGAGCAGCCGATCAAGCCGAATCGACAGAAAAACCTCCTCCTCGGTTTCGTCGTCGGACTGATGCTCGGCGTCGGCGTCGCCTTTTTCCTCGATTATCTCGACGACACCATCCGTGACAGCGACACCGCCAGTCGTCTTCTCGGCTGGCCGGTGCTGGCGGTCATCCCCTACATTGCCCCCCGCAGCACCGCCAGTCGCGAGGGGAAAGCCCCGCTCGCAGCCCAGGGCGAGGAGACCCGGCGCACCCTCATCTCCCATCTGGAGCCGAAGTCGGCGCCGGCCGAGGCCTTTCGCGCCCTGCGCACCAGCCTCCATTTCGCCCGCGTCGGGCGGGAAAAGCAGGTTCTCCTCGTCACCAGCGCCCTTCCCGGCGAAGGAAAGTCGACCATCTCCGCCAATATCGCCGCCACCATCGCCCAGACCGGGGTCAAGGTCCTCCTGGTCGGCTGCGATCTGCGCAAGCCGACCCTGCACCTGATGTTCGATCATCCGCGCACTCCCGGTCTGAGCGAAGTGCTCATCGGGGACGCCAAACTTGCAGAGGCCCTGCACCCGACGCGCATCGCCCATCTTGACTGTATCGTCGCCGGCACCACGCCGCCAAATCCGGCCGAACTGCTGAATTCGCAGCAGATGGCTCAGGTCATGAGCGAGGTGCGGGGGCGCTACGATGTCATCATCCTCGATGCGCCGCCCCTGTTGGCGGTGACCGATGCCTCGGTCCTGACCGCCTACGGCGACGCCCTCCTCGTCGTCATTGCCGCCGGCTATGTGCCGATCAAGGCGGCGCGGCGCATGCGCGAACTTCTCCTGCAAGGGGAGGTGACCGTTTCCGGACTCGTTCTCAACGACCGTTCCGCCAAGGGTTTTGAATACTATGGCTATGGCGGTGACGGGTATGGTTACGGCGACAGTTACAGTGAACTTGCCGATAACGCTGCGCTGCCGCGTCGCCTCTGGCGCCGGCTCCAACGCCTGCGGGGACCGAACCGGTACTAATCCTCTCCGGCCAAATGAGGCATCATGTGATCGATTACCATTGCCATTTGCTGCCGGGCTTCGACGATGGCGCCGCCGACCTCGACGAGTCCCTGGCCATGGCCCGGCTCCTCGTCGCGGCCGGCATGGTCGAGGTCCACTGCACGCCGCACTGCATCCATGGCGTCTACCAACACTCCCCGGCGCAGGTGCTGGCGGCGGTGACCTCCCTGCAAACCGAACTCGAAGGACAGGGCATCCCCTTGCGTTTGCGTCCGGGGATGGAATACTACCTCGATGAATTTTTCCCGCGCCAACTGGACGATCCCCTCCCCCTGGGGGAGACGCGGATGCTTCTCGTCGAAGCCCCGTCGCAGAGCGATCCCCAGCGACTGCGCGCGAACCTTCTGCTTATCTCCCGCAAGGGGCTGATCCCGCTCTTCGCCCATCCCGAGCGCTGCCGCCTCCTTGACGAAGAGGATGCGGGCGGCGAGCTCTGGGGGCGTTTGCGGCAGATTTCCGGATGGCATCGGGCAAAATCGAGGGGGGAAGGTTCTCTCCTCACCCGGATCATGAACGAAGGGGTGTTGCTGCAGGGGAATCTCGGCTCCTTCGCCGGCCATTACGGGGCCGGGGTGCGGCAACGGGCTCTCGTCCTGGCCCGGGCCGGCCGTTATCACTGTTTTGGCTCCGACGCGCATAACCCGGTGGCACTGCAAGGGTTTCTTGCCGCCGGAATGCAGGTCGCGCAGAGTTTCACGAGGCAGTAGCCGGAGGCAGGAGTGCCTTAGTAATCGTCGCCAACGTAGAGGAGATTGATTCTGTGGTTACAGTGCAACAAATCGCCGCCCGCGAGGCGAAGATCGCCATGGTCGGACTCGGTTATGTCGGCTTGCCCCTGGCGGCGGCCTTCGCCAAGGTCGCCGACGTCATCGGCCACGATATCAGCGAAAGGAAGATCGAGGAGTTGCGCCGCGGGATCGATGCCACCGGCGAACTCTCCGGAGCCGACCTCGCCGCCGCCCGCATCGACTACACCCTCGATCCCGCCCGGCTGCGCGAAGCTCGCTTCATCATCGTCACCGTCCCCACCCCCATCGACGACCACAAGAAACCCGACCTCTCGCCGGTCATCGGCGCCACCCGCGCCATCGCCCGCCACCTCGCCCCCGGCACCATCATCGTCTACGAATCGACGGTCTATCCCGGCGTCACCGAAGAGCTTTGTGTCCCTCTCCTCGAAGAGGGCTCGGGTCTGCGCTGCGGGATCGACTTCAAGGTCGGCTACTCCCCCGAGCGGATCAATCCGGGGGACAAGGTCCACACCGTCGACAAGATCGTCAAAGTCGTCTCCGGTCAGGATGGCGAGACCCTTGACACCGTCGCCGCCGTTTACAGTCTGGTGGTCACGGCCGGCGTCCACCGCGCCGCCACCATCAAGGTGGCGGAGGCGGCCAAGGTCATCGAGAATACCCAGCGCGACCTCAATATCGCCCTGATGAACGAGCTCGCCATCATCTTCGGCAAGCTCGGCATCTCCACCCGCGATGTCCTCGCCGCCGCCGGCACCAAGTGGAACTTTCTCCCCTTCACCCCGGGGCTGGTGGGCGGTCACTGCATCGGGGTCGATCCCTACTACCTGACCTTCAAGGCCGAGTCCATCGGCTATCATCCCCGGGTCATTCTCGCCGGGCGCGAAATCAACGACGGCATGGGCAAGTATGTCGCCGAGCATACGGTCAAGGAGCTGATCCGCGCCGGCAAGGCCGTCCTCGGCGCGCGGATTCTCGTTCTCGGCCTGACCTTCAAGGAGAATGTCCCCGACATCCGCAACAGCAAGGTCGTCGATATCCTCGCCGAACTGGCCGAATACGGGGTCGCGACCCTGGTTCACGATCCCCATGCCGACGCCGGCGAAACCCGCCATGAATATGGTCTCGAACTGACGGCGCTAGCCGCTGTCGGCCGTGTCGACGGCGTCATCCTCGCCGTCGCCCACAAGGAATTCGCCGCCCTCGGCCCGCAGCAGCTGGCAAGCCTCTGCGCCGGCGGCAGCGGCCCCGGGGTGGTCATGGACGTCAAGGCCGTTTACGACCCCGCCGCCATCACGGCGGCCGGTTTGCGCTACTGGAGTCTGTGATGACCACAGCTTATGAGCAGCTCTGTCAACAATTGGCAAAGGAGCCGCGCCGCTGGCTGGTGACCGGCTGCGCCGGCTTCATCGGCAGCCACCTGCTGGAGGAGCTGCTGCGTCTCGGCCAGACGGTGGTCGGTCTCGATAATTTCGCCACCGGCAAGCAGGCCAATCTCGACGAGGTCCAGGGGCTGGTCGGCGCCGCCGCCTGGGCGAAATTCACCTTCATCGAGGGGGATATCCGCGACCTCGAAACCTGTCGCCGCGCCTGCGCCGGGGTCGACTTCGTCCTCCATCAGGCGGCCCTCGGCTCGGTCCCCCGTTCCCTCGAAGACCCCCTGACCAGCAACGCCGTCAACGTCTCCGGCTCTCTCAACATGCTCGTCGCCGCCCGCGATGCCCAGCTGCGCCGCTTCGTCTATGCCGCCAGCTCCTCGACCTATGGCGACCACCCCGGCCTGCCCAAGGTCGAGGAGGTCATCGGCAGCCCCCTCTCCCCCTACGCCGTGACCAAGTATGTCAACGAACTCTATGCCTCGGTCTTCGCCCGCGCCTATGGGATTGAGAGCGTCGGTCTGCGCTACTTCAACGTCTTCGGCCCGCGCCAGGATCCGGAAGGTCCCTACGCTGCCGTCATCCCCCTCTGGGTCAAGGCGCTGCTGCGGGGGGAGACGGTGCAGATCAACGGCACCGGCGAAACCAGCCGCGACTTCTGCTATGTCGCCAACGCCGTCCAGGCCAACCTTCTCGCCGCCACCACCCGCGACGGCGAAGCGATCAATCAGGTCTACAACGTCGCCGTCAACGCCCGCACCAGCCTCAATGAACTCTTTGCCCTGCTGCGCGACAAGCTCCTCCCCCAGCTGCCGCAGCTGCGGGGGGTGCAGCCCCTCTACCGCGATTTCCGCGCGGGGGATGTCCTCCATTCCCAGGCCGATATCGCCAAGGCCGCCCGCCTCCTCGGCTATCGCCCGAGCCACGATATCGACGCCGGCCTCGATGTCGCCCTCCCCTGGTACCGCCGGCATCTCTAAAGAGGGAGACCCCTTGCGCAACTCCGACAGTTCGAAGCGCATCCTCGTCACCGGCGGCGCCGGCTTTCTCGGCTCCCATCTCTGTGAACGGCTTCTCGCCGCCGGCCACGAAGTCCTCTGCGTCGACAACTTCTACACCGGGCGGCGGGCTAACGTCGCCCACCTCATGACCCATCCCCTCTTCGAGGTGCAGCGTCACGACATCTGCTTCCCCCTCTATGTCGAAGTCGACGAAATCTACAACCTCGCCTGTCCCGCCTCCCCCATCCACTACCAGTTCGATCCGGTGCAGACGACCAAGGTCAGTGTCCACGGCGCCATCAACATGCTCGGCCTGGCCAAGCGGACCAAGGCGCGGATTCTTCAGGCTTCGACCAGCGAGGTCTACGGCGACCCCCAGGTCCATCCCCAGCGCGAGGACTACTGGGGGCACGTCAATCCCATCGGCATCCGCTCCTGTTACGACGAGGGGAAGCGCTGCGCCGAGACCCTCTTCTTCGACTACCATCGCCAGCACCGCCTGGAGATCAAGGTCGCCCGCATCTTCAACACCTACGGGCCGAGGATGCACCCCAACGACGGCCGCGTCGTCTCCAACTTCATCGTCCAGGCGCTGCGGGGGGAGGCGATTACCCTCTACGGCGATGGTCGCCAGACCCGTTCCTTCTGCTACGTCGATGACCTGGTCGAGGGGCTGATGCGGCTGATGGCGACGCCGGCGGCGGTGACCGGGCCGATGAACCTCGGTAATCCTGTGGAATTTACCATTCGCCAGCTGGCAGAAGCCGTCATCGCCCTGACCGGGTCGTCCTCGTCCCTGGTTTTCCAGCCCCTGCCGAGCGACGACCCGAGCCAACGCCAGCCCGACATCACCCTGGCGCGCCAGACCCTCGGCTGGGAGCCGATGGTGGCGCTGGAGGAGGGATTGCGGCGGACCATCGCCTATTTCCGCGGTACCGCTGCCGCCGGTGACGCATGAAGGGCGCAGTCCTGGTCGTCGGCGGCGCCGGTTATATCGGCTCGCACATGGTCCGCCAGCTACAGCAGGCGGGCTATGCCGTCACCGTCTTCGACAACCTCACCAGCGGCCACCGCGATGCCGTCGGCTCCGCGTCTCTGGTCGTCGGCGACCTGCGCCACCCCGCCGATCTCGCCGCGCTCTTTGCCCCGCCCCGCCGTTTCGCTCTCGTCCTCCATTTTGCCGCCCTCAGCCTGGTCGGCGAGTCCGTCGTCGAACCGTACCGCTACTACCACAACAACGTCGCCGGCACCTTGAACCTCCTCGCCGCCATGCAGGCGGCCGGGGTCGGGCGCCTGGTCTTCTCCTCGACCAGCGCCGTCTACGGCAACCCGCAGCGCCTCCCCCTGGATGAAGAGCATCCCCTCCTCCCCATCAATCCCTATGGCCGCAGCAAGCGCATGGTCGAGGAGATCCTCGCCGACGCCGCCGCCGCTTATGGTCTGCGCAGCATCGCCCTGCGCTACTTCAACGCCGCCGGCGCCGATCCAGCTGGGGGACTCGGCGAACGCCACAGTCCCGAAACCCATCTCATCCCTCTCATTCTCCAGCGCGCCGCCCGCCTGTGCGCCGGGGAGACCGCCGCCCCGCCGTTGCAGGTCTTCGGCGCCGATTTCCCCACCCCGGACGGCACCTGCATCCGCGACTACATCCACGTCAACGACCTCTGCCGCGCCCACCTCCTCGCCGCCGAACGCCTCCTCGCCGGCGCCTGCACGGGCGCCGAAGTCTACAACCTCGGCAACGGCGCCGGCTACTCGGTCCTCGAAGTCATCGCCGCCTGCCGCCGCGTCACCGGCCGCGACATCCCCTTTACCGTCGTCGCCCGCCGCCCCGGCGATCCGCCCGAGCTCGTCGCTGCGGCGGAGAAGGCGAGAAGTGTCCTCGGCTGGAGTCCGGCGATGCCCGCGTTGGATGCTATTGTCGCTACGGTCTGGGCGTGGATGGAGGCGGGCAGAGGGGCGCAAGAAGGACGCGGGAAAGGTAAATCAATATAGGGTCAGCCACCTGCCGGAGTCATTGAAAACTGCCATAAACATTAAAGGCATCCCGGTTGGGGGTGCCTTTAATGATTCTCTGCTCTAATTTTTCTCGTCAACTGCCACCGAAAAACCGGTCAATACACCCTACTGCACCAACGCAAACTTCGACCCCGGGCGGGACCAGGGGCGTTCGACGGGGACTTCCCGGCCGCAGGCACACGCGAAGCGGGGGAT
>MGTO01000033.1 GCA_001799485.1 Desulfuromonadales bacterium GWC2_61_20 | reverse complement strand
TCTATCAACACCGGGTCGATCCGAATGTGCCGATCGAGGAGGTGGCCGGCGCGGTCAAGGAGCTGATCTCGGCCGGCAAAGTCAGGCACTTTGGCCTCTCCGAAGCGGGGGTGCAGACGATCCGCCGCGCCCACGCCGTGCAGCCGGTCGCGGCCCTGCAGAGCGAATACTCCCTGTGGTGGCGTAAGCCGGAGGAGGAGATCATCCCCACCTGCGCCGAACTCGGCATCGGCTTCGTCCCCTACAGCCCGCTCGGCAAAGGGTTCTTCACAGGCGCGATGGATGCGACGACGACCTTCGACAGCAGCGACTTCCGCTCTTCTTTGCCGCGTTTCACCCCGGAGGCGCTTCAGGCGAATCAGACCCTGGTCGATCTCCTTGCTCACATCGCCGCCGAAAAACACGCCACCCCCGCCCAGATCGCGCTGGCCTGGCTCCTCGCGCAGCAGCCGTGGATCGTGCCGATTCCGGGGACAACCAAGCTGGCGCGGCTGGACGAGAACCTCGGCGCGGCGAAGATCGCACTCACGCCTGCCGATCTGCGCGAGATCGACGCAGCGGCCTCCCGGATCAAGGTCGAGGGGGCGCGGTATCCGGAAAAACTGGAGCAACTGACCGGTCGCTGAAGAAAAGAACTTAACTGGTAAGGAGAAAGCCATGCAATATGGCCACTAAAAGATGCAAAAAAGAAGGAGCCCCCGATATGAACAACACACAAAACGACCTCGTTCGAGAAGGCAGCCCCGCTATGCTGGACCGTCGCAAGTTTCTTATCGCTGGGGCAGGGGTGGCCGCAGTCTCGTTGCTGCCTCATGTTTCCCTCGCCGCACAAGTTCAGCCTGGGCAGAACTCCCTCGGGTCACAGGCGCGGACAGTCCTCAACAGCCTACGAGCCTGGGTAGTCGCCGGCTCGGCGCACTCGAGGTATCAAGCATTGGGCTCGGCGTGCAGAACATGAGTCGCAAGTATGAAACCACCGTGCCGTACCGGCCGGAAATGATTAACGTCATCCGTGCCGCCTTCGATCATGGCGTCACCTTTTTTGACGCGGCGGAGGCGTACGGCCCGTTCGAAGTGGAACGCATCCTCGGGGAAGGGGTGGCTCCTTTCCGCGATAAGGTCGTGATTGCAACCAAGTTCGGCTGGAACATCGATCAGGAAACCGGCAAGCGTCTTCCGGGTCTCAATAGCCGCCCTGAACACATCAAGCTGGTCGTCGAGGCTATGCTCAAACGCCTTCGCACCGATCGCATCGATCTCCTCTATCAGCACCGGGTCGATCCCGAGGTCCCGATCGAGGACGTCGCAGGGGCGGTCAAGGACCTGATGGATCAGGGTAAGATCCTGCACTGGGGTCTCTCCGAGATGGGGCTTAAGACACTGCGGCGCGCTCATGCTGAACTGCCTGTCACTGCGGTCCAGAACGAGTATTCCATGCTCTGGCGCGGACCCGAGAAGGAAGTGCTCCCGACTTGTGAGGAACTCGGTATTGGTTTTGTGCCTTGGAGCCCCCTCGGCGTGCAGTTCCTAACCGGCTGGATCGACGCCAATACCCGGTTCGCTCCCGGTGATTTTCGAGGCACTGAGTCCCGGTTCTCGCCAGAAAATCTGCCGTACAACCTTGCGCTCATAGAATTGGTGAATAAGTGGGCTGAACGAAAGAATGCCACTCCCGCGCAAATTGCGTTGGCATGGCTGATGGCGCAGAAACCCTGGATCGTGCCGATCCCTGGAACGACACAAAGGGAGCATATGCACCAGAATATCGGCGCGGTTGCCATTCGTCTCACACCCGCAGAACTGGCTGAACTGAATGCGTCTGTTGCAGCGATCAAGATCCGGGGACAGCGCCTCCCAGATACAGTACAGGTCTTTTCGGAGGTAGAAGCTCCTCCAAAGAGATGAACGGTCCAAAGTTACATTCAAATGAGAATGTCGGGGCTGAGTTAGCGGGCAAAGACCGACAGCATTCCAACCTGCGTGGAAGTGGTTTTCTTAACGGAGTGCAAATGATGAAAGTAATTATATCCGGCGCCACAGGCATGGTCGGCCAAGGGGTATTGCGTGAATGTCTGACCGCGGACGATGTGGAACAGGTCGCGGTCGTTGGCCGGACAAAGTTGACGCAGGTGCATCCCAAGATACATCAAGTAATTTGCCCGGACTTGATGCATGCGGATCAGGAACTTGAACGCCTGCAAGGTTTCGACGCCTGTTTTTTCTGCCTCGGAGTTTCTTCCTCCGGCATGTCGGAAGAGCGTTACCGTCAGGTCACTTATGACCTGACGCTCGGACTGGCGACGGTACTTGCGAAAAACAACCCTGGCATGACCTTCGTTTATGTTTCCGGCGCGGGCACCGACAGCTCGGAACAAGGCAAATCCATGTGGGCAAGAGTGAAGGGGGCAACTGAAAATGCCCTGCAAAAACTCAGCGTTGCCGGCGTCTACCTGTTTCGGCCAGGAGTTATCCAGCCGTTTGTTTGAGCGGTGTGCCATCGTTTTTTAATTATAATCAAGGGCTTACACTGCGGGCATCGTCAGCGCCCCATCTTGTTTCAAATGAAGCTGTACAATGCATTCAAACCTCTTGACGATGAATTGTTCAACGATAAAATTTCGCAAGTGATAGGCAATGGGTGGCAAATTCGGGGTCACGATTCTGGGGGTCTGGCCGGTCAGAGTGGGGTCCCGTGGCTGTTGAATCCTCTTAGCGGAGGTCCTGACGATGGAAAAGAAACAGAGCAGAAGAGATTTTTTGAAAATGGCAGGCTCCGCCGGGATAATGATGGCCGCAGGAGGTTCGATTCTTTCGGATGGCAGCGGGTTGGCATTGGCAAAGGAACAGAAATCAAGTGACGAAGAGTTGAAACGCGCCCTCGGCGCACCTGAACTGATTCTCTATAACGGCAAGATAACGACTCTCGATAGTGCGCATCCTCACGTTTCTGCTGTTTCCATGGGCGGGGGACACATCATCGCCACAGGCGGCGAAGAACTGCTCCGAACGGCCACTGCTCAAACTCGGCGGATCGATCTGAAAGGACGGCGAGTCATCCCCGGGCTCAACGATTCACATACGCATGTCATTCGTGGCGGCCTCAGTTACAACGCAGAGTTACGCTGGGACGGGGTACCTTCGCTTGCCGATGCCTTGCGGATGCTGAAGGAGCAGGCTGGGCGCACACCTCCCGGCCAATGGGTTCGGGTTCTTGGCGGGTGGAGTGAATTTCAATTCGCCGAACGGCGTATGCCCACCCTTGAGGAAATTAATGCTGTTTCCCCCCATACGCCGGTCTTTGTCCTGCACCTCTATTGCCGGGGGATATTGAACAAAGCCGCGCTACGCGCCTGCGGCTACACCAGGGACACCCCGAATCCCCCCGCTGGAGAAATACAACGCGACAAAAATGGCGATCCGACGGGGCTGCTCATCGCCCGTCCCAATGCCGGCATTCTCTACGCCACCGTTGGCAAGGTGCCGAAGCTTCCGCCTGAACAGCAAATGAATTCGTCGCGTCACTTCATGCGCGAGTTGAATCGCCTGGGCCTGACCAGCCTGGTGGACGCAGGCGGTGGATCGCACATCTATCCGGACGACTATGCCATCATCGAGGAACTGCACCGACGAGGGGAAATGACCGTCCGTATGGCCTACAACATTTTCACGCAAAAGCCCAAAGAGGAAAAAGAGGATTTCCTGCGCTGCATGAAGCTGACCGCACCCGGCAAGGGTGACGATTTCTACCGCTGTAACGGCGCCGGGGAGATGCTGGTCTACTCGGCGGCGGATTTCGAGGATTTCCTGGAACCCCGCCCCGCCCTTCCGGCCAACCTGGAGAAGGACCTGAAAGAGGTCGTTTCGCTATTGGCCGCCAATAAATGGCCGTTCCGCATTCACGCGACCTATGACGAAAGCATCTCGCGCATGCTGAACGTCTTCGAAGAGGTGAACCGGGAGATTCCGTTCCACGGAACAAAGTGGTTCTTCGACCACTGCGAAACTATCTCCGACCGCAGCCTCGAACGCCTCAAGGCGTTGGGGGGCGGCATCGCCATCCAGAACCGCATGGCCTTCCAGGGGGAGTATTTCCTCGACCGTTACGGAAAGCAGGCGGCGGAGCAGACTCCTCCGGTGCGCAAGATGCTCGATCTCGGCATCCCCGTGGGGGCCGGCACCGATGCCACGCGCGTCTCCAGCTATAACCCCTGGCTGGCCCTGTACTGGCTGGTGGCCGGGAAGACTGTTGGCGGCGCCTCCCTGTATTCCGGCGCAAGCCGCCTCAGCCGGGAGGAGGCGTTGCAGCTCTATACTCAGGGGAGCAGCTGGTTTTCGGGTGAAAACGGCAAGAAAGGGGCCATCGCCACCGGGCAACTGGCAGATGTCGTGGTCCTTACCGAAGACTACTTCAAGGTGACCGAGGAGAAAATCAAGGCTATTGAATCTGTTCTGACCATAGTTGACGGGAAGGTTGTCTACGCTGCCGGGGAATTTTCCAGGCTTGACCCGACTCCGCTACCGGTGCTGCCGGAATGGTCACCCATCAAGGTGTATGGCGGGTACGGCGCACCCCTGGACGTTCGTAAAGCCGCCCGTGCCGGCATACCGGTCCCCCGGCACCAGCATACCGCAGAGTGCCATGAGCATGGCTGTCTCCATGCTGCCCACCTACTCCAGGCAGGCATCGGTGCAGCGGCACCACGGTACGGTGACTTCTGGGGACTGGGATGCGACTGTTTTGCCTTCTGAGCAGTAAACGATCATGTCAACCAAAGGACGAGCCGATCTATCGGCGGACTGGGATCATCAACTGCTACGAAGACCCGACTTTTCGCCAGGCCTTTGAGAATATTGCCGCCAAGACTGGGCGTCGGCACTTTCCCTTCGGCAGCCTTGTTCAGCCCCAACAAAAAACCCCGCCATGAATCGGCGGGGTTTTTTGTTTCGATCGGGAGCAAGTCTAGGCCGGCGACCAGAAGCAGCGCTTCGGCGAGACGATCCGGCCGGCCTTTTTCAGCTGCTCCATGGCCTTGTCGACCTCCTTGCGCTCAAGCCCGCCGAGTTCGGCGACCTTGCCGGCGTTGAGCGGCTCGCCCGCCTGGTGCATGACCTCCAGAACCTTCTCCGTGCTCTCCATGTGCCGTCCTCCTTGTGATTTTGGGTGTGGCGAAGATAATACAACCATCTGAGTCATAAATCGAGCGTTGTCGCCACCCAGCGCTGACGAAGCGGCCTAGCCGAGCTCCTTGCTCGCGGCCAGGCGCGCGCCGGCGGCGACCATGGCGGCGATGGCGTTGGCGCTGTCGCCGGGTTGCAACTCGACCCCGGCGATGGCATCGGACAGGACGGTGACGGCGCAGCCGGCGGCACGCAGGTCGAGGACCGTCGCCTTGACGCAGTAGTCGGTGGCGAGGCCGCCGACGTAGAGCTCGCTGATCCCGGCGCGTTGCAGGAGTTCGCGCAAGGGGGTGCCGGCGGGGTCGCGGGCGCTGAAGGCCGAGTAGTCGTCGCGGCTCGGGTCATCCCCCTTGGTCAAAATGACCGTCACCGGCGGCAGCTGCAAGGCGGGATGGAAGGCGGCCCCGGTCGTCCCTTGCACGCAGTGCACCGGCCACACCCCGCCGAAAGCGGCGAAGTGGCTGGTCTGTGGCGGGTGCCAGTCGCGGCTGGCATAGATCAGGCGGCCGTTGGCGGCGAAGCGGGCGGCGAGGGCGCTTAAGGGGGCGACGACGGCGTCGCCGCCGGGGACGGCGAGGGCGCCGCCGGGGCAGAAGTCGTTCTGGACATCGACCAGGAGAAGAGCGCTGTCAGTCTGCATCCATGAACTCCTTAAATTGTACTGCTGCGCTCGGCGATGAGCTGGTTGCGCAGGGCGTTGAGGGTCGGCGAGAGGGAGACCTTGTAGCGGTGCGGATTGATGAAACGCAGGCACCCCTGCGGCAGGCGTGCCAGTTCCTCCCGGCAGCGCGCGGTCAGGGCGTCCAGGGGCTCCGCCACCCGAGTGCGCTTACCGTCGACCATGACCGCCGTGCGCAGGTCGCGCAGGGTGGCAGTGGCAGCGAGGAGGGTGTGCTGCAGCGGGTTGCTCGGATCGTAGACGGTGTCCCCCGGAGCGAGGGGATCGTCGACGTCGAGGGCGAGAATATCCTGCAGATAGCCGCCGTCGGGGTTGATGGCACGCAGCACGCGTTTGCGTCCGGGGAGGGTCGCCTTGGCCATGTCGCTGGTCACTTTCAGCCGGGGGAGACCGCAGCACTCGACCAGCTTGTAGACCCCGCCCAGCGCCCCGCCGCCGCGGCCGGCGCAGGTGGCCAGCCGGGTGCCGACGCCGTAGATGTCGACGCATCCCCCTTCGTCACGGATGGAGTCGATGACGAACTCGTCGAGCTCGTTGGAGGCGACGATCTTCACCGCGGGGTAACCGGCACGGTCGAAGGCCTGACGCACCTCTCGCGAGAGGTAGGCGAGATCGCCCGAGTCGATGCGCACGCCATAAAGCTCGTGCCCCTGAGCACGCAATTCGGCGGCGACGGCCAGGGCGTGGGGGAGGCCGCTCTGCAGGGTGTCGTAGGTGTCGATGAGGAGGATGCAGTTGTGCGGGAAGGCGTCGGCATAGGCGCGGAAGGCGGCAAGTTCGTCGGGGAAGGCCATGACCCAGCTGTGGGCGTGGGTGCCGCGCAGCGGCAGGCCGAAGGTCTGGCCGGCGAGGACGTTGCTGGTGCTGGTAACGCCGCCAATGCAGGCGGCGCGGGCGACGGTGAGGCCGCCGTCGGGACCCTGGGCGCGGCGCAGGCCGAACTCGAGGACGCTGGCGTCGTCGCCGGCGGCATGGACGATGCGCGCCGCCTTGGTCGCCACCAGGGTCGAAAAGTTGACAAGGTTGAGAAGGAGGGTTTCGACGAACTGGGCCTCGGCCAGGGTGCCGCTGACGCTGAGGAGCGGGGTGTTGGCAAAGACCACCGTCCCCTCGGGGGGAGCGACGACCGTGCCGCGAAAGCGGAAGGTGCGCAGGTAGTCGAGGAAGGCGGGGCGGAAGAGGTTGAGGGATTTGAGGTAGGCGAGTTCGTCCTCGGCGAAACGGAGCTGTTCGAGGGCGGCGAGGGCCGGTTCCAGCCCGGCGAAGACGGCATAGCCCCCCTCGAAGGGGTTGCTGCGGAAGAAGAGGTCGAAGGTCGCCGGCTCCTCGGAGAGTCCCTCCTGCAGGTAGCCGGCGAGCATGGTCAGCTCATAAAGGTCGGTAAGGAGGGGCGAGGTGCGCATGGAGGCTCCGCAGGAAATAAAATACCCCACAAGCTTTATCGCTCCGTAAAAGGGGTATTAACGGTTTTCGGAAATCGCCTAGGGAATCGGCAGCTGGCCGATGGGGACATTCTTCATCTGCAACCACGCGTCGATGGCCTCGGCCACCCGCCGCCCTTCGCGCATGGCGAGGATGACGGTCTGCGGTTCGTGGACGACGTCGCCGGCGGCAAAGACCCCCTCGCGGGTGGTCATGCCGTAGTACGGCTCGCTCTCGGTGATGACATAGCCCTTGTCGTTGGTCTTGATCCCGGTGGTGGTCGAGACGATGCGGGCGAAGGGCTTCTGGCCGATGGCGACGATGACCTTGTCGCAGGGATAGTCGCGCTCGGTCCCGGCGACGGGGAGGATGTGGCTCTCTTTGCCGACGTGGTGGCGCTCGAAATCCTGGAGGATGACGCCGGTGACCTTCTTGCTGCCGAGGATCTTGACGACGCTGGTCGAGAAGCGGAAATGCACCCCTTCGTGCAACGCCTCGCCGTACTCCTTGTCGCTGGCCCGGCGCTCCTTCTCGGGGACGATGTCGACCACCTCGACACTCTGCGCGCCGAGGCGCAGGGCGGTGCGGGCGGCATCGACGGCGACATTGCCGGCGCCGACGACGAGGACCCGATCCCCTTTAGTGACCGGCAGGCTGGAGTCGGGGAGGCTCCCCTCCTGGACCAGATTGACCGTTTCGAGGACGTAGATCGCCTGCATCGCTCCGAGAAGATTCTCGCCGTCAACTCCGAGCTTCTTGGAGAGGCCGGTGCCGGTGCCGATGAAGATCGCCTGGTAGCCCATGCCGAAGAGCTGGTCGAGGGTGAGATCCTCGCCGACGATGACCCCGGTCTCGATGCGCACGCCGAGGTTGCGGACGATCTCGATCTGCTTGTCGACGACCTCCTTGGGCAGGCGGTACTCGGGGATGCCGTAGCGGAGGACGCCGCCGGCCTTGTTGTGGGCCTCGAAGATGGTGACGCGGTAGTTCTGCTTGGCGAGGATCGCCGCCACCGAAAGGCCGGCCGGGCCCGAGCCGATGATGCCGACCTTGCCGCGCAGGCGGTTGAGGGAGAGCTCCAGCTCCTTCTCGGCGAGAAAGCGCTCGAGCTTGCTGATCTTGACCGCATCCCCCTTGAGGCCGAGGACGCAGGCCCCCTCGCACTGATCGTTGTGCGGGCAGACGCGGGCGCAGATGACGGCGAGGTTGCTGTTCTCGTTGATGATGTCGATGGCGGCGGGGAAATCGCGGGCGGCGATGGCTTTGGTGATGTCGGGAATGCGGTTCTCGATGGGGCAGCCCCTGACGCAGAGGGGGTTCTTGCACTGGATGCAGCGCATGGCCTCGGCCACCGCTTCCTCCTCGGTGAAGCTTTTTTCCAGTTCGTCAAAATTCAGCGGCGTACAATTCTTGCGTTTGGCCATGGGCTGTTACGATGCTCCTTGTTGGGGGTTGTCGCCCCTTATTGTACTTGAATTGCGAGTGGATTTGTGAATTTAATCCTAACCGAGGGCGACGTCGAGGACCATCATCACGGCAAAGCCGACCATGGCGCCGACGGTGGCGAGATCGGTGTTCTTGGCCAGCTGCGATTCGGGGATGAGTTCTTCGACGACGACGTAGATCATGGCGCCGGCGGCAAAGGAGAGGGCAAAGGGGAGGATGGGGCGCATGAAGAGGACGGCGGCGGCGCCGATGACTCCGGCGACCGGCTCGACCGCGCCGGAGAGCTGACCGTACCAGAAGGCCTTGCCCTGGTGCATCCCTTCACGATGCAACGGCGCGGAGACCGCCA
>MGTO01000032.1 GCA_001799485.1 Desulfuromonadales bacterium GWC2_61_20 | reverse complement strand
CATCCCCGGCGACGAACCGACGATGCCGGTGAAACGGTAACGTTCCTCCAGCTCCTGGTGGAGATAGCGGTTTTCCTCGAGGAGGTGCTGACGTTCGAGGGCTTTGGCGACAGTCAGCTTGATTTCGTCGGTTTCGAAGGGTTTGGTGAGGTAGTCGTAGGCGCCGGCGCGCAGGGCCTGGACGGCGTTTTCGACGGTGCCGTAGGCGGTCATGGCGAGGACCGGCAGGGCCGGATCGAAGGCCTTGATCTCGGCCAGCAGTTCCAGTCCGTCCATCCCCGGCATCTTGATATCGGTGAGGATCAGTTCGAAGATCTCACTCTGGACCAGACGTAGCGCCTCCGCGCCCGAGGCGACGGCGACCGTCTCGTACCCTTCGCGCCCGAGGACACGGACGAGGAGCCGCCGCATCCCCTCTTCGTCGTCGACAATGAGAATCCGCCCTGTCGCCATGGCTACTTCGGCTCCGGGCGATGGTGAACCTGATTCTTGCCGCCGGCCTTGGCCTGGTAGAGGAGCTGGTCGACCACCTCCAGCAACTCTTCCCCTGCTCCATCGCGCGGATAGACGGCGACACCGACGCTGACCGTCACCCCGTGCGGGACGACTCCGGTCAGGGCCAGGGCCGTCTCCTCGGCAATGGCGAGGCGACAGCGCTCAGCCGCGACCAGGGCCTGGGCGATATCGGTCTCGGGGAGGATGGCGACGAACTCTTCGCCGCCGTAGCGAAAACAAAAATCGAAGGAGCGCAGGCACTTGCGCAGGGAGTTGCCGACGGCGACAAGAACCTTGTCGCCGGTGGGGTGACCATAGGCATCGTTGAACTTCTTGAAGTTGTCGACATCGAACATGATCAGGGCCAGCGGCTCCTTGAAACGAACGGCGCGGCTTAACTGCACCTGCAGCATGTGCATGAACTGACGGTGGTTGAAGAGGCCGGTGAGGCCGTCGGTACAGGCGAGGTGGCGGGTCTGTTCATGCAGGCGGGCGTTGTCGATACTCATGGAGGCGAAGGAGGCGAGGACCGACAACATGCGCAGACGCCCTTCGGGAAAGGTCCGCGGGGCGAAATCGTTGAGGTAGAGGATGCCGACCATCTTCTCCTGGATCTTCAGGGGGACGGCGATGAGGGAGCGGATCCCTTCGGCCACGGCCAGGGGGTTGTTGAAAAACTCGGCGCCGACCGTCTCTTCGACGATGAAGAGTTCCCCTTCTTCGAGGATGCGGTGGGTCAGCCCGCCGGTCTTGACCCGCCAGCGCGCCCGGTCGGTAAAAGCCTGGCTCAGGCCGGCATGGGCATGGAGTTCGAGATTGGCCTCGCCGTCGAGGTCTTCCTGGTAGAGGGCGATGCTGCCGGCCGGCATGTCCATGACCCCCATGGCGCTGAAAAGGATGTTCTGCAACACCTCGTCAAGATCGAGGGAGGAGACGACGACCTGGGCGACGCTGAGCAGATCCTTGAGAACCCGCAACTCTTCCTCAAGCAGGGCCAGATTGTCCCGGGCACAGACATCTGCGTTATCGGGTTTTTTGCTGCGACGCATATGGCGAAGCCCTCCAGCGGGCTCGATGACGGTAGATGGATGCGGGCAACTCCACAATATGATTACCCCCTCACACCTGAACTCCCCCGCCACGAATGTGCATTGATAGCACTGTTGCGAAGCGTTTGTAAAGCGCGGCGGTGCGATTTTTTTCAGAGAAGCCTGAAATTATTGATTTTGCGCCGAGACCCTTGACAGCCACGACATCTTGTGGTTTAAGACTGTCATTCCTACTCCATATTGGGACATGGCCCCGCTTCCATGATCCCGTTTCCATGAACTTTGCCTGACGGCCCGCGCCGCAGGTCCTTGCCTCCGAAGGGATGCCGCTGCAATGAAAAAGACCACCACCCCCGCCCTCCCCCTCTCCAAGAATGCCCTCACCGTCCTCGAGCGGCGTTACCTCAAGCGCGACCTCGACGGCAAACCGGTGGAAACCGTCGCCGCCATGTTCCGCCGCGTCGCCGAGACCATCGCCGAGGCCGAGGTGCGCCTCAAGACCGGCAACGACGCAGCAGCCCTGGCCGACGAGTTCTACCGCCTCATGACCAGCCTTGAATTCCTTCCCAACTCGCCGACCCTGATGAACGCCGGGCGCGAACTCGGCCAGCTCTCGGCCTGCTTCGTCCTCCCCGTCGGCGACTCCCTCGCCGACATCTTCGAGGCGATCAAGCAGACCGCCCTCATCCATAAAAGCGGCGGCGGCACCGGCTTCTCCTTCTCGCGCATCCGTCCGGCCAACGACGTGGTCAAGTCGACCAGCGGCGTCTCCTCCGGCCCCCTCTCCTTCATGAAGGTCTTCGACTCGGCCACCGAGACGATCAAGCAGGGCGGCACCCGCCGCGGCGCCAACATGGGGATCATGCGGGTCGACCATCCCGACATCATGGATTTCATCATGTGCAAGCGGGACCAGACGGTGCTGACCAACTTCAACATCTCCGTCGGCCTGACCGAAGCCTTCATGGAAGCGGTGGAGAGCGACAGCGACTACGACATCGTCAACCCCCGCGACAAGAAACCGGTGAAGAAGATGCCGGCGCGCAAGGTCTTCGAACATATCGTCGATCTCGCCTGGACCAACGGCGAGCCGGGGATCATCTTCCTCGACCGTCTCAACCGCTTCAATCCGACCCCCAAAGTCGGCGAGTTCGAGGCCACCAACCCCTGCGGCGAGCAGCCCCTTCTCCCTTATGAAAGCTGCAACCTCGGCTCGATCAATCTCGCCCGGATGCTTACCGCCAAGGGAACCCTCGACTGGGACAAACTGCACCACGTCGTGCGCACGGCGACCCGCTTCCTCGACAATGTCATCGAAGTCAACAACTACCCGATCCCGCAGATCGACGAGATGACCCGCGCCAACCGCAAGATCGGCCTCGGCGTCATGGGCTGGGCCGATCTCCTCATCCTCCTCGGCCTCCCCTACGACAGCGCAGAGGCCGTCGCTCTCGGCGCCAAGGTCATGCAGTTCCTCACCGACGAGTCGCGCCAGATGTCGCGGGAACTCGCCGCCGAGCGTGGTCCCTTCCCCAACTTCAAGGGGAGCATCTACGATAAAAAGGGGGCCAAGCCGGTGCGCAACGCCACCTGCAGCACCATCGCTCCGACCGGCACCATCTCCATCATCGCCAATTCCAGCAGCGGCATCGAGCCCCTCTTCGCCGTCTCCTACGTGCGCCAGGTCCTCGACAACGACATCCTCGTCGAGGTCAATCCCCTCTTCGAGAAGGTCGCCCGCGAGCGTGGCTTCTACTCGCCCGAGCTGATGAAGCTCATCGCCCAGCACGGCACGATCAAGGACCTCGACCAGATCCCCGAGGACGTGCGCCGCCTCTTCGTCACCGCCCACGACATCACCCCACAAGACCACATCCGCATGCAGGCGGCCTTCCAGACCTACACCGACAACGCCGTCAGCAAGACCGTCAACTTCTGCAACACCGCCAGCAAGGAGGATGTCGCCACCGTCTACCGCCTCGCCTACCAGCAGGGGTGCAAGGGGGTGACGATCTACCGCGACGGCTCGCGCGACATGCAGGTCCTCTCGGTCGGCAAGAAAGAGGAGAGCCCGGCCGAGGCGGCGGTGCCGATGGAAAGCCACAAGGCCGGGCGCAAGCGCGAGCGGCCCCGCGCCCTCAAGGGCTCGACCTACCAGATGGAGACCGGCTGCGGCCCCCTCTACGTCACCATCAACGAGGACAACAACGGCCTCTTCGAGCTCTTCACCACCATGGGCAAGGCCGGCGGTTGCGCCGCCAGCCAGTGCGAAGCCATCGGCCGCCTGGTGTCGCTGGCCTGGCGCTCCGGCGTCCAGGCCCGCCAGGCGGTCAAGCAGCTCATCGGCATCACCTGCCACAAACCGGCCGGCTTCGGCGACAACCGCGTCACCTCCTGCGCCGACGCCGTCGCCAAGGCGATCATGATGCATGTGGCGGCCCACGACGAGGAGCACGAGAAACACTCTCAGGTCGGCGGCGCCTGCCCCGAATGCGGCGGCGCCATCGAGCACGAAGGCGGCTGCTGTGTCTGTCATGCCTGCGGCTATAGCGAGTGTGCCTGATGTAAGCGGATGGAGGGGGCAATGAAACGTTTCAGGTTGGATTGAACCGCAACGGGGCAGACAGGCATTAGGCCGGTCTGCCCCGTTTGCGTTGGGACCGGATTAAAAGATCCACCATTGTCTTAGGGGCGCATCGCATGCGCCCGATTATATAGATTGGCGTAGGGGCGACCCGGTGGGTCGCCCGCCTTGCACCTAATGCAACTAAATATAGTTGCATAACTGGAGACTGCTCTGCTAAAGTTCCATTGAGGAGGGGGAGAAATGACCAAACGTGACAAGATGTTGCAGCGTTTCTGCAACCGGCCAAAGGATTTCACCTGGCAGGAGCTGGAAACATTGCTGGCAGGTTTTGGCTATCGGCAAGCGGTCGGCGGGAAGACCGGCGGTTCACGCGTCAAGTTTCTCCACGACACGCGACCGCCGATCATCCTGCACAAGCCGCATCCGACCAACATCTTGAAGCATTACCAACTGGAACAGATCAAAGAGACACTCGCCATCGAGGGTTTGCTATGAAAGACATGATGCGCCACCAAGACTATTTCGGCTCGGTCCACTACAGTGACGAAGACCGCATCTTCTACGGACGTGTGGAATTTATCCGCGCCCTGGTGAGCTACGAGGGAACCGACGTCTCTTCCCTGCGTCGCTCCTTCGAAGAGGCGGTCGACGACTATTTGGAGACATGCAAGGCACAAGGGATCGCGCCGGAGAAACCGTTCAAGGGCTCGTTCAACGTCCGCGTCGGCGCGGCCCTGCACCAGCGCGTCGCCATCGCCGCAGCACAGCGGGGGATGACGCTGAACAAGTTCATCGTCGAGGTGCTGGAGCGGGAGGCGGGGAAAGAAGCGGCGGTGTGAAGAAGGTGCCACCAGGCCCGGATTCCGCGCCTTTTGACCGGTTGGCGTAGGGGCGATTCACGAATCGCCCGGTTGCGGTTGGCGCCGTAGGGGCGCAGTGCCTGCGCCCGGATGTTGACCTGCGTAGGGGCGAGGCGGTGGGTTGGCCGGACTGAGGCAAGGGGAGGGAACTGATCGAGGCACTGGGGTTACGTTTGTGCTTGCAAGCAGATGGGTTGCGAGGGGAATAACAAATATGTTACTTTCTTCGAACTGGCACTGGCACGAAAACGCCAACATGAGATCAGCGAACAATGACAACACGACCCCCGAGCAAAACCCATCGCCAAATGGTCGCCGAGTGGCGGAAAGATCCCGAATTCGCCGCGGCTTACGCCGAACTGGAACCCGAATATGCGCTCTTGAAGGAGTTGCTGGAGGCACGCCGCCGCGCCGGATTGACCCAGGCCGAGGTCGCCGAGCGCATGGGGACCAAGGCCCCGGCGGTGACCCGTCTGGAAACGGCCCTGGCGGACAGCCGTCATTCGCCGAGTCTGTCCACCCTGAAGAAATACGCCGAGGCGGTCGGCTGCAAGCTCGAAATCCATCTCGTTCCGGCTAAATCGTCGTGACCTCGTGGGTTCCCCCCTTTGGCAAAGGGGGGCACGGGGGGATTTGACCCCTCGTATCTACCGCACGCGCGAGGATCAAACACACAAAGGCTCTTGCCCGGTTGGCGTAGGGGCGATGCACGCATCGCCCGGTTGCGGTTGGCCCGGTAGGGGCGCAGCGCCTGCGCCCGGACGTTGACCTGCGTAGGGGCGAGGCGGTGGGCAACTCTAAGGAGCACAATGTTTGACATCACTCCCGATGATATTAATCAGCTGAACGACATCGACCTTAGAGAACTGGTCGGCCGTCTCTGTGAAGCTGAGCTGGCAAGCCGTGGGCTGTCACCTTCGTCAGTGACATGGGGCGGAAACCAAACTGCGGCGGACGGGGGTCTGGACGTGCGCGTGTCATTACCGGCAGGCGAATTCATCGAAGGCTTCGTCCCGCGGTCATCTACTGGGTTCCAAGTCAAGAAACCGGACATGCCGAGGGCCGAGATCATCGCCGAAATGCGGCCTGCGGGAATGATCCGTCCCGTCATTCAGGAGCTTGCGGACGAGACGGGCGCTTACGTGATTGTAAGTTCAACAGGGTCAACGGCCGATAGTGCCCTTAGAAATCGGCAGGATGCCCTGCGTGAGGCCTTGGACGGCATAGCAAATGCCGGTCAGCTCCGCACCGACTTCTATGATCGCACGCGGTTGGCAACCTGGGTACGGTGTTACCCCGGTCTCATCACTTGGGTCAAGGAGAGGGTGGGTAGAGCTCTTGTAGGTTGGCGCCCTTACGGACCTTGGACCGGCGCGGCAGAGGGCGCCGATGCCGAGTATCTGCTGGATGACAAGCTGTGCCTGCACCTTGGTAGCAACCGTGACACACTTGCGCAATCAGTGGCCGGGGCTATTGACCAGCTCCGAGACGAACTGAGCCGACCCGGCAAGATAGTGCGTTTGGTCGGCCTATCGGGCGTCGGGAAGACTCGACTTGCCCAAGCCCTGTTCGACGCTCGGATCGGGGCGCGTCCGTTGCCAGCATCCCTTGCCGTTTACACCAACTTATCAGACAATCCCGATCCGCAGCCGACCGGCCTGGCTTCGGACTTGATTGCGAACCGCACGCGCGCGGTCCTAATTGTCGACAACTGCCCTCCGGATCTACACCGCAGGCTTTCGGAAGTGTGCAGTGGGACAACCAGCACGGTCAGCGTCCTCACGATTGAGTACGATGTGCGCGACGACCAACCCGAAGGAACTCAGGTCGTCACCCTCGATACGTCGTCGCCCGAGCTGATTGAAAAGCTTGTCCGGCACAGGTACCCACACCTATCCCAGGTGGATGCGCGCACCATCGCTGAAGCCTCCGGCGGTAACGCCCGAATTGCTATTGTCCTAGCCGAGACGGTCGAGCGTTCAGACAGCATCGCCGGCCTATCTAACGAGGAGCTTTTCCAACGACTCTTCCGACAACGGCAAGACCCAAATGATGACCTACTTCTCGCGGCCCAAGCGTGCTCGCTCGTCTACTCGTTCCAAGGAGAAGCGCTTGAGGGTGCGGAGGCTGAGGTTCCTCGTTTGGCCGCACTCGCAGGGCAGGTTCCAGCAGAAACCTACCGTCACGTCGCCGAGTTGCTCCGGCGCGATCTCGTGCAACAGCGCGGGGTATGGCGGGCGGTGCTGCCGCACGCTATCGCGAACCGCCTCGCGACTCGCGCGTTACAGGACATACCCTACGACCTTATTAACCAACAGTTGGTCGATGGTGGGACCGAGCGCTTGGCCCGGTCTTTTTCGCGGCGGTTGTCGTTCCTGCACGATCACCCCAAGGCAGTTACCATCGTCGAGAGGTGGCTCGCGCCCGATGGACTTCTCGGCGACCTGACCGCTCTCAATGATCTCGGACGAGCAATGTTTGAAAACGTCGCTCCGGTGCGACCGGAAGCTGCCTTAACGGCTCTGGAACGGGCCGGTTACAGACACCCCGAGATGGCGACAACGGTATGGCTACGACACAGGTCCTTGCTTCGCTCCCTCGCTTATGACCCTCCCCTGTTTGAACGGAGCGCCCAGTTGTTGGCCCTGGCTGCAACCCAGAGCGCAGACGAGAGGGAGGCCAAAGAGGCTTCGGACACCTTCGTCTCTCTGTTTACGATCTACCTTTCCGGAACGCACGCAACCATCGAGCAACGCCTTGGCGTTATCGAGAAACTTCTTAGGTCTGGCGAGACTATGCCGCTAGCGTTAGGCTTGACCGCATTGGACAACATGCTGAAGACAGTTCACTTCAGTTCTCACCATCGCTTCGAGTTCGGAGCTCGATCTCGTGACTACGGCTATCGACCCCGATTCAATGCCGACATAAGACGTTGGTATAGCACCGCCCTTATATTGATTGAGAGCTTGGCACTCACGGAGGGCGTTCTCAAGTCAGAGTTGCGTGACGTGCTGGCACGCAACTTCCGTGGTCTGGCTTCGGCCCATATGCTTGACGAGCTCGAAAAATTAGCCCGTAGGTTTGCCACCGATGGGTTCTGGCGTGAGGGGTGGGCTGCGTGCCGGCAAACGATGCACTACAGTAAGGACCGGCTACCACCAGAGGTCTTATCACGTCTGTCTGCCCTGGAAGGCGATCTGCGTCCGTCCAATCTTTCGGAGAAGGTGCGGGCGGTTGTCTTGATTGATAGATCCAGCGGACTCGATCTGGAGGATATGATCATCGAGGGCACCCCAACGAACTCGACTGAGCGCTTGGAAGCGATCGCTCGCGAACTCGGTTCTGCGGTTGCTGTTGATGAGGAGGCGCTTGCCGAGCTCCTGCCAGACCTTCTTCGTGGCGGAAGCAGGGGCTGGGCGTTCGGATGCGGGCTCGCTGAAGCGTCCCCGGACCTTCGTACTATTTGGGCAAGGCTTGGCCAAGGGCTTGAGCAAATCGACCCGAAAAGCCAGAACGTGCAGGTTCTCAGAGGCTTTCTTGCCGTGCTTTGGAATAAAGATAGGCAACTTGCGCAAGACCTCCTCGACTCGGCACTAGATCAACCGGCATTGGTGACTTTTCTTCCAGTGCTACATTCGGCCGTTGGTCTCGATGTGCGCGGCGTCGAGCGGCTCAAACATGCACTGAGAGAAGGGAAGGTGCCAATTTGGATGTACGGGAACTTAGCGTTCGGGAAAACGACGGATCATTTGGACGGAGGATCTCTCAAGGATCTGGTCTTACTCATTGCTGATCAACCTGACGGGTTCGGCGTGGCTCTGGAAATCCTGTACATGCGTCTATACTCAGATTGCTCGGATGGGCGGGAGCACGAACCAAAACTTCTTGAGGCTGGCCGAGAATTGCTTTGTTGTATTACGTTCAAGAAAGACAATGACCATGGAGATTACGAACTCGCCGGGGTTGTCAGGGCCTGTTTGTTTACCCCAGATGCTGGTCCTGTTGCAGCAGAAATTGCAGTTCGGTTAAGGCAGGCTGTTGCCGACTGTGAAACCCATTCTTGGGACAATCCCAACCTATTGACAGCACTACTCGAGGCCCAGCCAATGAACGTCCTTGAAGCCTTATTCGAAGGCAACGAGGAGGATCAGCAGGCGGGGGTGTGCGTTTTCAAGCAGTTGGACGACAGTCAGAATTCCCCGGCTGGTGCAATCCCCTGCGAAGTACTCATCGCTTGGTGTGAGGGGGGGCACGAACACCGTTACTCTCTCGTGGCCTCGATCATCACTTTCGCACGATCCTCGGAACAGGGCGCCCCCCTAGTCTGGTCAGAGCAAGCAAAAGCACTTCTTGCAAATGCGTCAGACTTTAGAAGCGTTCTGTCTGTGTTCATCGAACGGTTCCAACCTATGAGTTGGAGCGGATCGCGTGCTGCTCTGATGGAGGCAAACGCTCGATTGCTGGATAGCTTGGAGTCGTTTGTTTCCCCCGATCAAATACCGTTTGTGGCTGAAGCCAAGGCCAGTTTTGCGCAGGAGATTATGAAACAACGGCATTGGGAGACAAAGTACGACCGCGCACGGGATGAGCGATTCGAATGAAGAGGACAAGCAGTGGAAGGCCTACAAGGTCGGGGTGCAGCCGGTACGGGAACTCTACGGCGTGATTGCGGCGCAGGGTGCGGCCGGTGGCTTCGTCATCACCTCCGGCGAATTCAGCGCCGACGCCACGACCTTTGCCCGCGGTTTGAACATCCAGCTCTTCAACGGCGCCCGCTTGCACCAGCTGATCCGCGAGGCGGGGGCGATGCGTGAATCGCCCCTACAAAACCCGACACCGTCGGTTCCCGTCCCTGCAGCACCGAATTGCCCCAAGTGCAGCCAGCCGATGGTCAAGCGTCGGGCCAAGCAGGGGCCACAGGTTGGCAAGGAATTCTGGGGATGTTCGGCCTATCCGGGCTGTCGGGGGACGGTGGACTGCTGAATCCGGGCGACCCAGCGGGTCGCCCCTTGTATATTGAACGAGTAGCCAGTTTGGTTCTATTGCTGTTACAGTTTGCTCCGGGACGCC
>MGTO01000031.1 GCA_001799485.1 Desulfuromonadales bacterium GWC2_61_20 | reverse complement strand
GGGTCAAGGGCCTCCTTGCGGTACTGCAGGGCGCCGAGATCGGAGAGAGAGAGCTGGTAAAGATCGTCGACCAGCCGAGCGAGACGCAGCGACTCGGTATGCAGGGAGGCGAGGGCGGCGCCGGTCAGGGGACGCACCCCATCCTGCAGCGCTTCGATCTCGCCGCGCAACACCGAGAGCGGCGTGCGCAGCTCATGAGAGATGTCGGCGATCCATTGGCGGCGGGCGTTTTCGTTCTGTTGCAGGGTCAGGGCGAGGAGGTTGAAATCGCCGGCCAGCTGCCCGAGCTCGTCCCGCGTCGTCACCGGCACCCGTTCACCATAGGCCCCGGAGGCCAAACGCCGGGAGGCGGCGGCGAGGTCGCGCAGGGGGCGGACCAGCCGCCGCGCCAGGGGGAGGGCGAGGAGGGCCGAAACCACCAGGGTCAGCCCGGCAACCAGGGCCAGGGCGAGTTTCTGCTCCTTGAGGAAGCGCAGTTGGCGCACGTCGGCCAGGTTCTTCTGCGGCACCAGCCCGAGATAGCCGACGGTCTCCCCCTGTACCCGCAACGCCGTCAAGGCCTCGGCCGGCAAAGGCGCGCGGGATCCGCCCAGGTGGCGGCGCTCGCTATCGAGGAGCTGCACCCGCAGTTCGAAGAGATGGCTCATGCCCGGCGGCGGCGCTTGTTCGCGCCGCCCCTGCCGCCGTTCCAGCCGCCGTTCCAGCCGGTCGAGATGTTCGGGGCGCGGCTCCCCGGGCGGCAGGGATTGCACCAGCAGCCGGGGCAGGGCCAGCGGTTCGTCGCGCAGGAAATCCCACCCCCCGGCGGCGGCGTAGCGATCTTCGAGCACGCCGCCGAGGCGTTCCAGCCGCTCCAGTTCGAGGGTGTTGACATAGCGGAGAAAACCGCGGTCGATGCTCCATTGCATGATGACAAACATGCCGCACGCCACCAGAGCCGTGGCGGCGAGAAGAACGAGAAAAAATCGCGTGGCGAGTCCGAGTTTCATGCCGATGACCTTGTGCTTATGGGGACCATTGCCTCCTTACTAGCACAGCTGCCGGCTCTGGTGCCACAAAGTCTTGTCACTCTACGGTGCATTTTCACATTCCTTCCACATTTCCTGCACATTCGCCTGTTATCGTTAACACACATGCAGAGGCGACAGCGCTGTCGCTTGCCTCTGACACCCCAAAAAGGAGAAGCAACATGAAAAAATCGATCTTCATTTCCACTCTCGCCCTCCTGACCCTCCTCGCCGCCACCCTCTACGCCGTCGCCGCGCCGCCGGGCGGGCCATGCGGCGGGCCATGCGGGGGGCAAGCCGGATTCGCTGCTGGTGACGGCGGCCCTGACTGTCAGGAGCCGTCCGACGGACCGATGCTCGGACGGATGGCCAAGGTCCTCGACCTGACCGAGGCACAGCAGGCCAGCATCAAGAAAATCCAGACGACGGAGCGGGAAAAAATCGCGCCGCTGCGCGAAAAAAAACGGGCGAATCGCGAGGCGCTACGCCAAGCCGAAACGGCGAGCCCCTTCGATGAAAGCGCCGTGAGGACCCTGGCCGAGGAACGCGGCGCCCTTGAAACCGAGCTGACCATCGCCCGCGCCCGGACCCACAGCCAGATCGACGCCATCCTTACCCCGGCGCAGCGCGACCTGGCCGCCAAGCTCCGCCCCGAACCGGGCGAAGGTCGCAAAGGCGGTCACGGCGGACGTTGATTCCGGCAACAAAATTCGCAACATAAACAGCGACAGCCCCCGAGTAGTTTCGGGGGCTGTCGCTGTTTGAACAAGGGTCCATTTTTGTGTTTGGCAAAGATTACGCCGCTTCCCGGGTCTCCCATGCGGCAACGAGAGTCTGATATTTGGCCTCCAGCTGCGGCATCGCCGCCGCGGCCGCCGCATAGGCGGCAACCATCCGGTCGCGCCCGGCTTCGGGGAGGACCCGCTCGGCCAAAGGATAGAGGATGTGGTCTTCCTTGTCGATGTGATCGCGCAGCAAGGCCACGTAGCCGCGAGCATTTTCGGCGATACCGGGGATCTGCCCGAGTTCGCCGGCGGCGGCCTTCTGCGCCGCCTCCTCCATGCCGCGGACAAAATTGCGCCCCTGGTCGTGAGCCATGCGCATCGCCGCCACCGGCGAATTCTCTGCCGGCATGCCGTTGGCCACCAGGGCGGCGAAGAGGACATCCTCTTCCTTGGCATGGTGAAAACGGTCGGCGTAGTTGCGAATGAAGTCGACGGCGTCGAAGAAGAAGCGCCACTCACGGAAGCGCCCCGCCTCCATCCGCGCGACATTGGCCTCGACCAGAGCGATCATGCGCAAAATCAACTTGTGTTCCTCGACCATGACGGCCGTAACGTCGGTTTTCATCAGCTCCTCCGCGTGCCGTCGATGCCGATGACGGCGATCTCCAAAGGGACATCCTTGCCACTTGCCGCCACCGCCTCTTTGGCCAGAAGGGCCAGGCCGCGGCAACAGGGAACCTCCATGATCGTCACGGTGACGGATTTGATCTCGTTCTGTTGCAGGATCTGGGTCAAACGCTCAACGTATGGAGCAGTATCGTCCAGCTTGGGACAGGCGTTGACCAGCACCCGTCCCTGGATGAAGTCGCGATGGTACTCGGCGTAGGCAAAGGGGGCACAGTCGGCGGCGATGAGGAGATCGGCCCCCTGCAGCCACGGCGCGTGGGGCGGCACGAGGTGGAGTTGGGTCGGCCACTGCCGCAGTTCGGAGGCGATGCGCCCGACGGGGACACTGGTGGTTTCTTTCTTTTCGATGGTGCGGACCATCGCTCCGGGACAGCCACAGGCGAGGTTGCTCATACTTTTTCTCCTTAATCGTAAAGAGGTAAGTGTTCTGCGTTGGGAGCCTAGACAACAACGATGGCGTCGAGATAAGCGTTGATCTCCGCCTCGATCTGCGCCTCGGCCTCGGCGCCAAGAGCATGGATGGCGACGACATCCTTGAGCAGACAGATGCCGACACCGCAGGTGACGCAGCCGATGTCGTAATGCTGGAGGATTTCCCCGATACGGGGGTGGCTGGCGATGACGTCGCGGATCGCTGCGTTGCCGACTTCGTTCTTGAGGTTCATGGCTGCTCTCCCGGTGCGTTGTTGAGGTCAGACTACCCCAACGGCACCGGCGAAAACATGATCCAGGTCAAAGCGGGCGACGTTTTTTTCGGAGCAAGAGAAAAGGGAGCAATCGGGGGGGGATCAGGGCTGGGCCGGCGGCGGTGTCGGGGCTGCCACTTGCGGCGGTTCGTAGACGAACTCCCAGAAGCTGTAGCTGGCAGCGCCGGCAAATTTTTCGTATTCCGGGGGGAAGCCGTCCTGCTTGAACGGTTTGAGGGGACTGCGGCTCTTCACCCCCCTGAACCCGGACACGGGTTGGGCCGCGCCGATGGAGCCGGAGACCTGCCCGCCGGCGCTGATCAGGTCGAAGTCCTCACCGGTGAAGGGATCCTTGTAGGGCTGGCGCAGATGGCGCTGCGGATTGGGCGTACGAGGGTCTTTGAGGAGTACCTCGATGGAGGCGGGATAGGTGCCTTTGCCGCCATGTTTGGCGTTGTAGTAACTCGCGATGGCCCGACGATACTGGTCGCCGCGAAAGAGGAGCTCCTCCTCCCGCGCCTGCTGCATGACCGTGGTCCAGGTTTGTCCGGCCACGGACAGCATGATACCGATGATGACAACGGCCACCAGAACCATAATCAGGGAGATGCCGCGCTGATTGCGCAAGGGGACGAGAGCCCCGCGGACCGTCACCTTCATCGTTTGCCTGCTTTGCCGCTGGCGGCCGGGAGCCCACTCGATTTTGCGTCCATCCAGACATCCTTCTCCTGCCAGAGTTGCGTGACCCAGCGCTGATAACCATCCCGACAACCCGCGTCCGTTTCGTAATCGCCCTGCCGCAGGGCCGGCGGCACCGGCACTTCGCGCAGCCGCACCGTCACCCGTCGCACCCGGCCGCAGAGAAAGTGCCAGAAGGTCGGGCGACCAGCGGGATAAACAATGGTCAGATCGACCACCGCCGCCAGCTTCTCGCCGAGGACCGCATCCACCAGCGCCACTCCGCCGGCACGGGGGGGGAGGAGGTGGCGAAAGGGGGAGTGCCGGGCGGCGTGTTTTGCCGGGGTCAGGCGCGTCCCCTCGAGAAAATTGACCAGGGTCGTCGGCCGGGCGGTGGCGCGGCGACAGGCCTGCCGGGCAATCTCGCGGTCATGGCCGCGCAGTTCGGGGCGCCGCTCCAGCAGCTTTTGCGGATAACGCTTGAGGAGGGGAAAGCCGAGGGCCCAGACGGCGGCGCCGATGAAAGGGAGCCAGAGGATCTCGCGCTTACTGAAGACCTTGGGAAAGGGCAACCGGTGCCCGAAGACCGCCATGAAAACCATGACGTCGACCCACGACTGATGGTTGGCCACGACCAGATACCACTGTTGCGGGTCGAGGGGCGCCTCCCCCTCGATCTCCCAGGCGATATCGTAGAGGGTGGCGGTCAGCCAATTGCAGCCGGCGATCCAGCGCCGACCGCAGGCGAGGATTACGTCGTCGCAGCCCTGGCGCCAGCGGGAGAGCGGCAACAGAATCTTGACCAGCGCCGCCAGGAGCAAGAGCCCGATCCAGAGGACGGTGTTGACGAAATAAAGGAGAAACGCCAGGAGGCCGAAGAACCAGCCGGGCAGGAATGAGAACATCGATCACCTCAAGGAGTATCGCGCGGATGCGGTCATCACGGCGACTATAGCATTTTTCCCGGCCTGGGCGTGAGAGCGGTTCAGCTGAGGAGTTCCCTGATCATCGTTGCCTTCGTTCCTCTGCGCTCAGTGGGCTTCGCGCCAATTATTACCAACCCCGATCTCGACGGTCAGCGGCACCGTCAGCGCCACCGCCCCTTCCATCTCCTCGCGCACCAAAGTCGTGACCGCCTCCACTTCCCCCTGCGGGACGTCGAAGACGAGTTCATCATGCACCTGCAGCACCATCTTGGCCGCCAACCCTTCCCGCTGCAGGCGGTTGTAGACGTGGACCATGGCGACCTTGATGATGTCGGCGGCGGAACCCTGCACCGGGTAGTTGACGGCGTTGCGCTCGGCGTAGCTGCGGATGGCGCCGTTGCTGCTCAAGATCTCGGGAACCGCGCAACGGCGGCCGAGGAGGGTGGTGACGTAGCGCTTTTCCCGCGCCTCGGCCTGCTTGCCGGCGATAAAGTCGCGCACCCGGCTGTAGCGGGCAAAGTAGTTGTCGATGAAAACTTGCGCCTGCTTGCGCTCGATGCCGAGGTCCTTGGCCAGACTGAAGGCGCCCATGCCGTAGAGGACGCCGAAGTTGATGGTCTTGGCCTGGCGCCGCTGCTCGGCCGTGATCATCTCGGGGAAACCGCCGAAGATCTCGCAGGCGGTGCGACGGTGGACATCCTCACCCTTCTGGAAACTCTCGCGCAGGGTCGGCTCGTCGGCGAGGTGGGCGAGGATGCGCAGTTCGATCTGCGAATAGTCGGCGGAGAGGAGGAGGTTCCCCGGCGCCGGGATGAAGGCCTCGCGGATGCGCACCCCCTCGACGGTGCGGATGGGGATGTTCTGCAGGTTCGGGTCGCTGGAGGAGAGGCGGCCGGTGGCGGTGATCGCCTGGTTGAAGGAGGTGTGGATGCGCCCGCTGCGCGGCAGGATCAATTTGGGCAGGGCATCGGTGTAGGTCCCCTTGAGCTTGGAGAGGGAACGGTGTTCGAGAACCTTGGCCGCCACCGGATGTTCCTCGGCCAGGCCGGCCAGGACTTCGCTGTCGGTCGACCAGCCGGTCTTGGTCTTGCGCCCGCGGGAGAGTTGCAGGCGTTCGAAGAGGACCTCGCCGAGCTGCTTGGGCGAAGCGATGTTGAAGGAACCGCCGGCCAGCAGGTGAATCTCCCCTTCGAGAGTGGCGAGCTTGAATTCCAGCTCCTTGGAGAGGGCGCCGAGGAGCAGCGGATTGATCCGCACCCCGTGCCACTCCATGTCGGCGAGAATATGCGACAGCGGCATCTCCACCTCCAGAAAGAGACTGGTCTGGCCGGTCTCGACCAGCTTCGGGGCGAGATGCTGATAAAGGCGCAGGGTGATGTCGGCATCCTCGGCGGCGTAGACCGTGGCTTTCTCCACCTCGACCTCGACAAAGCAGATTTGTTTGACCCCGGTGCCGCACATCTCGCTGTAGGGGATGGTGCGATAGTCGAGGAGCTCGGCCGCGAGGCTATCCATGCCGTGCGACTTGGCCGCCGGATTGGCGAGATACGAGGCGAGCATGGTGTCGAAGTTCAGCCCCCGCACCTCGACCCCGGCATTGCGCAGGACCAGAGTGTCGAACTTGCCGTTCTGGGCAATCTTCTCTTTGGCCGGGGCTTCGAGGAGGGGCCGCAGCCGCGCCAGGACCACTGCGACCGGGAGCTGCTCGGGGACACCGAGGTAGTGGTGACGCAGCGGCACATACCAGCCGCTCCCCGGCCGGACGCTGAAGGAGAGGCCGACCAGCTCGGCGCGCAGCGGATCGAGGCCGGTCGTCTCGCTGTCGAAGGCGAAGCGCTCCGCTGCTTCTAGCGCGGCGCAGAGTTCATCCAATTCCGCTGTGGTCAGGACGGCGCGGTAAGCGTTGTCCGGGCTGCTGTGATGGGCCGCGCTCGCGGCGCTGGAGAAGGTTTGCAACAGTTTATGGAATTCAAGTTCCTTGAACAGCGTGGTCAGCCGGTCGCGGTCGGGCTCGACCGGGGCGAAATCCTGCAGATTTACCTCCAGCGGCACGTCATCGACCAGGGTCACCAGCTTGTGCGAGAGGCGCGCCTGCTCGGCAAAGGTCTCCAGATTCTCGCGGCGCTTCCCTTTCAACTGGTCGGTATGGGCGAGGAGGTTCTCCACCGTGCCGAACTGGCGGATGAGTTCGACCGCCGTCTTCTCGCCGATGCCGGGGACACCGGGGACATTATCCGAAGAATCGCCGGCCAGAGCCTGCACCTCGACCACACACTCCGGGCCGCCGCCGAAGCGCTCGGCGACCTCGGCCAGACCGCTGATCTTGTCCTTCATCGTATCGAGG
>MGTO01000030.1 GCA_001799485.1 Desulfuromonadales bacterium GWC2_61_20 | reverse complement strand
CAAAGACATCCTCCTGAACCGCAAGGTGGGCAACCCGGCCCTTTTCCGGCAGGCTTTTGAAATCCTCTGCCGTTATCCGGCTCAGGAAATCAGTTACACCAAGCTCCTCGGTCAGTTGCAGGACAAGGGGAATACCGATCTCATCAAGTATTACATCGAACTCTATGCCGGAGCCTTCCTGATTCAACCTCTGGAAAAATATTCGGCCAAGGGCTGGCTGACGCGCACCTCCAGCCCCAAAATCCTGATTGCATGTCCTGCCCTTTACACCATGACCGCCGGTCCGCGACTTTTGGCCGACCCCGAACAGAGGGGAAGAATCTTTGAACTGGCGGTGGGTGCCCAGTTGCTGCAACTGCCGGGGGAACTCTTTTACTGGCGGGAGAAGAATGCCGAAGTCGATTTTGTTTACCGTCATCAGGGGCGACTCTCCGCCATCGAAGTTAAGTCGGGCCGAAAGAAATCCAGCAAAGGACTGGAACTGTTCATCAACCACTTTCCCGATGCGCATCCGGTGATCGTGACGCCAGAAAATTTCCCGGCTTTGGCGGAAGACCCCAAACAATTTTTGGCTGCGCTGTAATCCCGTCTTGGCGAGGGATCAAGCAGCTCCAAGGTCAAAATCCGTAACGCCTTTGCCAGCCTCTGGCAATGTAAGGTCTCAAGGCGTCTCACGCGACGGCGCAACGACGCAACGTAAAAGCCTGAAAACCCTTTATCCGCAGAAGTCGCAGATGTCCGCAGATAAGACCTGAAGCAAAAATCCTCGTTATTGGTTCAAGACCTTCATCTGCGTCCATCTGCGTCATCTGCGGATATGCTTTGGATTTTGCTCCACTGAGAACTGATAGGGGGCAGCCACTGACGACGGACTTTGCCGCGTTGCCGCGGATATGAGCGGGAAAATGCTTGTGCCACTGCGAGAAGTTGTGCTATATGATTGCACCGCGACGGCGCCCGCCAGGGTGGCCGGACCCGCAATGCGGTTGTCAACGGAGAGGTGGCCGAGTCGGTCGAAGGCGCTCGCCTGCTAAGCGAGTGAACGGGGTCAACCCGTTCCGAGGGTTCGAATCCCTCCCTCTCCGCCATTTTTATGCCTGCAACCCAGGCGAAAAATGGGGTTGACAAACGCCGGGATTTGCGCGATAAATTACCCCCTCACCACGCGCCTCTAGCTCAGCTGGATAGAGCGTCTGACTACGGATCAGAAGGCCGGGAGTTCGAATCTCTCGAGGCGCGCCATAAACAAATCAAGGGATTACGACTGCACAAGTCGTAATCCCTTTTTCTTTTCCCGCCGCTTTTCCTGACGTCCTGCCCTCCAGGCTCGCGATTAGAAACCCTGGTTGACGAGAAATTGCTCTATTTCCCCAGGAGGCACCGGTTGCAACCATTGACTTCCGGCGTGGACTTTTCTATCCTGTGAAAAAATAAAACAATGGTTGCCATGAAAAACTACCCAATCTTCCGGAAAAGTCTATCGCTGGTCGTGATTGCCATGTTGCTGTCACTTCCTCTGGTGAGCATTACGGGAGATCCTGACATAACCTCTGCTAAAACCACCCACACCGCGCTCGCCTATACGGCCGACGACGGTGGGGGCGCCGGTGACTTTTCTCTGATCAAGACCGAGCCGCAACTGCCCCTCGGTGGCGGCCTGTCCCTGCCCGAGAAACTGCAGCTCGTCGCGGATTGCCAGCGATCGTTGCAGCAACCGTCCCGTACCCTTCTGCCCCCCGAAGAAATCTCCCCCGAAGTCCCCATCCCGCCCAATATCAATTCCTGAGACCGCCATCGTCAGGCGCATGCGTCACTCCGCATGCGCACGAGTCATCCGTCTACCTGTCGTGCGAAGCGTCTTCGCCAGCGATGACCGTTAGATCATTCTCCGAGTCGCCCCGCAGGGCTCCACCCCGACGGGGTCACTGGGTAAAGCAGCTCGGTTGTCGAAGCGCAATCCACGCAAGGAGTCGGATCACCCTTCTGTTGTAAGTCAACAAGGGGCCTTGAGATGACTAACTCCCTGTATCGCCTGTTTGGAGTCAAGGACAAAACGAAAGAAACCCCAACCTGTTTGCAGTGTGGCCAATGTTGCGAGAGCTTCGGTGGGCATTTACATGCCTCCCCCCGAGATTTGCAGCGCTGGCGGGAGAAGGGCAGACAAGACCTTCTCCACAGCGTGAACCGTCTTGGCTGGATCTGGGTCGATCCGCAGACAAAACAACCTCTCGCGACCTGTCCGCACCTCGACCGCAGCGACCCGGAACACGCCCGTTGTGCAATTCAGGAGATAAAGCCGGACATGTGCCGCGCCTACCCGACCCTGGCTCACGGCAAGCGGTGTCTGCGCGGCGTTTTCCTTTGACTTGGGAAGGAGAGCCTTGCCGTCGAGATCCAAAATAAACAAGGGGTGCGGATATGTTCCGCACCCCTTGCTGGTCAGTGATGGGCGAGTTGGATCAGAAGAGCTTGGCGGCGATGTAGGCCAAAGCAGGCCAGGCGATCAGGATCGCCGTCATGATGGCGAAGACACCGGTAAGGGCAAGAAGTGCTACAACGTAAGCATCGGTGGCCAGGTTAGCGAAGCGGCTAGTGGTTTTCATGATGTCCTCCTTCTTGGTTCGTGGCGGGGGAAGGTCCTCCGCACCCCTTTCGTCCCGGTGCCCTCTGTCGAAGGGCGGCACCCTCGACTTTCTCCATCCTGCGTGGTTGATTACATTATAGGAAATTCATACATGAAATAATACTAAAAATTACAGATTAATAATTATAATATATTAATTAAATTAATGTAGTAGTGTCTACTGCCTGCCATTTTCATCCGTCTCGGGAGGAGAATGGCAGGGGCCTGATTCCATAGATGCACCCAAAAAACCGTGTGGCTGCATGTGTTGCCGGCAATTGTGCATAATGGCGGGCAGGGAGCGGCGTTAATAGGTCTGTGGGGACAGTTCACTCATCAGGCTCTTATCGATGAGTATGATCTCGATGCGCCTGTTATTCTTGCGTCCATCTGTCGTCCGAATTGCTATTCAGATCGTGAAACCATCCGGAATTATTATGTTATGCGGCGCGCAGGATAATATATCCGGCAAAAGGTGCACAGCAAGTTTTTTCGCGGTTATTGGCGAGGGTCCAACCTCGGATCCCCTCTCAAGACGAGGCCAACATTCCGCAATGGTTGACTTTTTTTTGCCAATGAGAGCAAATGGTGACAAAGCAACTTTCAGGAAGGTGAACGATGCGGGTCCTGGCAGGAGATATCGGCGGAACGTCCACGCGGCTCGCTTATTTTGACGCCGTTGGCGGTAAGTTATCACCCCTGGCCGAAGGGAATTTTTCGAGTCGCGAGGCGAGTTGCCTGGAAGAGATCGTGCTCCGCTTTGCCGGAGAGCACAGGCTGAAGGCGGAGCGGGCCTGTTTCGGCATCGCCGGTCCGGTACGGCAGGGAAGGGTGCGCACTCCCAATCTCCCGTGGAGTGTGGATTCGGCCGAACTGGCCCGCAGCCTCGGCCTTCCTGGGGTGCGGCTGATCAACGATCTGGAGGCCAATGCTCACGGCATCGACCTCCTCGCCCCGGAGGATGTGGCCATCCTCAATCATGGCCTGCCCGATCGCGCCGGGACCATCGCCGTCGTTTCCGCCGGGACCGGTCTGGGCGAGGCTCTGGCCTATTGGGACGGCAGTCGCCATCAGCCCCTGCCGAGCGAGGGGGGCCACGCCGATTTCGCTCCCCGCACCGAGCTGGAGACCGAACTCCTCCTTTATCTGCGGGCCGAGCATGGCCGGGTCAGCACCGAGCGGATCGTCTCGGGGCCCGGTCTGTGCAATATCTATCGCTTCCTGCGCGACGCCCGTCATCAGCCGGAGTGCCCGGAGGTCGCCGAGGAAATGCGCCGGGGTGACCCCCCGGCTGCCATCACCCGGGCGGCCCTGACCGGGCAATGTCCTCTCTGCGAGCAGGTCCTTGACCTTTTCGTTTCCCTCTATGGGGCCGAGGCCGGCAACGTGGCGCTGCGTTATCTCGCCGTAGGCGGGATCTACCTTGGGGGAGGGATTGCGCCGAAGATCATCGACCGCCTCAGAGGCCCCGGTTTCATGCGGGCCTTCACCGCCAAGGGACGCCTGAGCCCCGTGCTGGAAAACATCGCGGTGAAGGTCATCCTCAACGAGCGGACAGCCCTCCTCGGTGCGGCCTATTGTGCCGGGAGGTGAAGATAGTGCCATTACCAGGAGGGAACCGGCATCTGCCTTGGCGTCGCCATCCCCCTGACAGTTCCTTGTGTCTCCCGCCGATTCGTGTTAAATCCGACGGCATGGATTCTCAGTCGCAAGATACCGACTTCATGCAGGCGGCCCTGGCCGAAGCGGCCATCGCCGAAGGGCTCGGCGAAGTCCCCATCGGGGCCGTCATCGTTCTCGACGGCGTCATCGTCGGCCGTGGCTACAACCTGCGCGAGAGCAGTAACGACCCGACCACCCATGCCGAGATGGTGGCGATCCGCCAGGCGGCGGAGAGCATCGGCCACTGGCGCCTCCTCGACACCACCCTCTACGTCACGTTGGAGCCGTGCGTCATGTGCATGGGGGCGATCATCCTCGCCCGCATCCCGCGTCTGGTTTATGCCTGTCGCGATCCCAAGGCCGGAGCGGCCGGCTCGCTCTACGACTTTTCCCGCGACGAACGTTTCAATCACCGGGTCGAGGTTTGCGAGGGGATTCTCGCCGCCGCCTGCAGCCGTCAGCTCAGCGATTTTTTTCGTAAACTTAGGGCTGGAAAAAAATCGCAAAAGCCTTTATAAAGGGAGCGCTCAAATCACCGGCCTCGCGGAGGGGTGTCCGAGTGGTCGAAGGTGACAGACTCGAAATCTGTTGTGCCGCAAGGCACCGTGGGTTCGAATCCCACCCCCTCCGCCAGTTATAAAGGAAAAGGCCTGATCGGAAACGATCAGGCCTTTTCCTTTATTGTTCTAGCTGTGGCCAGACGTTGAACCTGGGGCAATTCCTGCCTGTCGCAGCCACTGCCCTGCCCGCTGTTTTCCATTCATAATCGCACGGAAAAAACGTCGGCATGTTCCCGCGCGATGAAAGTCACTAGTTTTCAGCTGGAGGTATCGAAGAGAAGGGCCGATCCATCCGTGATGATCGTCAGGATGTTGGTGTCAATGGTCATAAATATGGAAAAGATGTTCAAGGAGGTGCTATTTGGTGTATTTGTTAAATAAAGTATTGACAACAGTTGTACTTGTGTAATCTTATGAGCGGGTAACTTAACTTATCAACCAAGGAGAATTTGAAATGGCGACATTGTTGGAAATGGCAGGCGAAATTGTCATGGCTCATGCATCGACGAATCCGATGTCGAAGGACGAGCTCCTGAAAGAAATTCAGGAAGTCTATGCCGCGCTGGTTGCCCTTGAGAAGGGCGAGGAAGTTGGCGCTGCCGCAGTCGAAACTAAACCGGCGCTGTCGGCGAAAAGGTCCATCGGCAAGAACACCATTACCTGTTTGATCTGTGGTGAGTCGATGAAAACCCTGACTCGTCACCTCATGTCCAAGCACAACCTCAAGCCCGGCGCTTATCGCAAACAGTTCGGTATTTCGAGCAAGCAGAGTCTGGCCGCCAAGAGCTACAGCGAGTCCCGCCGCCAGATGGCCCTCGACAAGAATCTCGGCGCCGGTCTGGCCAAGGCTCGTGCCGCCCGGGCCGGCAAGAAAGCTGCCGCTCCCAAGGCTGCCGTGAAGGCGGCGCCGAAGGCGGCGGCGCCCAAGGCCAAGAAGGCGGCGCCCAAGGCCAAGAAATAAGCTTGGCCGTCGCCCTTTGCCCGCAAGTCAGGAGCCCCCATGCCGCAAGGTGTGGGGGCTCTTTCAACTAACAGGTCTGACCGATGTCTACCAGCCTCCGCGCCCTCCGGGGCGACATCACCACCCTCGCCGTCGATGCCATCGTCAACGCCGCCAACGCCTCCCTCCTCGGCGGCGGCGGTGTCGACGGCGCCATCCATCGCGCTGCCGGGTCTGAGTTGTTGCATGCTTGCCGCGGTCTCGGTGGCTGCCCCACTGGCGAGGCCAGGCTCACTCGGGGTTACCGCCTGCCGGCCCGCTACGTCATCCACACCGTCGGGCCGGTCTGGCACGGCGGCAGCCAGGGGGAAGCGGCCCTCCTCGCCTCCTGTTACCGCCGTTCCCTGGAACTGGCCGCCGCCCACGGCGCGCAGACCATCGCTTTCCCCGGCATCAGCACCGGTGTCTACGGCTATCCCGTCGAAAGCGCCGCCGAGGTGGCGGTGGCGACGGTTGCCTCCACGGTGCAGGAGCTTGCGGTTATCAGCGAAGTTATCTTCTGCTGTTTCTCCGAGGGCGATCTGGCGATCTATGAGCGGATTTTGCGGGAGCGAGTGGGGAATTAGCTTTGAATCGGCGTGACGATTGACTTGCGGCGGAGGAGGGAGTATCAAGGAGTCTGCACGTTTGTTCTGGGGGGATAAGATGCGCAGTTAAGAGTGTCATTAGCCAATCGAACTGCCGCACCGGCCGCAAATGCCGAGCGGCGGTTTTTCGTATGTGGTCTCCTCCCGCAATAAAAACGATTTAGTTCCTGCCCGTCTGGCGTGTTATTCGGACGGTGGTGGGGTTATGCAGACGCTACATAAACGGTAGGAGCCGAAAAATGGGCTTAGTTCTTGGATTCATCTTGATAGGGTATGTAGCTGTCTGTGGTGGTGTTGTCGCATTCATGTGCCACTTCATCCGGCAAAATACCCGCAGAGGTTTGGTTGTTAGCGTTATAATTTTCTTGATGGTTTGGCCGATTTGGTTCCCGTTACTATCATGGTTCTTCTTTGAGGCTACCTGCAAATTTGGTGATCACGGAATGTATTTTGTCAAGCCGTACAAAATAGACTCATTCGCAATTGGCAATAGGATGCAATATAGCGGCATTTACGGAACAAATTTCTGGAAAGGTTCGGATGATTTTTTGAAAAATTGTGATGATTATTGTTCCGATGAAATTAATAGGATTTTCTATGAAGGTACCCCTTGGTCTTCAATAAGAAATGACAAAATTATATTTGAAGAAAGTTGGTATTTCCAAAAAAATAAATTTGACGAAAAAGAAAGAAAGACAGTCAAGCACGGGCGTTTCTGGA
>MGTO01000029.1 GCA_001799485.1 Desulfuromonadales bacterium GWC2_61_20 | reverse complement strand
CCGCCCGACCAGCTGCATCAGCAGGTTGTAGGTGCGCAGGTCGAGGCCGTCGAGGGTGTAAAACCCTTTATAGACATCGTAGTAGTTCTTGCCCCCCTGGATGAGGTCGAAGACCGCTTCGTCGAGGACGACCACCGCCAGCTCCGTCGGCGGCAGCTTGGCGCCGGGCTGGCGCGGCTGGACCTTGAGATCGACGGTGACCTGGTCGCGCGGACGATAAACCTCGCGGTCGGGCTTGGCGCTGACGAGAAGTTCCTTGTAGGGATCGCGGACCGGCATGGCGACGTAACCGATGCGGAAGGCCGGTTTGCCGAGATCGACCTCGCCTTCGTCAAGGGGCTTGTCGACCCTTGGCGAAAAAAGGGTGACCGAGAGATAGAAGCCGGGGAGGTAATCGGGTTCGACCTCGACCTCGACCATGGCGGTACTGTCGGGAAAGGTCGTCACCCAGCTCTTGAGGACGCCGTAGCGCTCCACCGTCACCAGCGCCTTGGCGCCGGGATAGGGGTTCTGCACCAGGAAGCGGGCCGTCTCGCCGATCTTCGCTTCACTCTTTTCCGGGATGATGGAGAGAGCGTTGTCGGCGCCGTTTTCCCAGATGACCTCGCCGGCGCCGGCGGCCCAGCGGTACATGACGGTGCTCTGGGGGCGGCCGTCGCGGTCCTCGATGGCGGCGGTGATGCGGTAGTAGCCGGGCTTCTCCGGGGTGAAGGCGAAGGCGGCCGGTTCGCTCCCCGGTTCGCGGGTCGTTTCGTCGACCGCGAGCCACTGATGCTCGAAACGGGTGATGTAGGCATTGCCTGAGCCCTTGACCCGCGAGGCCAGGGTCTGGCGGTACTCGACCGTCAGCTTGACCTCGGTCCCGCTGGCCGGATTGCCGAATTCATCGACCACCAGGGTCTCGAGTGTCGCTTCTTTCCCTTTTTGCAGCACCCACTCGCTCTGACGCAGGCCGACGAAACGGTCGCGGCCGACATAACGTGCCGTCGCCTCGCTCGCCACGTACTTGCCGCGGTCGTCGCGCACCGCGCTCTCCACCGTCAGCTGGCCGTAGAGGATGCCGGCATTGTTCAGGGTAAATTCTGTCTCCTGATCCCCCTGGGCATTGACTGCGCTTTCACTCGAATGGATGTCGCGCAGACCCCAGTAACCGGGGAGGAGGGTATCGAAAGTAAAGGTCCGGGCGAGGGGATGGCTGGGAGAAAACGGGGTCTGTTGCAACCGGGCGGTGATACGGGTGCCGGCGTCGGCGTAGGGGCCGCCGCTGTGGAGGCGGGCGCGGCTGCTGACCTTGACCTCTTCGCCGTCACGGAAGAGCTCGCCGTTGAGGTCGGTGGTGGTGCGGAAGGGGGCCGGGGTGAAGTCGCTGACCAGGACCCGCATCGGTTCCCATTCCCCTGCGCGAAAGGACGCCTTGAGGACGAAGCGGTACCAGCCGACGGGGGCCGATGCGGCGACGGTGAATTCTCCCGCTGCGGCACCGAACTCGGAGAGTTGCAGCTCCTTGATCTCGAAGGCAAGGTTGTCCATCGGATCGAAGACCTGGAGGGAGTAACCGTCACGGGGCGGGGCGACAAAGGTGCGGTTATCCTGATCGCGGACGTAGAACTTGTACTGAATGGTGTCGCCGGCACGGTAGACCCCCTGCGCCGTCGTCCCCCAGGCGTGCATGTGACTGTAGCGGCGTTGCAGCTCGTTCCCCTCGTAGTAATCGTTGCCATCGGCATTGGCGTCGGTGTCGAAGGCGCTGGTCAGGGGCAAGAGGGCAAGGTCGCCCCCCTTGCGGCAACGGACGAAGAAGCGGGGGGCAGGGTCGCGGCTGTTGTCGTAGGTACTGAAGGTTTGCAGCTCGGGATCGAGCTTCTCGACCCCGGGGAGGAGGACCAGCCCCGAGGCGTCGCTGACGCCGCGGGCGACGATGAGCGGCGTCGGGTTGAGCCCGGGAAAAGGTTCGCGGTAGATCTCCACCTGCGCTCCGGCCACCGGCTGGCCGCTGGCGTAGTCGGTGACCCAGACCAGGCTGTTGTAATGACCGACCTTGACCTGGAGGTTGAAGGGGGTGACCTGGGCAAAGAATTCGCGCTCCAGCGGGTCGCGGCCGGGGACTGGCGGCTCGGTCTCGAAACGCCCGGCGACAACGCCGGACGCGGCGGGGAGGAGATCGCGCACCCCGAGAGGGAGGCGGAAGGCGACATCCTGCACCGCCGGGATTTCAACGCTGCGGCTGATCCCCGTCGTCTTGCCGGCGGCGGTCAGGGCCTCGGCCTGCAGGGTCAGGCGCTTGAGGTTGTTGACGACCACCGGGACTTCGCTGCCGACCCCCTTTTCCAGGACGGAAATCTGATGTTCGAAGACATAGCGCGGCGGGCGATGGTCGGTGAAGAACATCAGCCGCAGATCCTGCGGCAGCGGCCGGTCGAATTCGTCGCGCAGGGCACTGGCGCTGG
This sequence comes from Desulfuromonadales bacterium GWC2_61_20, assembly GCA_001799485.1. Taxonomy (GTDB): domain Bacteria; phylum Desulfobacterota; class Desulfuromonadia; order Desulfuromonadales; family UBA2197; genus UBA12091. The sequence continues at coordinate 7,339 of MGTO01000029.1, read as the reverse complement.
CACTTAAGGTGTAGGGCTCGTAGGCCTTGAGCAGCTCGGGGAAGGTGACGGCATATTCCCGCCCCCGGCTGTGCGGTTGTTGCAGGTGCGACCAGTCACCGCTGTTTTCCCAGGGATCATAGTCGCTGCGCCCGCCGGCGAGGCCGGGGACAACCTTGAGCGCGTCTTTGATCGTGCTGCGCAGCACCGGCGCCGAGAAGATCGGGCTGATATCTCCAAGAGGGTTGCAGAAGTGCAGCGGCGAGAGCATCTCCCCCGGCCGCCAGAGGACATTCTGCCCGCTGTTGCTGGTGCAGCGCACGCCGAGAAAGGTGAAGGGGGGGAAGGTGTCGAAGGCGACCACCGTCCGCGTCTCGTTGCCGGGGAGAGGGCCGAGCTTGGAGACGAGGCCGGGCTCGATCTGCAACTGCACCGAGGCATCGAGGGGGAGTTCCTGGCGCGGGCTGAGGAGCCAGAGACGCCCAGCCGACCACTCGGAGTTTTTATAATCGGGGTCGCTGGCGACATCGGCGCGGAGCTTGGCACTCTGCGCCGTGGTGAAATAGAGATGGTCGGCAACGGAAGCGGCACTCACCGGCTGGTTGAACCAGACGCGGATGACCGGCATCCCCGGCGCGGTCCAGGTCTTGAACTGGACGTTCTGCGCCTTGGGGCGCTCGGTGGTGAAGGTGTGAGTCACCGTCTGGTCGAGGGTGGCGCCGTCCTCGGCGCGGATGCCGGGCCGCACCGTCACCGTATAGTGCGTCGCCGGCTTGAAGGCGGCCTTGTCGCCGAGTTGGCAGGCGAGGGCGCTGGTGTTGAGCCAGCGCCATTCGCAGGCCAGAGGCGGCTCGATCTCCACCGGAATGTCGACGGCGTCGCGCTCCATCTTGCCGACGGGGACGACGGGACGGTTGAAATGGAGGACGATCTCCCGCCCCGGCGGTACCTCTTCCCCGGCCGGGGCGATGCCGAGCAGCTGCAACGGACCGCTGCCGGCATTGAAGGTCGCCGAATCGAAAGCGGCCGAAACCGCAACCGCACCACCAAGAACGAGAAGGACCGCAACCAACAGACGCAATACCCGCATGACTACCCTCCTGAGAATGACAGAAACAAAAATCAGAGTTCGAGCAACATCTCTTCCGGCGCTTCGATGTACTCCTTGATCTGCTTGAGAAAAGAGACGGCCTGGCGGCCGTCGACGAGGCGGTGGTCGTAGGAGAGGGCGAGGTTCATCATCGGCCGGATGACGATCGCGCCGTCGCGGACGACGGGGCGCTCCTGGATGGAGTGCATGCCGAGGACCGCGCTCTGCGGCGGGTTGAGAATCGGCGTCGAGAGGAGGGAACCGTAGATGCCGCCGTTGGTGATGGTGAAGGTCCCTCCTTCGAGATCGGCGAGGGTGAGCTGGTTCTTGGCGATCTTCTCGGCAAAGGTGGCGATCCCTTGCTCGATCTCGGCGAAGTGCAGACGGTCGGCGTCGCGCAGGACCGGCACCACCAGCCCCTTGTCGGCGCCGATGGCGATGCCGACATCATAAAAGTGCTGATAGACGATGTCGCTGCCGTCGATACGGGCGTTGACCTCGGGGAAGGAGCGCAACGCTTCGACGCTGGCCTTGACGAAGAAGGACATGAGACCGAGCTTGATGCCGTGGCGCTTGACGAAGGCGTCGCGGTAGTGCTGGCGCAGCGCCTGCACCCGCGACATGTCGGCTTCGTTGAAGGTGGTGAGCATGGCGGTCTGCTGCCGCACCGCCACCAGCCGCTCGGCAATGCGCTTGCGGATCGGCGACATCGCCTTGCGCTCGCTGCGCCGCTCCGACGTCGTCGACTCGGCATGGTAGGGCGCCGGCTCTTCGGAACGGATCAGAATGGGGGCTGGCGATGGCGGGGCGACGGTTTGTCGCGAGGGTGGCGGAGCTGATTTCTCAACCACCGGTATCGTCGCCGCGGCTTTTTTCGCCGGGGGCGCCTTCTTCGCCGCTGGTTTCGCCGCCTCTGGCGCGACTTCCCCCGCTGCCGCAACAGCAGACTCGGCGATGGTGCCGATGACCGCCCCGACCGCCACCGTCTCCCCTTCCTGGGCGCGAATGGCCAGGATCCCCGCCGCCTCGGCATGGAGTTCGAGGGTGATCTTGTCGGTCTCCAGCTCGCACAGCACCGCGTCCTTGGCGACGCTGGCACCATCCGCCTGGTGCCATTTGGCGACCTGCGCTTCCCGCACCGATTCGCCGACCTCGGGGACCTTGATTTCCATAGTTGTCACCTCTCATCGCTTGAAAGTCCCCCTTTACTAAAGGGGGATTGAGGGGGATTTTTCTCCACCATCCATGAGTAAATCCCCCCTGCCCCCCTTTGCAAAAGGGGGGAATGCCCTATTGCTACTTTGCCGCACTGATGCGGCCGAAGGCATAGTCGAGAATCTGCCGCTGTTCTTCCATGTGCACCCGGTGCGAACCGACCGCCGGCGCCGCCATCGCATAGCGCCCGACGTAGCGCGGGGCACTGCCGCGCACCTCGGCCAGGTGTGGCAGCAGATAACTCCAGGCGCCGGCGTTCATCGGCTCTTCCTGGACCCAGAGCAGCTGTGCCGCCGCGTAGGGGGCAAGGGCGGCGGCGAGGCGGTCGACCCGCAAGGGATAGAGCTGCTCGATGCGGCCGATGGCGACATCGTCGCGCCCCTCGGCGGTGCGGCGGGCGAGGAGTTCGTAGTAGATCTTGCCGCTGCAGAGCATGACGGTGCGCGTCGTCGCCGGATCGCGGTCGGGGGGGATAATTTCGCAAAAACTCCCGGCACTCAGTTCGTCGAGGCGCGATTGACAGGCCGGGAGGCGCAGCAGGCTCTTCGGGGTAAAGACGATGAGCGGCCGGCGGAACGGTTGCAGGACCTGGCGCCGCAGCAGGTGGAAGAGTTGGGCCGGGGTGGTGGGATTAACGACCTGGAGATTGGTTTCGCCGCAGAGCTGGAGAAAACGTTCGACCCGGGCGCTCGAATGCTCGGCCCCCTGCCCTTCGTAGCCGTGGGGGAGGAGGAGGACGAGGCCGCTGGAGCGATCCCACTTGCTGGAGCTGCCGGCGATGAACTGATCGATGATGGGCTGGGCGCCATTGGCGAAGTCGCCGAACTGGGCCTCCCACAGGGTCAGGCCGCGAGGGTTTTCCAGGGAGTAGCCGTAGTCGAAGCCGAGGACGGCGACCTCGGAAAGGATACTGTTATAGACATGGAAGGCGCCGCCGGCGGCGGCGACGGTGGCCAGGGGAATATGGCTGACGCCGCTGTGCATGTCGACCAGGGCGCTGTGGCGGTGGCCGAAGGTGCCGCGGCGCACATCCTGGCCGGAGAGGCGCACCGTCGCCCCTGTCGCGACGAGGGAGGCAAAGGCCAACGCCTCGGCCCCGCCCCAGTCGATCCCCGCTCCCTGGTCGAGGGCTTCGCGACGTTTTTCGAGAATCTTGAGGACCTTGGGGTGCGCGGCGAAACCGTCGGGAAGTTGCAGCAGCCGACGCCCGAGCTCCTGCAGGGTCGCCGTCGGCACCCCACTGGCGATGTCGAGGGCAGTCCAGTCGCGGCGCAGTCCCTGCCACTTGCCGGAAAAGCCGGTATCGGTGTCAGGCTGGGCACCGCCGCCGGCCGCCCCGTCGAGACGCGCCTGCACTGCTGTTTCCAGAGTACTGATTGTCTCTGTCGCCACCCCTTGAGCCTGCAAGTTTTCGGCGTAGAGGTCAGCCACCGACGGGCGGGCCTTGATGCGGTCGTACATCAGCGGCTGGGTGAAGTAGGGCTCGTCCCCCTCGTTGTGGCCATAACGACGATAGCAGACGATCTCCAGCACGACGTCGCGAGCGAAGGTCTGGCGGTATTCCAGAGCCAGTTCGGCGGCGAGGACCGCCGCCTCGGGATCTTCACCGTGCAGGTGGAAGACCGGCGCCGCCAGCATCTTGGCGACATCGGTGGCGTAGCGGGTCGAACGCCCTTCCTCGCTGCCGGTGGTGAAGCCGATCTGGTTGTTGATAACAAGATGCAGCGTGCCGCCGGTACGATAGCCATCGAGCTGCGACAGGTTGAAGACCTCGGCGACGATCCCCTGGCCGGCGAAGGCGGCGTCGCCGTGCAGCAGCAGCGGCAGCACCCGCTGCTCGCCGTCGTTGCCATAAGCCTCCTGGCGGGCGCGGCACTTCCCCTCGACCACCGGCGCCACCACCTCGAGGTGGCTGGGATTGGCGGCCAACGTCAGATGCAGGCGCTCGCCGTCGGGGAGTTCGCGGTCATTGGAAAAACCCTTGTGGTATTTGACATCCCCCTCACCGACGAAGTTGTAGACAAGGTTGTCCTCGAACTCGGCGAAGATGACGGCGAGAGGCTTACCGAAGATGTTGGCGAGGACGTTGAGACGGCCGCGGTGGGCCATGCCGACGACGATATCGCGCACGCCGAGGCTGGCCGCTTTGGTTACCGCCGCCTCCAGCAACGGGATGAGGACCTCCCCCCCTTCGAGGGAAAAGCGCTTCTGCCCGAGGTAGCGCTTGTGCAGAAAGGCTTCGAAACGCGCCGCCATGAACAGCTGCTCCAGAATCCCCAGGCGCCGGCTCTCGTCGAAAGCCGGGCGGTTGCGCCCCGGTTCCATGCGATCGATGAGCCACTGGCGCTCTACCGGGTTCTGCATGTGCATGAATTCGACGCCGATGTGGCGACAGTAGGTTTCCTGCAACGTTGCGAGAATCTCGCGCAAGGTGGCGCCCTGGCGATAAAAGCGAAGGGTATGAAAGGTGGTATCGAGATCGCCTTCGTCGAGGCCGAAAGTGGCCAGATCGAGGAGGGGATGCGAAGTCGGACAGGGGGTGAGGGGATCGGTGCAGGCGAGGAGGTGGCCGATGTCGCGGTAACGGTAAAGGAGGGATTGTACCCCCGACTGCTTGAGAGCCAGGGTCGGGTCGACTGCCGCCGCCGGCTCCTGCTGGCCGAAATCGAACCCCGCGAAAAAGGCCCGCCAGTCGGCGGGGAGCTGCCCCGGATCCTGCTGCCACAAACGATACTGCGCTTCGATCCACTGCGGCGAGAGATGGTCGGCAATGCCCATGGTGATCGGCTCGATGGCGAAGGGGGGGGGAACGGCGCGGTCAGCTTGCCGGGCTAGTGTAGCAGGAGCGGAAAGGGGTTGCAATGCGACAGGGCACAACGGCAAACGGGGCGCGATTGCTCGCGCCCCGTTGTCTGCATTATATGGATCGAGAACTACTCCAGAAGACGTACATCAACTACGTAATAGGGTGTTTCACCGAAACAACTCGTCGGCACCCCTTTATGTTCTTCGTAATGGATCGCCATCTTTTTCCCCATGTTCTGGTTGATCTTGGCGGCCACGGCTTCGTCGCGCACGGAGAAGACGAACTTCTCCGCCTGCATCGCCACCACCGGGAACATCGCCAGTTCCCCTTCCCAGGTCTTGCAAAGCCACCCCTTGTTGGAGAATTTCTGGATGTAGCCGACCCGCTCACCGTCCGAGTAGCTCCAGGTGAGGACGATCAGCAGATAGGCGACGGCGAGGGCCGCGGCAATGGCGATCAGACCGAAGAAGGCGCGCAGGACTTTGCTGCCGAAAGTGCGTTCCATAATGACGACTCCTGTGCAGGGGCAAGAGTGGCGGCACGGTAACCGCCGCGATCCTACCAGCGCTTGGTGATCTCGATGAGATGGAAGCCGAACTGGGTCTTGACCGGGCCGAGGACGGTATTCACCGGGCCGGAGAAGACGACTTCGTCGAACTCCCGCACCATCTGCCCCGGGGTGAAGGCGCCGAGGTCACCCCCCTGCATGCGCGAGGGGCAGGACGAATTGGCCTTGGCGACGACGGCGAAGTCGGCGCCGGCTTCGATATCGCCTTTAAGCTTGAGGCACTCGGCTTCATTGGCCACGAGGATGTGACGGGCAGTAGCGGTCGGCATAAAAAACTCCTTACAGTGAAAGGTTGGGTTTAGCTTCGGCCTCTTTCGCCGCCTCGGCATTACAGCGCTCGACGACCTCCTTGAGCCAGGCGATCTCTTCGGGGAGAAACTGCTTGGAGTGTTCGGTCCCGACATTGAGGGCCCAGTGCAGCGGCGCCGCCGAGGTGGCGGCGAGGACATGCCCCGGCACCTCGACATATTTGACCTCGGCTTCGGCCCAGGCGTAGAGGCGCTCGCGGGTGTCGAAGAGGATGAGGTAATCGTTCCCCTCGGCCTCGATGATCAGCGGCAGCACCTGCCCCTCCGCCACCGTTGCCCCGGCGACGGCGGCGGGGGGGTCGTCTTCGGGTACCGTGGGGACGAAAAAGGACGCGTTGAGAAAGAGGTCGAAAAACCGCGACTGGTTCTTCGGGTCGTCCGTGTCCTGGCGAAAGATCGCCAGGGCCTTGTCGAGTTCGGTCATGGGAGAGAGCCTTTGCGGAGGGGATTGGTAGCGCGGCGTAAGTGGCGCTCCTTACTGCGGGGAACAGGATAGGATATCGGCGCGACGGGGTAAAGGGGGAATTTGCGGGCAAGGATGCTCGCAAAGGTACGCGGCTTAGCGCATGGGGTTTTTCCGATTGACCCGGCGCCGGGGCGGACATATCATCGGCGCACGGTCGCAGCCACTTCAAAAGACTTTAGCACCGGAAAAACTGGAGCGACAACCATGGAAATCGAAAAAGGGGCCGGCAAGCTGGCCAAAACCCTGCGCGTCCTCATCCCCGACAAACCGGGCTACCTCGGCAAGCTGACCACCGCCGTCGGCATGGGCGGCAGCAACATCGGCGATATCCGCATCGTCCGCATCGGTCTGACCCACAATACCCGCGAGATGACGATCTACGTCGATTCCGAAGAGCACCTCGAACGGATTCTCGACGATATCCGCCTGATCGAGGGGATCGTCGTCGAGGATGTCGTCGACCTGGTCCGCGAGCTCCACCTCGGCGGCAAGATCGCCATGAAAGGGACGCGGCCGATCAAGACCATCAACGATATCCGCAAGCTCTACACCCCCGGCGTCGCCTCGGTCTGTCTCGACATCCAGAAGAATCCCGAACTGGCGCGCCTCTACACCGCCATTCCCAACCAGGTCGCCATCGTCACCAACGGCACCGCCATCCTCGGCCTCGGCGACATCGGCGCCGTCGCCGGCATGCCGGTGATGGAAGGGAAGGCCGCCCTCTTCGACCACTTCGTCGGCATCAGCGGCATCCCCATCCTCATCGAGAGCCGCGACCCGCAGGTCATCATCGACACGGTGCTGGCGATCGCCCCGACTTTCGGCGCCATCAAACTGGAGGATATCGCCGCGCCCGAGTGCTTCGTCATCGAGGAAACTCTCGACGCCGCCCTCGACATCCCGGTGC
>MGTO01000028.1 GCA_001799485.1 Desulfuromonadales bacterium GWC2_61_20 | reverse complement strand
AAAGGAGAGCGGGATCGCCAGCGCGGCAACGCTGATCAGGTGGATGACGGTGCGCTCGAAGCAGGGGTCGGTGGTGATCAGGGACAACACCAGGAAGAGCACGGCGACCGGAACAAGTCCGTTGACGAAATGGGAGGAGACGGCGTGGAAAATAAAAGTACCGTGCATTTTTCTGATGAAATTTTGCATGGTTTCGGTCTGCCTTCCGACCTACTTATAAGGCCAGGTGCTTTTCAATGTACGGGATTACTTCAGGTGCGCGCTCGGCCACGAGATCATGGCTGCCGTTTTTGATGACGACGAGATCCGCTCTCGGCAGCAATTCCGCCAGCCGTTGTCCGACCGCGACCGGACTGATCGGGTCGGCATCGCCCCACAAAAGCAGCACCGGACATGCAAGCTCGCCCAGTCGGTGGGACAAATCCTCCCGCGCCTCCAAAAACCACCCGGGGACATCCGGATTCAGCTCCCGAAATGCCGGCCGCCAATCCTTCGCCCCCAAGGCGGTAACGTCAAGCCCGCCGGAGGTGACGGAGAGGACCAGGTGTTTCACCAGGGCCGGTTTCTGGAGAGCCGCACGGATCGCGATGACGCCCCCCATGGATTGCGCCAGGATAGCAACCGGTTCCGAGATGGCTGCCGCCACGCGTTGCCCCAGATCGTCAATGCCGTTGACATTGGCTTCTCGCGGCACTCCCCCCAAACCCGGCCAGGCGAAAAACTCCCGTTTCCCCGGATGGTTCAAGCCATCGCTGACGGGTTTCCAGAATTGGGTGTTACCCGATGCCCCCGGAAGAAATATTAATTTTTCTGATGGGGGGTTGTTAGTCAAAGTGCTCACCGGAAGTTGCCTTTGGAGATATAGTTCAACGGTTCGTGGGGACTCCATCGTTAGACACAGGTTGTTTGAGGCAAGCAGTTATTTGGCCAAGCTGCACCAACGGCTCCCGGCGTGATTTGCCGCGTCAGTGTCCGCGCCGTGGTTATGCATTGCGCTATTTGATACAGGCTTGCATCTATAGCCAGATGTTTTTCCCCGGCGCAATGAACTGCTCCAACTCGATCACGACAAAACCGCCGCCCGACATGAGTCGGTTTCGGCGGTTTGTGGTTGGGCATGGACTGTGACCCCGCCGTGAATGGCGAGTATTATGCGGGGTTTATGAAGGGGCGTCAACGACGAAAGGGTCGGGCTGGCGGGTCCTTCACTCCGACATCCAACCTCGATTTCCCCGCACCGCGGTCGGCTCTCTGGCCGGCGGCGTTCCCTCCTCCCTCCGCCAGTAGTCGCGCTGCCGGCGAAAAGGGGTGATCAGCGCATTGCCGAGGCGGTTGTCCTCGGCGGCCGCATAGGCCGGAATCCCTATCTCGATGTCGGCTTGAGGGATATTGAGCCCCAGGGTGCGGTGCAGACGGTCCCACCAGGGGAAGATGGTGCTGTAGTTGGAGTTCGTCTCCTCCCGCACTTGGGAGTGGTGGATGCCGTGCATGCGCGGGGTGACCAGGAGGCGGTTGAGCAGGCGCTCGGCCCGGATCGGAAGCCGCACGTTGCTGTGTTGAAAGAGGGTGACCGCCTGAAAGATGACTTCGTAGATCCCGTAGGCCCAGGGGGAGGGGGCGATCAGAGCGATCTGGGCCACCCGAAAGGCGGAGGAGAAGGCGAGCTCGCCGAAGTGGAAGCGAAAGGCGGTGGAGACGTCGAGGTCGGGGTCGATGTGGTGGACGTTGTGGAAGCGCCACAGCAGCGGGATGCGGTGATTGGCCCGGTGCCACCAGTAGAAGCTGAGGTCCATCAGCAAAAAGGCGAGGACCGGCCGGACCGCGGCGGGAATCGCCGGCAGCTGTAGCAGGCCAAAGTGGATTCGCCCCGTCCAGCCGAGCATCGCCTCGGCCGCGGGGCGCACGGTGAGGGCGACGGTGGCGAAGGCGACGGCAGCGAAGATGAGGTTGACCAGAAGCCGGCCGACGAGCGAACGGCGGGGACGGCGCAGGGGGAGAAGCCGCTCCGAGAGAAAGAGGATGACGAAATAACCCCCGATGACGGCTCCGGCGAAGAGCGTTTCCCGCATCGGCGTCTACTCCAGGTCCTTCCGCATCCGCTCGAACTCCTCCTTGCCGATCTCCCCCCGGGCATAGCGCTTCTTGAGAATGTCGAGGGACGACTCCTGGGCCTCTTTCTCTTTTCCGGATTTGCCGCGATTGGCAAGCTCGCGGAACGCACAGATCAGGCCGAAAATGGCGAATCCCCAGAATAGAAGCATGAAGATCCACATCACCGGGTTCATCATGCCCCAACCGTCCATCATCCCGCCGCCGTGCATCATAATTCCACCCTCCTCACTTAACGGCCAAACTCATGCCTTCAGGTTAACCGGGCGGCCCGGGATGTCAACGGAAGGGCACAGCCAGACTTGGCAGGTTCATGCTGTCGGCCGGGACTTCGCCGCCGGCGTTTCGATGGGCGGTAACGAGGACCGCAGCAATGAGAGGGTGATGGGCCTGCCCGGCCACGGGGAAGCCGGGATGACTCATGATCGCTTGAGCCATTTCCAGTGGATTTTTCGAGGTGGAGTAGTGGCAGTGGGTCCGGATGACCTCCGGGTACTCCAGAGCCGAGCAGTCCCGGCAGACGGCCTCCTCTGTCGCCTGGCCACAGAGCTCAAACCATCCCCCACTGGGTTGGGGCGAAGTCGCTTTTAAGGAAATCTTGTTTCAGGAAACCACTGAGCAGATACAGGCAGAAGAGACCCCAGCCGATGGTGATGACATAGGAAAAGATCATGAAAAAGAACGACAACGGCCTCATGTCAAAGGCGAAATGCGTTTGCAGGTAGAGCGTGATCCGGTAAAAGCTGAATCCGTACAGACAGGTAATGGGGGGCCATTGATAAAATCCTGGTATTCGGCCTTGTCGGCCAGCCATTGCACGAGTTGTTTCAGGTAGATGGCCGTGTCCTTATTGCTTCCCATGTTTCCTCTGGCCGGTTTCAAACCCTGCTTGCGCGGGCCTCCGCAAAGGCCGCCGTCAGCGCCGGCGCTGCCCGGTCGATCTCTTCTTCAGTCGTCATCCACCCCACCGAGAGCCGGACCGCGCCTATGGCGCGGTCCGCGTCCTGACCCATCGCCGCCAGCACGCCGCTGACCGCATCGCCGTGGGCATGGCAGGCCGACCCCAGCGAGGCGGCGACATCCCCGGCGCAGCGTTCGAGCAGTTCCCGCCCGGAGACGCCGGGAAACGACACATGCAGGGTGTTCGGCAGGCGGTGTTCAGGATGGCCGTTGAGCTGCAGTCCGGCAACGGCATCTTGCAGCTTGCCGTGCAGGAGATCGCGAAGGGTTTTCAGACGAAGCTCTGCCATGGGAAGCCTCTCCCGCGCGAGCCGCGCCGCCTCGCCCAAGCCGACGATGGCCGGCACGTTCTCGGTCCCCGGCCGAAGACCATATTCATGGTCCGCTCCCGCCAGCACCGAGGCGATCGGCGTGCCCACCCGCACGAACAAAGCGCCAACCCCTTTGGTGGCGTAAAATTTGTGTCCCGCCAAGGTCAGCAGGTTGACGCCGAGGGCCGCGACGTCGAGCGGCACCTTGCCCGCCGACTGGGCGGCGTCGGTATGCATCAACGCCCCGTGTGCCTTCACGATGGAAGCGATCTCGGTCACCGGCTGGAGGGTGCCGATCTCGTTGTTGGCGTGCATGACGGATACGAGGACCGTGTCGGGACGTAGCGCCGCCCGCACGTCTTGCGGCGATACCCGGCCGTATTTGTCGACCGGCACCACGGTGACCGCCCAACCGGCTTCTTCCAGCCGCTTCGCCGGAGCTGCCACCGCCGGGTGCTCCACCGCGCTGACGATGAGATGCCCCGGTCGCCCGTGAGCGCGTGCCACACCGAGGAGCGCCAGGTTGTTGGCCTCGGTGGCACTGCCGGTGAAGACGATGTCGGTTGCCCGCGCATTGATCAGCGCGGCCACTTGGGCGCGGGCCTGCGCCACAGCCAGCTTGGCCCGCTGGCCGAAGACGTGGGCCGACGAGGGATTGCCGAAGTGCTCCCGCAGATACGGAATCACGGCGTCCGCCACCTCGGGCGCGACCGGCGTGGTGGCGTTGTAGTCAAGATAGACCGGCAGCTTCATGTCAGTCCTCCGTGAGGTAGGTTGTTGAAGTTCAGGCTTCCGCCAAAACCTCGACAGGCAAGCCTTCGGCAGCCCACTCGGCAACCCCGTCGGAGATCTTGCGCGCCCGAAATCCTCGCTCGCATAGCAGCTTGACCGCCTCGTCGGACAGGAGACAGAAGGGGCCGCGGCAGTAGGCGACGACTTCCTTGCCGGGGGGGAGTTCGGCCAGCCGCCGCTCGATTTCCGCCAGCGGCAGGGAACGGGAAAAGGGAAGGTGGCCGACGCGGTATTCCACCTCGGGGCGGACGTCGATGACGATGACTTCTCCCTGCCGCGCCTTCTCCAGCAGGCTCGCCCGGGATTCGGCGGTCAAGCGTTCCGGCGCCGAAAAAATCTCGTCCAGGGCCACGCGCAGTTCCACCAGATGCTTCTCCGCCACCGATCGCAGGTTGAGCCAGAGGCTTATGATGTCGTCTCCGCTCAGTCGGTAGGCGATGAATCGGCCCTCGCGCCGGGCCTCGACCAGCCGCGCCTCCCTGAGTACCTTCAGATGCGCGCTGGCCAGCTTGATGTCGATGGACACCTCGGTCGCCAGTACCTCCACCGTCTTCTCACCCTGGGAGAGCAGCTCCAGCAGTTCCAGGCGCTTCGGGCTAGCCACCGCCTTGCCCACCCGAGCCACCTGTTCGAACAAAAGATCTTTGGTTTTTCGCGATTCCATAGTCTGACAATCTAAAGATTATTAGAATGATGGTCAAATCCTTTTTTCATCATCGCGTCTGAACATTCTTGACGGGCCTGCACGGTCGGGCAGGGACTGGGGCTGACGGTTGCGGTTCAAAGCTTTTGGGGGACCGCGGGTTTGAAGAAAGACGGGGAGATGGCATACGCGAGGTCAGGCTTCACGAGGTCAGGCTTCAAAAATGTCAAATTTGAACGAGGACTTATCAACTTGGAAGCCTGACCCCACTAAGCCTTGTGACCCCACTAAGCCTTGACCCCACTAAGCCTTGACCCCACTAAGCCTTGACCCCACTAAGCCTTTTTAATTTTTCCGTCTGGGGGGTGTTCAGCAAAGTGCTCACCGAAAAGTTGCCTCAGGAGAATTAGTACAACGCGAAGGGAGTGCACTAGGGGGCGGGTCTCAACTCTTTGCACATGCCAAATTGATTCATTGTTGATTGTTGAGACCAGACCCCTCTGTGCCTTTTTTGCGCAAATTGATACAGCGACGCATGATTATACCTAATGTTCCATAAATAAGAATTTGCATGATGCAAGCCATTACCGGGAAGGGAATCGGAATTAAACTACTTACCATAAGCCCAACAATCCACGCAGGCATGCTGGTAATAAATAAAAAAATATGAAAACCTGTTCCCTGTATGTATTCTGGCACTACAGAACTTTCTACAGGATTAATGTTAAAATGAAGCGTAAGCAGCATGAGCGCTATTCCGATAAAGGCTGATATCCAGAAGAATTTGTCTTTGAAGAGGTTTCTTATCATTATAGTCTTTCAGGGTGACGTGGCGATCACAAGACCGCAACAAAGGGTATCGCCTGACGTCGAATCAGGCTTCTCCGTTCCGGTACTTGATCAGAATGACGAACGTTATGTAATGCGTCACCAATAGCGCAGGAACCCAAAATGCAGGTATCCAGTAAGCGGGGCCCAAGAACACATGAGCTCCATAGATCGTAGCAAGTGAGATCGCAGCAACGAGATCCAACGTTCCTTCGACAGCGAAGATCCACACCAGAACGCGCGCACCTTTCCAATTTATTGCCACAGCCGGAATTGCCGCCAAGGCTAGCAGCGCGGCAAGCAAGTCGCCAAATGCCGCCGGATATGCAAACTGCAATGGAATGCCCGCGTATGTGGCCCCGGGGGCAAGGAACATCAGTCCGAGGTGGCGGAATGAGTGTAACAGAAGAATCGGGAGCAGCACGGTCTGGGGCTTCAGGTTCTGAAGTCTCGGGAGAAGGTAGAGCTTGGCTGCAATCCAAAAGACCAGCGTACTAAGGAGGAGATTAACTGTAAGAACGTTCATGGCGCTGTTTTTTCTCGAGTGAAAGGCGGTGGCACAGAGCGGCCGATCACGACAAAACCGCCGCCCGGCATGATCCGGTTGCGGCAGTTTTTGGTTAAGACCTTGAGCAGCCTCCGCCGTGAATGGCGAGTATTATGCGGGGTTTATGAGTGGGCGTCAACGACGAAAGGGGCGGGGTGGCTTGGAGGGAGAATAAGATGACGGGCACCAATTGCTCCATTTTCCATCAATCAGGTGCACGTCCCCTTATCACGTCTCCGCGTGCACGCGAAGTGGAACTGTATTCATCACGACAGACCAGCAAGTTCAACCAGAGGTCGCACTTCTACTCCTTCGGCCAGGGAATAACGCTTAGTGCCGGGATAAATCACCACCAGGCGGTCGAGTTCCAGGTCTGTAAGGGAGGTTCGCATCGAAGGTGTCAAGCGCGGGGCATCGGAGCGTTTACATTCGATACCGAGGCGAAGCCCATTTTTCACCAGCAACAGATCAAGCTCCGCGCCATTATGCGTGGCCCAGAAATATGACTCGTCAGGCGATACGACCCGTATGGTTTCTTCGATGACATATCCTTCCCATGATGCACCGCAGGCCGGATGATTCAGCAATCCCCTGTCGCCGCGGATTCCGAGCAGATTATGCAACACCCCGGAATCACGAAAATAGACCTTGGGGGATTTAACCTGACGCTTTTTCAGATTAGCGTGCCAGGGCTGAAGCTGGCGCACCATGAACACGCCTTCAAGCAGATCAAGATAGCGTCTGACCGTCGGTTCACTGACACCGAGAGAACGTGCCGGAGGCGCTGCATTCCATATCTGCCCGTGACAATGGGCAAGCATGGTCCAAAAACGGATGAGCATGGCAGCGGGAACTCCGATTCCAAGCTGAGGGATATCCCGCTCAACCAAGGTCAGGGTAAAACTCTTGAGCCAGGCAAAGCTGTCATTGTCCGACGCTGCCAAATAGGAACAGGGGAAGCCTCCCCGAAGCCAATGGCGCGAGTGCTGTTCGCTCCCGACTTCGGAGAGAGAAAAACCGGACATGGTGACAATCTCCATGCGACCGGCCAGCGATTCGGATGACTGGCGCAGCAGTTCTGGCGCAGCGCTCCCCAGGATCAGAAACCGCGCCGGCAGCGGCTGGCGGTCGGCCAGCACGCGCAATACGGGGAATAGCTCAGGTCGGCGCTGGACTTCGTCAATCACCACCAGGCCGGTAAGCGGGGCCAAGGCGGTCATCGGTTCTTCCAGCCGCGCAAGGGAAACCGGATCCTCCAGGTCAAAATAGTTTGCGGAGTCACTTGGCACAAATTGCCGGGCAATGGTCGTCTTGCCGCACTGACGCGGGCCGATCAGCAGGGTGATTCTACTGCGTGAAAGGGCCGTTTCAAGCCGTGCTTTTGAATGGGTTCTTGCAATCATAAGGCCACGATACCATGAAAATAGAACATGTCAACTCCGATTTTCAGTGAAGAAAAAGAGGTCGCGGATTCTGCGCGTGTGCGTGACGAGAATCGGGCCGGCAAAGATCAGGATGGCGAGGCTGGCGGCAGTCTGCCTCCAGGGAGACGGGACAGTGGTGTGTCTATAAGCTTGTTGGTGCTGGTCGGTCTGATAAGTCAGTTCCGGCAGGGCAGACTCGACGTAGGCGACCAGCGAGTTCACGGTAATCTGTCCCTTGGCGTTGGCGGCCTTCCCCTGCATGCCGTCGAGCAGGGTCCAGGAAAAGGCGCCGTGCCCCTCAAAGCCCTCCATCGCCACCTGGCTTTTGCTGCTGGCGACGAGGGTATGGCGGCCGACAGAATCCCCCGCGAGGCGATCGCCTCCGAGAAGGAGCCGCAACTAGCAAATCTCTTCCGTCGCCTTCAGCCCGGATGGCCGGCAAGCCCTATCGGGCCCGCGCCGGAGAGCGCGAATCGCCCATCCGGACTAACGGCAACAGCGCCGGTAGCCTGCCCAAGTTGCGCAAAAATATGCGGTTTGGTATCCATAATCGCTTGCCGGAGAACCACCTTCGAGGGTCCAGCCAACAGGAGGCCGCAGTTCAGGTGTCTCAGCAAGGGCGAATTGAGGCGACAGTCCGATCAGTGCTGGTGTACCTTGCAGGTGAAACCGTAGGGCGGCAGCCACTTGGCCATGGCGTCGGCATCCATAAAGGCTCGATTGATCCGCTCCGGACTCGCGCGGAGAACGCGGTGGAGGCGAACAGTTCTTGCGGCCATGAGCTTCTCCTTTCTTTTCCTCGGCAGGGTTTCAGACCGGCTTCTCCGCCAGGGCCTTGAGACTGGCCAGCCCTTCCTCGAATTTACCGCCGACCATCTGCTCCATGTTGCAGAAAATCCCAAACAGTTTGGAGAGAAAGGGGGAGGGGCCGTACATCGCCTGCGTCACCCTGGTCGTCGTGTCCTGGCGCTCCAGCTCGAACTTGATGGTGTTGTGGGCGGTCATCGGTTCTTCGAAGTCGATCTTGATCAAAACCAGGGACGGTGGCGCCGACTCGACGATTTCCATCCGGCCGACGCCGACCTCGCGGTTGCCCTGCCAGACGTAGACTGCACCCTTGCCGCTGGCGGCGCCGGAGTAGCTGCGCAAAAGGTTGGGATCGACCTTTTCCCAGGGGGACCAGTCCTCCCACTGCTGAAAATTATCGATAAGGGGGAAGATCTTCTCCGGCGGAGCGTTGATGTTGGTCACCCGTTCGATGCGGAAGGAGTCGGGGCGGGTGGCGACGTAGCTGAGAAATGCGGCGATGAGAATGACGCCTATGGTGGCAAGAGCAATCAACATGGCTGCCTCCTGTGCGGTCATGAACCTACTCCCTTCCCCCTCCTGCGATCATTCTATCACTCACTCCCGGCGCAAGGGTATCTGGCCGACGGGTACGGTGAGGCTGGCAAGATTGACAAGAGGGCAGAGCGTGCTACGGTTGCGCAGCTGGTCCCACTCACCACAGAAAATGGAGGTACGCGTGATGAAGACGATGAAGCTGGTTGCAATCGTGTTCCTGCTGATGTTTGTCGGTGTCGGCAGCGCCGCAGCCATGAGCCATGGGCCGACAGCGGAAAAGGGGAAGGCGCTCTTCAGCGATGTCAAGCTCGGCACTTCCGGCCAGTCCTGTAGTTCCTGCCATCCTGACGGTCGGGGGATGGCCAAGGCCGCGGTGAAAACCGATCTGGCGGAGACCATCAATACCTGCATCGTCAAGGCGCTGAAGGGGACGGCCCTCGACACGAAATCGGTCGAGCTGCAGTCGATGGTCCTTTATATCCAGAGCCTCGGCAAGATGTAGCCAAGTTAGTGAAGCTGCATGGTTCATCTCGGAAGGGCGCCCCCGGTGGTCGCCCTTTTCTACGTCCGCTGCCGATGTCTCCGGGAAATGTGTTGCGGTGATATAATGAGAACGGGTCGGCTGGGCCGGCAAGTGCAGCGCCGGCTGCCGACCGGAAAGGAGACCCGGCATGTCAGCCATCTACAGTTGCGGCACCTGCGGAGTGGTCACGGTCGCTCCGCAACAGGTTTGTCATCCGGTCGCCCAGCCCGGCAAGAGTGAGTTCTGCAACACGGCTCCGGAACGGGGCGCGTTGTGTGACACCATGCGCGAACAGATCGCCTATGTCTGCGGCAAATGCGGTCGGCCGGCGGAACAGGCCGAACTCCTCTGCCAACCACTGATGACCGGTTGAAGCGGGAGGTCGGCGATGGTTTGCTTGCGCCAGATCCTGCCAGTTATCGTCCTCTGCCTTCTCGGCAGTGCCGCATCGGTGCAGGCGCAGATGCCCCGCACCAGTCTGACGACCTTGGCCAGCCCAGGGGGGCTCAGCCAGATCCGCGTGCCGCCGGGTTTTGCCGTCAACCTCTTTGCCGCCGATCTCGAGGGGCCGCGTTTTCTCCACTTCGGGCCCGAGGGTGCGCTCTACGTCGCCGAACGGGGCGCCGATCGCATCGTCAGGCTGGTCGATGGCAATGGCGACGGTGTCGCCGAGACGCGCACCGTCTTCGCCGCCGGGTTGCAGCGACCCCACAGCCTAGTTTATCGGCAGGGCGCCTGGTATGTCGGCGTGCCGAGGGGGGTCGTTCGCTTGGTTGATGGCAACGGTGACGGTGTCGCCGAGGTGCGGACTTTGCTGGTCGACAATTACCCGACCTCCGGCCACAGCACCCGCACCGTCGAGTTTCTGCCCGACGGGCGCATGGTTGTCGCCATCGGATCGAGCTGCAATGTCTGCGACGAGTCCGACCCGCGTCGTGCCGCGGTTCTCGTCTACGACGGCGCGGATGGTCGGCGTGAGCGGGTCTTCGCCCGGGGGCTGCGCAATGCTGTCGGCCTCGCCGTGCATCCGCAGAGCGGCGAACTCTGGGCGACCAACAACGGCCGTGACCTCCTCGGCGACGACCTTCCTCCCGAAGCCCTCTATATCGTGCGCGACGGTGTCGACTACGGCTGGCCCCGCTGCCACAATGGACGCATCGTCGATCCCGATTACGGCTTCCCCGGCGCCTGCCGCGACGTTGCCGCTCCGGTCCTCGACATGCAGGCCCACTCGGCCCCCCTCGGGCTGGTCTTCTACACCGGTACGACCTTCCCCGCCGCCTATCATGGCGACCTCTTCATCGCTTTTCACGGCTCGTGGAACCGTAGCGTCCCCACCGGTTACAAGGTGGTGCGCTTGCCTCTCGCCGGCAGCCGCCCGGCCGGAGCCCTGGAGGATTTCGCCAGTGGCTGGCTCGACCCGCAAAGCGGCCGCGCCGCCGGGCGCCCGGTGGGGCTGGCGGTCGGGCCGGATGGCGCCTTGTATGTCAGCGACGACAAGGCCGGCCTGATCTATCGCATCCGTTACGCCGGCGGGGCAAACCCCTGAACCGGCTGGAAGCGCCCGACCCCTGGCCGTGGCCCTGGAAAGGGCCGGTGTTCGCCATGAGATGATCACCTACGGCGGAGCCCCCCACGCCTTTACCGTTTTCGGCAGCGGTCGCTACCGCGCGGATGCCGATGAGAAAGCGTGGCGGCGTTTTGTCGACTATCTGGCCGCGACGTTACGCTGACGCGGGCGTTGCATGGAGGTCCACCATGAAAGCCTTGATCCTGAGTGCGGATAATTTTGAGGATTCGGAATTGCTGGTTCCCCTCTATCGACTGCAGGAGGCCGGTTATACCGTCGAAGTCGCCTCGACGGACCGAGGCAGTATCGTCGGCAAACACGGTTACCCCGTCACCGTCGACAAGACCTTCGCCGAGGTCGATGCGGACGCCTATGCCGTGCTGATCCTCCCCGGCGGCAAGGCGCCGGCGGCAATCCGCCACGATCCTGAGGTACAGGCTATCGCCAGGGCCTTCATGGCCGCGGACAAACCGGTCGCCGCCATCTGTCACGGTCCGCAGATTCTCATTTCGGCCGGTCTCCTCAACGGCCGGCGCACCACCTGCTACCGCAGCGTGACCGAGGAGTTGCAGGCCGCCGGGGCGCGCTACGAGGATCGCGAGGTCGTGGTCGACGGTCGTCTGGTCACGTCGCGGCAGCCCGGCGACCTGCCGGCCTTCATGCGTGAAATCATGCGCCTGCTGCCGTCGGAATGAGCGGGGCTGTGTCGTGCGCC
This sequence comes from Desulfuromonadales bacterium GWC2_61_20, assembly GCA_001799485.1. Taxonomy (GTDB): domain Bacteria; phylum Desulfobacterota; class Desulfuromonadia; order Desulfuromonadales; family UBA2197; genus UBA12091. Next base: position 18,070 of record MGTO01000028.1, on the reverse strand, counting down.
ACCTTCGCGCCATTTTAATCGCTCTCCTCCTGCTTCCGCTGTCGGTGGCAGCGGCCGCAGACTATCGCTGCGCGCCGACCCGTCCCGACGCCGACGGCCCCTTTTATCGTCCCGGCGCTCCGTTGCGCAACTCCCTGGGGAGCGGCTACCTCCTCTTCGGCGAGGTCAAGTCGGCCCGCGACTGCCGACCCATCCCCGGAGCCCGCATCGAAATCTGGCTGGTCGGCCCCGACGGCCGTTATGACGAACGCTGGCGCGCCACGGTCCTGGCGGGCGCCGCCGGGCGCTACTCTTTTTCCAGCCATGTCCCGCCCCCCTACGGCAGCCGCCCGCCCCACATCCATCTCGTTGTCAATGCCCCCGGCTACGCCGAATTGATCACCCAGCACTATCCCGCTTCCGGCAGCGGCATGGCCCTTTTCGATCTGGTTCTTATCCCGCAGCAATGAACTGAGACTGTGCTCCCGGCAAAAGGAAAGGCCGTTCCCGCGGGGGGGACGGCCTTTCTTGGTCATTGATTTTGCGGCTGTCAGTCGCCAGCAGCGACCGACGGAAAATCCGCCGCCAGCCCCTGGACCCGGCCGACCCGACCATCGCTCAGGCGCACCTTGATGCCGCGCGTGTGGCGGGGAGCGCTGGTGAGGATGTCCTGGACGACGCCAAAAGTCAGGCGGCCGCTCTTCTGATCCTTTTTCAGGATGATGGCGACGGCGAGGCCGTGTTGGATCTCGCTGCGGAGTTGTCCGTTCATGGTCGTTCGCGAGCGCTCTAGGCGACGGTGTCGTCTTCGCCCTCTTCGTCGGACTCTTCGGACTCTTCCATATCGTCGTCTTCATTGGCGAGGCCGAGGAGCTTGCGCTGCTTCTTCTCTTCCTTCTTGGCTTTTTTCGCCAACTCTTTCTGGCGTTTTTCAAAGTTGTAATTCGGTTTTTTCGCCATGAGTCGATTCCTTTCGCAGAGGGGGAAGTTCCCGCGGTATGTCGTGTCAGAGTTTCAGTTCGGCATGGCCGGCGCAGAGGGTATCGCGCAGCTTGGCGACCTCGGGGCTTTCGAGGTAGTCGTCGAAGCTCATGACCCGGTCGATGAAGCCGCCGGGGATGAATTCGATGATGCGGTTGGCAACGGTGGCGACGATCTGGTGGTCGTGCGAGGCAAAGAGGATGACTTCGCTGAAGGCGATGAGACCGTTGTTGAGGGCGGTGATCGATTCGAGGTCGAGATGGTTGGTCGGCTCGTCGAAGATGAGGGCGTTGGCCCCTTTGAGCATCATCTTCGATAGCATGCAGCGGACCCGCTCGCCACCGGAGAGAACCTTGGTCTTTTTGGTCGCTTCGTCGCCGGAGAAGAGCATGCGCCCGAGGAAGCCGCGGGCGAAGGATTCGCCGTCGCAGGGGGGGAACTGGCAGAGCCATTCGATGAGGTTGAGATCGTTGGCGAAGTAGCTGCTGTTCTCCTTGGGGAAGTAGCTGCTGGTAATCGTCACCCCCCAGCGGAAGGAGCCGGCATCGGGCTGCACTTCGCCGGCGAGGATCTGGAAGAGGGTGGTCTTGGCCAGGGCGTTACCGCCGACAAAGGCGATCTTGTCCCCCTTGTTGACGTTGAGGTCGAGGCCGTTGAAGAGCTCGACCTCGTCGACCTTTTTACAGAGCCCCTTGATCTCGAGGATGATGTCGCCGCAGGGGCGTTCGGGCTTGAAGACGACGAAGGGGTACTTGCGCGAGGAGACCGGCAGCTCCTCGACGGTGAGCTTTTCCAGCAGCTTCTTGCGCGAGGTCGCCTGTTTGGCCTTTGAGGCATTGGAAGAGAAGCGCTGGATGAACTCCTTGAGTTCGCTGGCTTTATCGCTGACCTTGCGGTTCTCGTCCTGCTTCTGCTTGAGGGTGAGCTGGCTCGCCTGGTACCAGAAGTCATAGTTGCCGACGTAGACGGTGATCTTGCCGAAATCGATGTCGGCGACGTGGGTGCAGACCTGGTTGAGAAAGTGACGGTCGTGGGAGACGACGATGACGGTGTTGGGGAAGCGGAAGAGGAAATCCTCAAGCCAGGCAATCGATTTGAGGTCGAGGTGGTTGGTCGGTTCGTCGAGGAGGAGAATGTCGGGGTTGCCAAAGAGGGCCTGGGCGAGAAGGACGCGGACCTTGTCGCCGGCCTCCAGCTCCTTCATCTTCTTTTCCCGCAGCTCCTCGGGAATGCCGAGACCGCTGAGGAGGACTGCCGCTTCGGCTTCGGCCTCGTAGCCGTTCAACTCGGCGAATTCGGCTTCGAGCTCGCCGGAGCGGATGCCGTCGGCCTCGGAGAAATCCCCCTTGGCGTAGATCGCCTCGCGCTCGGCCATGATTTTGAAGAGGTGCTGATGCCCCATGATGACGGTGTTGGCGACGGTCTCCTCGTCGAAGGCGAACTGGTCCTGACGCAGCATGGCGATACGCTCGCCGGGGGTGACGCCGATCTCCCCCTTGTCGGCATCGAGTTCGCCGGCAAGGATTTTGAGAAAAGTCGATTTTCCCGCGCCGTTGGCGCCGATGAGGCCGTAGCAATTGCCGGGGGTGAACTTGATGTTGACGTCTTTGAAGATGACCCTCTTGCCGTAGGCGAGGGCGATGTTGTTGGCGCTGATCATGCTTTTATCGATCCTTGAAAAAAATAAGAACCGCAAGGCTAAACCCTTGCGGCTCGCGTGGCAGGCTCTCTTATAGCACCGATGGCCCGGTGGCGGCAATCCTTTTCGCCGGTACCGACGGAGCGGCTGCGACTTTCGCTGCCGCGGCGGGGGGAAATACAATTGTCCACAATGGTTTCGGACCGTGCAGGGGTGGCGAGAAAGCCCGGAGGGTCAAGGATAACCGCTTGATTGATAAGCGTTAACTAATAAATTATTTTATGGAGCGCTTGAACTGCCCTCAATATTTGCTAGAAATTATTGCTACAGACTCGCAAAAGCCAAACCCTCCGCGAGGGGGGGACGGAATGTCACGGATCTCATGCGACGAGATGGCCGGGCTGCCGAGTGGAGCGTTCACCGGCCGTCCGGCCACAACTTTTTGCAGGAGGTCGCCATGAGACAGGTTGCGCGTTGTATCCTTGGCCTACTTTGCATCGTTCTGTTCTATGGCTATGCCTTGGCAGTGCAGACCCCGCTTCCCGGCAGCGCTATCCCCCAGTTTGTCGATCCGCTGCCGATTCCTCACACCATAGTCGCCGGCCCCGGACAGATCGAACTGCGCTCGACCGAGTTTCTCTCCCGGGTCCTTCCCACGACCTTCGTTCCGGCCAATGGTCTGCCCTATGCCGGAACCTGGGTCTGGGGCTATCTCGAACCGAACCAGGTCAGCCCGCCGTCCTACATCGGCCCGGTCATCGTTGCCGAGCGGGGGACGCCGACGGAGATGAAATTCGTCAATAATCTCGGCAGCGCGGCGACGACCAACGTCCTCGCCTACCGCAATTCCACCGACCAGACCTTGCACTGGGCCGATCCCCTCAATAACGGGGCCAACATGTGCATGATGGAGACGCAGCCGATGATGCCGCCCATGGGGATGTGCGCCGAAAACTATCTCGGGACGATTCCTGATGTTGTTCATCTTCACGGTGGCGAGGTGCCGCCGGCCCTCGATGGTGGCCCCGATGCCTGGTACAGCAGCGATGGCACCAGGCACGGCTTCGGCTATTATAGCAAGGATGGTGCAACCAGCGGCAATTATGCCATCTACCGCTATCCCAACAGCCAGGAGGCGGCGCCGATCTGGTTTCACCCCCATCCCCTCGGGGTGACCCGACTGAGCGTCTATGCCGGTCTGGCCGGGGCCTACCTGGTCACCGATCCGCCAAATGATCCGGTCAACCTGCCACCACTGGTGCCGCTGGCGATCCAGGACCGCAGCTTCGATACCGATGGCCAACTCTACTATCCGGCCGGCATCCCGTTTATTCTCAATCCTGAACACCCTTTCTGGACACCAGAATTCGTCGGCGACACCATCGTCGTCAACGGCAAAACCTGGCCTTATTTCAACGTCGAGGCGAAACGCTATCGTTTCATCTTCCTCAATGGCTCCAATGCCCGCACCTTTGAGATGTTCCTGACCAACCCGGTGACCAAGATCAATGGCCCCACCCTCTGGCAAATCGGCACCGACGGCGGTTATCTCGATGCGCCGGTGGCCATCGATCCCAACGGTTTGCTGCTGAAACGGCTGATACTCATGCCGGGGGAGCGGGCCGATGTGATTATCGACTTTTCCGGGCAGGCGCCAGGGACTAAGCTGCTATTGCGCAACATCGCCAAGACGCCGTTCCCGAATGGGGCGACACCGCAGGGGAGCACCCTCGGACGCATCATGGAGTTCCGCGTGACCGCCGCGACTACGCCTGATACCAGCTACAATCCCGCCCAGGGTGGAGCGTTGCGGGCGCCGATGATACGTCTGGCCAATCCCGCCACCGGCACCCTGGCGGCCGGGGTCACGGTGCAGAAGACCCGGCTGTTGACCCTCAACGAAGTCATGGGGATGCCGATGCTGGTCAATGGTTTCGCCTACCCGGGCGGCCCGCTGGAGATTCTGGTCAACAACACCAAGTGGGATGGCACGGCGCGTCCCGATTTTACTCCGGTCAACGCCGGCGGCCACACCAGTTACTATTCGGAAACCCCGAAGGAAGGGGAGACGGAGATCTGGGAAATTGCCAATCTGACGGCGGATGCTCACCCCATTCACCTCCATCTGGTGCAGTTTCAACTCCTCAATCGCCAGCCCTTCGATGTCGGCAAATACACCGCCGCCTACGCGGCTGCCTTCCCGACCAAACTCTACCAGCCCGGCTACGGCCCGCCCCTCGACTACAACACCGGCAATCTCCGTGCTGTCGGCGGGAATCCTGACGTCGTGCCGTTCTTGAAAACCAAGGTGCAGCCGCCGGCGGACAACGAGGCCGGGTGGAAAGATACGGTCATCATGTATCCCGGGCAGGTCACGCGTATCGCCGTGCGCTGGGCGCCGACCGACCTGGCGACCAACCTCGATCCGAACCAGTTGAGCTATCCCTTTGATCCCAATGCCTGGGGTTTTGGTTACGTCTGGCACTGCCACATCCTCGACCACGAGGATAATGAGATGATGCGACCGACCTCCGTGGTGCCGATGGCGGGAGCGCTACGCACTTTCGTGCAGCCAACGGATTACTGACCGCCCACGACTGACAGCGCTGTTAAATGTTGACAAAAAAACCGCCGTGTTTGCACGGCGGTTTTTTTGTCATGTCGCACAAGGACGGTTGATCAGTGAAAGCGGGCGGCGGAGCAGAAGATGCCGGCGACGCAGAGGGCGCAGAAGATGAGCAGAGCGCTCTGCATGCTGTGGAGAAAGGCGGGGAGGGTGGCGGCGCTGACGACCTGCCCGCTCATGAAGATGGAGAAGATGACGGTGATGATGGTCATGCTCGCCATCATCCCCATGGTCCGCATGGTCGAATTGAGGCCGGAAGCGACGCCGAGGTGGCGCGGTGCGACACTCCCCATGATGACGCTGGTGTTGGGGGAAGAGAAGAGGGCGAAGCCGACCCCGAGAATGGCGAGGACGCTGATGATCTGGGTCAGGGATGCCTTGGCGCCAAGGGTGGAAGCGAGAGCGAGGCTGACGGCGCAGAGGCCCATGCCGAGGGTGGCGACGCGCGAGGCCGGGTAGCGGTCGGCGAGGCGGCCGCACCAGGGGGAGAGGACAGTCTGGACAATGGGCTGGATGATAAGGATGGTGCCGGCCTCGCGGGCGCTCATCCCCTTGACGAACTGCAGGTAGAGGCTGAGGAAAAAGGTCACGCCGAAGGTCGCAGCGTAGTTGAACAGGGCGGCGAGGCTGGAGAGGGCGAAGAGGCGGTTTTTGCTGAGCAGGGCGATGTTGAGGACCGGGTAGGGAATCTTCGCCTCGTAACGCAGGAAAAGGGCAAGGCCGCCGAGGCCGATCCCCGCCAGGCCCCAGGCCCAGAAACCATGGTCGAGGTTGGCGGCGCCGAGGATCAGGAGGATGAGGGCCGCCGCGTAGATCAGGCTGCCGCGCCAGTCGAAGGTTTCGCCGGCGGCATCGGCCCACTCGCCGCGCAGCTTGAGCAGGGTGATGGCGAGAGTCAGCAAGCCCAAGGGGACACTGAGGTAGAAAATGGCGCGCCAACCGTAGGCGGTGACCAGAACGCCGCCGAGAAAGGGGCCGCAGGAGATGCCGGCGTAGACGCTGGCGACGGCGATCCCCAAGGCGCGGCCGCGCTCGGCCGGGGGGAAGACCGAAACGACCATGGCCAATGTCGTCGCCATGACCATGGAGCCGCCCATCCCCTGCAAGAAGCGCATGGCGATGAGGGCTTCGATGGCCCAGGCCTGCGACATGAGCGCGCTGACGAGAGTAAAGACGACGATGCCGGTGGTGAAGACGCGGCGGCGGCCGTAGATATCGCCGAGACGCCCCATGGCAAGGACGAAGATGGAGGCGGAGAGGACATAGATCGTCTCGATCAGGCCGAGTTGCAGGGCGCTGGCGTGAAATTCCCGGCCGATGGCGGGGAGGGCGACGCCGACGGCCGACATCATGAAGGGCATAAGGAAATGGGCGGCGCAGACGACGAAGAGGGTGGCACTGCGGGAGGTCTGGTTTTGCATCGGGTTCGCTTCGGTTCGAGGGAGCGCTAACATATCCGATTTGCCGGAAAATGGGAATGGGCACAGCGTCGCCAGAGATCTTTTCCCTCCCCTGTTCTTGTGCTACTCCTAAACAAGGTGTAATATTCCTACATACAAGCACTCATCGGGAGGTGCCGCATGGCTCAGACTGCCAGAAAACTGAATTTCATGATCGGCAACGAGGTCGCTGCCGAGCTGGAAAAGCTCGTTCCGCCGGGACAGCGCAGCAAACTTGTCAGTAACGCTATTGCCAAGGAACTTGCCCTCTTCCGCCGCAACGCGCAAACCGAAAAGTTAATGAAGCTGCGTCAGAAAACCCCGGTATTAGCGACAGACGAGATCGTCGAAGCGGTCAGACAAGACCGGCAGCGGTAGTATGAGCACAGTCGCTCTCTTTGTCCCCGACGCCTCGGTTATCCTGAAGTGGGCCTTTCGTTCTGCCGACGAGCACGATGGCGACAAAGCCCTCGGCCTGCTCAGTCGCTGGCTGGCGGGAGAGTGTGATCTCGTTCTTCCTTCCCTGTGGGTCTATGAATGCGGCAATGTGCTGGGGTTGAAGGCCCCGGATGTCGCGCGGGACATCATGGAGGTCTTTCTCGGCTACCGTTTTGACGAAAGCCCGATGACTGCGAACCTCTCCTCGGCGACGCTGCGTATCATGCAGGAGTGCAAGGTGACATTTTACGATGCGGTCTATCATGCCGTGGCCCTGGAAAAGGGTGCCACGCTGGTAACTGCCGATGCCGCGTATTTTTGCAAGGCGCAAAAACGAGGGAACATCGTATTGCTGGAAAATTTTTCCTAAAGCGACGGAAATTTCCCCTATATTCAAAACAACGCAGCCCTCGTGTCCGATCCGGATGCGGGGGGCTTCGCGCTGGTAGATGAGGGCGACGGATTCGAAAAACAACGCAGCCCTCGTGTCCGATCCGGATGCGGGGGCTGCGTATTTTCTGGCGGCATCTTTTACAGCAGCAACAACAGCACCTTGACCGCGATGATCTTGCCGATGAGGGCGACGGGGTAGACGGTGGCGTAGGCGGCCGGGGCGTAGGGCGTGGCGGAGAGGGCGCTGGCGGCGTTGAGGCCCGAGGCGCTGGTCATGGCACCGACGAGGACGCCGAGGAGGCGGAGGAAGCGGACGCGCAGCAGCCAGAGGCCGACCAGAGTGCCGATTGCCACCGGCAGCAGGGTCACGGCGACGCCGGAGAGGAGAAGGGCGAGACCGTGTTCGTGCAGGGTGGCGACGAAGGAAACTCCGGCCGAAGTGCCGACAGCGGCGAGGAAGAGGGCGAGGCCGAGGTCGCGGATGAGTTGGCTGCCGGTGTCGGGGAGATCCCAGATGAGCGGCCCGGTCTGGTAGCGGGCGCCGAGGAGCAGGCCGGCGAGGAGGGTGCCGCCGGTGGTGCCGAGGGTGAGGCGGCCGAGGAGGGGCAACTCGAAGGAGAGCTGGCCGAGGAGAAAGCCGAAGAGGAGACCGACGAGGATCGGCAGCAGGCTGATGGAGTAGGTGGCCTTGAGGTCGTTGCCGAGGATGCGGGTGATGTTGCGCAGGGAACGCTCGTCGCCGACGGCATGGAGGACGTCGCCAAGGTGGAGGCGGGTGTGAGCGTCGGCGGGGAGGTCGATGCCGTTCCGGCTGATGCGGGCGATCTGGACGTTGAAGACTTCGCGGAAGTTGAAGTAACCGAGGGTGGTGCCGGCGAACTCGCGCTTGGAGACGACGATACTCTTCTTGGTCAGGACCCGGTCGAAGGCGATCTCTCCGGCGACGGCAGGCCCGATGAGGAGCTGGACTTTATCGAGGTCGGCGGGGCGGCCGACGATGCGCAATTTGTCGCCGGCATCAAGGATGGTGTCGGCGCCGACCAGGACCGGCTCGCTCGCGCCGAAACGGAGGAGGCGGGTGAGGGTGACCGGGGCGATGGCCTTGAGGCCGAGTTCGAGGACCGTCTTGCCGAAGATGTTGGGGTTGTTGACTTCGATGTGACGATGGGTGATCGGCGGGTTGACGGCGGCGAGCTCCGCCGCCAGGGCAGCTTCTTCGGCGACGATGTTCCGGCGCAGCAGGCGCGGCAGCGAAGAGATGGCGAGGGCGACGCCGAGAACGCCGAAACCGTAGGTGACGCCATAGGCGGCCGGTGCCGTGTCGTGGCCGATGACTTCGACCGCCGCTGCCAGCGACGGGGTACTGGTCATCGCTCCGGCGAAGAGCCCGGCGCCGGTCCCGGCATCGAAGTCGAAGAGGCGACAGCAGAGATAGGTGACGGCGACGCCGGCGCTGACGATGGCGGCGACAGTGACGGCCATGGCCAGACCATGACGGCGAAAGGAGCTGACAAAACCGGGGCCGGCCTGCAGGCCGACGGCGTAAATGAACATGGCCAGGCCGATGGTCTGCACCCCTTGCGGCAGGGTGTAGCCGAAGTGGCCGAAGGCCAGCGCCACAAAGATGATCGCCGGCGGACCGAGGGCGAGGGAGCGCAGATGCACCTTGCCCAAAAGCTCGCCGAGGACGACGATGAGGAGGAGCAGGAAGATGGGGTTATGCAGCAGGGCCATGATGTTCCAGGGGCATAGGAAGTCAGGGGGAGTGCGATGCTACCCGCAATTTACTTCTCTTTGGAGCTATCCGGCAGGTAATTGCGAATCTTCTCCAGCTTGCTGCGCAACTCGCGTTCGACCTCCCGGGCGGCGCTGTCGAAGCGCATCTGGGCGGTACGGATCAATTTCTCTTCACTCGCCATCTTGGCGAAGAGCTGCTGCTCCTCCTGCTCCAGGGCCTGTATCGATTTCTGCAGCTCGCTGATGCGGGCGCGGATTTCCTCGCTCTTGCGGGTTGTCGCCTGCTGGGCGGCCAGCTTCTTCTCGACACTTTCGGCGAAAATAGTGCGCTCGCTGGCCAGGGCGGCCAGCTGGTTATCGACAGAGGCGAGGATGTCGGCCTTACTGGCGCCGCCGGTCTGCTCCAGGGCGCGCAGGGCGGCCTGGTACGAGGCCGACTCCTGCGGTATCAGTTCGCCCAGGGAGGCCGCGAGTTCGAGGAACTGGCCGAGGAGCGGCCCTTCCTTGGCCAGCTGCTGCTGCAGTTCCTGGCGCAGCTTGCCGTCGACGGGAGCGGGCGCAACCTCTGCCGCACCCGCCGTGGCGGTTGCGGTTTTAAGCGCGGTCGCGGTTTCCTCCTCCGGCGACGCTTCGACCTCCTCGAAAAGAGCGTCGGACAAGCGCGAGAGGAAACCCCTTTTTTTCTCGGATTCCTGGGTCATGGCGGATGCTCCTGGCGGGATGGAGTGATTTTGCAGCGCAAACTATAGCACCCGCGTGTCGGCGCGAAAAGAATTTCCTCGCGGTGGGATGGATGAACTTGAGCAATGTCAGATAATTCTTCCCATTTCCCGGGGCAGTGGCTAGAATATGCCGCGTCACAATCGCCAATGTATTAATCACGGAGGGCCGGAATGGCTACGGAACGCAAACTGACACCGCTGGGCAAGTTGATCATCCTGATCTTTGTCGCTGCCTGTTTTTACGGGGCCTACTACCTCTTCTTCCAGCGCGGCAGTGCGCCGTCCCCGACGCCGGTCGCCACAAGCGCGGGCCAGAGTGCTCCGGCTCCGGCGCCCCCGGCGGCCAAACCGGCGCCAGCGCCAGCGGCCGCCCCGCGGAATGTCCTGGCCGAAGTCCAGCGGCGCGGTTCGCTGCGCGTGGCCTACGAGGGGGATGCGCCGCCGATGTACTACGTGACCGGCAATCAGCCGGTGCGGGGCTTCGAATTCGAGCTGGCACGCAGTCTCGCCGGCGAACTCGGGGTCGCCTCCATCTCCTTTATCGCCGCCGACTACGCCGAACTTCCCGCCCTGCTGCGCGAGGGGAAGGCCGATCTGATGCTGGCCGGCTACATCCCCGATCCTTCCATCGACGGCGTCGAGTGGTCCAACAGCTATCTCGATTTCGGTCTCTGTCTCATCGTTCTGCAGAGCTCGGCGGTGACCGAACCGCAGCATCTCGCCGGCAAGGCCGTGGCGATCTACGACGACCCCGCCGCGGTGCGCTGGGTGCAGGAAAATATTCCGCGGGCCCGGATGCAGACCTTTTCCGGGGCCAGCGGCTGGTTCGAGGCCCTCGAGGCACGCCAGGTTGACGGTCTGGTCTATGACTATCCCTTTGCCGCTACCGAGATCAAGGACCATCCGCGCGCCAAGATCGTCAAATTCAACCTCAACCGCGCTCATTACGCCGTCGGCCTGCCGGCACGCAACGACGCCCTTCTCGACGCGGTCAATGCCGCCTTGGGACGGATTCTCGCCTCGCCGCGCTATGGCGAATTGATGCGCGAGTTCATGCCCTATCGCAGCGACAGCCTGACCAAGGCGGTGGCCGGGGCGAAAAACTACACGGTGCGCGAAGGTGACACTCTGGCGAAGATCGCCGGCAAGACCCTCAATGCCGCCGAGCGCTGGCCCGAAATCTGGGAGCTCAATCGCGGACGCATTCCCAACCCGCATCTGATCTATTCCGGCTATGTGCTGATCCTGCCCTGAAGAAGGAGATACCGTTATGTGGATAAGAATCGCCAATCTTTTTCGCGGTTTCTTGAGCCTGTTCGTCTCCGGCATCGAGAGGGCCAATCCCGAGGCGCTGCTGGAGTTGGAGCGCGAGAACCTGCGCGAGCAGGTGGCCAAGTACAACGACGGCCTCGCTTCCCATGCCGGTCTCTGCGAGAGACTGATGTCGCAGGTGCGGCAATTGGAAAACGAGGAGCGTGACCTGCGCGGCAAGGCTGCCGCCCACCTGCGTGCCGGCAACCGCGATGCCGCCGGCCAATATGCACTGCGCTTGCAGACGGTGCAGCGTGAGCTGGAGGAAAATCGCACCCAGCTCGAGCAAGCCGAAATCACTTACCGCAACCTCCTCAAGGCGCGCGACGTGGCGATCACGGCCGCACGGGCCAAGATCGAGAACCTGCGCTCGGCGATCAACGATCTGAAGATGAAGCAGGCCCTGGCCGAGCTGACCGAAATGTCGGCGGGGATGGTGACCAGCATCGGCAGCGGCGGCGAGACCCTCGACCGCCTCACCCAGATGGTCGGCGAGGAGCGCGACAAGGCTGCCGGCCGGGTCCGCCTCGCCCGCGATACCATGGACATGTCGACGGTGCAGGTCAAGGAGGAGGAGCAGCAGGCCCTGGCCGACCAGGCCCTGGCCGATTTCGCCGCCCGCGAAGGGATCGCCCTCGGCGAGGCAGTCGCACCGCCGGCCGAAAAGAGCATGGGCGCGGCCCGCGAAGCCGAATAGCCCGCAAAGGATCCCCCCCATGTGGCGCTATCTGAAAGCGGCCTTTTGGGCCCGCGTCGAGCTCCCTCTCTTCGGCCCGCTCCCCCTCAACCTGATGGGGGTTGCTGCCGTCGGCGTTCTCGGGCTGCTCCATCCGGCCGTCTGGCTGGCCGGCCTCGGACTTGAGACGGCCTATCTCTTCTTTCTTGCCAGTAATATGCGTTTTCAGGAGACCGTCGATGCCGGCGACTTGGCGGCGCGACGCGAGGCCCTCGGCCCGGCGCGGACGGGGCGCGACCTGCAACGGCTGGTCGACGAACTTGAGCCGGCGCAGCGTCAGCAGCTGGCGACCCTGAAGAGTAAGCTCGGCAAGATCGTCGCCCTCTATGAACAGTTTCAGGTCGACGACTTCTCTCTCACCCACAACCGCGCCTCTCTCACGGATCTTCTCGGCCATTACGCCCGCCTGCTCGCCGCGCGCGCCAGCATCGTGCGGCACTGGAGCGCCGATCCGCTGCAGCTGCGCGAGCAGATCGTCACCCTGGAGGCCGAGCTCGATCAGCCCGGCAGCAGCTCCGAACTGCGTGAATCGCGTCTGCGCACCCTGGAAATTTTGCGGGTGCGCCTCCTCAACCAGGAGAAGAAAGAGACGGTGCTGGCCGAAATCGACAGCGAGCGCCAGCGCATCGAGCAGCAATTCGATCTGGTCCTCGAAAATGCCGCCATCGGCAGCAAACCGCTGACCGTCACGGCCGAAACCCTCTTCGATCCCGGTCAGGTCGGCGGCAGCTTCGACCTCCTGACCGATCTTTCCGAAGTCCCGGCGACACCGCAACGTCAACCCGGCCGGCGCAAGAGTCGCGCCGTCGACTGATCACTTCCCCCCGACCCGCCACGACCGGCAGAGGAACCATGGCCGATCCTAACCACATCCTCCCCGCCTGGGCCGACGAACTCACCACCGGTTACGAGAGCGGCGCCTGCAGCCAGTTCATCCTCTACGGCAACGTCAACGACCGCCGCCTGGTCGGCGCCGGCGACAGCCGTCGCCTCGGCAGCCTGCGCGAATTCCTGCTCGATACCCTGCTTGTTCCCTTCGACGTTGTCCTCTCCTTCGATCTCGGCAACGGCGTGCGGGTCGAAAAGGGGGGAGAAATCCTTGCCAAGTGGCCGCAGCTCAAAGGCCTCCCCGAACTGCCGCGCCAGCCGCGACCGGCGGTGGAACTCCTTACCCACTACTTCCGTTTCGTCGCCAACCTCGGCCGACTCGGTCAGGACGCCCCGCAGGTCGCCTGCATCGTCCAGGCCGCCGAACTGCTGCTGCCGCACCCGCAGGATGGCGGTTCCGCCGAAACCTCAACCCTGGCCCTGCTGGTGCGGGAATGGGGGAGCGATGCCCTGATCACGCGACACGCCGTCGCTTCGCTGCTGGTTTGCGAAAACGTCAGTGACCTCCATCCCCTCCTGGCCAATAATCTTCATGCCGCCAGGGTCAAGATTCCCCTGCCCGAGGAGGGGGAAATCGCGGCGCTCCTGGTACAGCTGCAGCCCGATTGTCCACTGCCGCTGCAACCGTACGCGGCGGATTTCCCCGCTCTCGCCCGTCAGCTGGTCGGTGCGACCCTCGGTGCCGTCGAACAGATGCTCAAGCGCCTGCAATACCGGCAGGAGGTTCTCACCGCCGAGGCGCTGGTTTCTCTGAAGAAATCGATGGTCGAGGAGGAGTATGGCGGTCTGGTGACTTTCATCGAGTCGCACAAGACCCTCGATGCCATCCACGGCAACGAAATGATCAAGGCCTGGCTGCGCCAGGATGTCGCCCTCTGGCAACGCGGCGACCTGCGGGCCCTGCCGATGGGTTATCTCCTCTGCGGCCCGGTCGGCACCGGCAAGACCTACTTCGTCGACTGTCTCGCCGGCGAGGCCGGCGTTCCGGTGGTCAAGCTGAAGAACTTCCGCGACAAATGGGTCGGCAGCACCGAGGGAAATCTGGAGAAAATCTTCCGGCTGCTGCATGCCCTGGGGCGGTGCATCGTCTTTGTCGACGAGGCTGATCAGGCCCTCGGCCGACGCACCGCCTCGTCCGGCGATTCCGGGGTCTCGGGACGGGTGTACTCAATGCTTGCCGAGGAGATGAGCGACACCGACAACCGTGGCCGTATCGTCTGGATCCTCGCTTCGAGCCGTCCCGATCTGATCGAGGTCGATCTCAAGCGCCCCGGGCGCATCGATGTCAAGATTCCCCTCTTCCCGGCCTTAAGCGCGGGGGAAGGGTTCGGTCTGATCCAGGCCCTCTGCCGTCGCCTGGAGCTGACCATCCCCGATACTGCCCTGGCCGCGCTGGAACCAGCGATTCCTCTCTGGCTCACCCCCGGCGCCGCCGAGGCGTTGGCGGTCAAAGTTTATCGTCTCGCCCGCACTGCCGGTCTCGACGAAGTCGAGGCATTGCGGCGCACCCTGGCCAGTTACCAGGTGCCGGTTCCGCACGACGTCATGGCCTTTCAGATCGATCTGGCCGTACGCGAAGCAAGCGATCTCGACTTCGTCCCGCTGGCGCTGCGTGTCAACCCTGCCGCGCCACCAGTTGGCGATCCCACGGTTTGACCGATGCTTCAATTTGCCTCGTTTCGCAGGTTTCTGACGATCTTCGGTCTCTCCATGCGGCCGGTTTGTCCCACCCTGGCGAGCGATTTCATCGGCAGCTGGGCCAATGTCGATGCCGACGCTCAGGGCATCACCCGCATCGCACTGGCGTCACTTTCGTTGCCTGTATTTGGAGGTTTTACGTGAACATTCATTCCACAGGAACGATTTTGATCGTTGATGATACTCCCATGCAAGTCCAGATGGTGCATGCGGCCATTGCCAGCCATTTCGGATTATCCATTCTGACCGCGGGGAGCGGTGAAGAGGCTATGGCGCTCCTCGCCGAGCACGAAGGTGAAGTTGATATCGTTGTCACCGATGTCATCATGCCGGGGATCAGCGGGATGGAGCTCATGGACAAGGTTCATGTACTTCAACCGGATACGCCAATAATTCTGATGACGGCTTATTCGAATGTCGATATTCTTATTGCTGCAATCAAGAAAAAAGCGTTTGATCTTATTTTGAAGCCGATCGACCAAAGTATTCTTGTACAAACTATCGAGAAGGCGCTTAAACATAAACAGTTGCTGGATCTCGAAAAGAATTATTTAGTTACCTTGCAAAAATCGATCGAAGAAAAAACCAATGCTCTTCAGGCAAAAATGTTCGAACTCGAGCAAAGCCGGGCAGCTCAGGTTGCAGAACATGATGAATTGAAAAAAGTTTTTGCCAAGGTCACCCAGATCAAGCAGGAATGGGAACGGACCATGGATTGTATCAGCGATATGGTTCTGCTGGTTGACAATTCAGGGAAAATCGGCCGGTGTAACCGCTCTTTCAGGGACTTCTGCGGGATGTCTTATCAGCTGTTGCTGGGTCGAAACTGGCAAGAGCTTTTTGTCCTCCCGCCGGATATGCCCTTTCCTTCAGGTTCAGAGCTTTTCCATACGTCCAGCGCGCGCTGGTTTATCTTCAGCTTCTATCCTTTTATCGACACCGTGACCAATTCCCCCCGCGGAACGGTCATCACTGTGATCGATACCACCGAGCGCAAACAGACCATGGCAGCGCTGGAACAGGCTTATCAGGACCTCAAGACGACCCAGGCGCATATTCTCCAAACCGAAAAAATGGCTTCGATCGGTCAACTCGCTGCCGGTGTTGCCCACGAAATCAATAACCCTATCGGATTTGTCACCAGCAACATCAATACCTTAGGCAAATATCAGCAGCGAATGATCAGTTACATGACTGAGCAAGACCGCTTTCTGGCGCAAGTGCTTTCGCCCGAGCAGCGTGGCAATCTTGATGTGCTTCGTGCCGAGATGAAGATTGATCATGTTTTAAACGACAGCGAAAAACTGATCGGGGAGACTCTCGATGGGACCGAACGGGTTCGTCGGATTGTCATGGACCTGAAAACATTTTCCCGCACGGATGAAGGGGATTACCAGCGCGCCGATTTGATCGCCTGCATTGAAAGCGCTATCAACATCGTCTGGAACGAATTGAAGTACAAGATCACTCTTGAACGGGATTTTGGTTCTATTCCGCTGGTCAAATGTTATCCTCAGAAACTGAACCAGGTTTTTGTCAACCTGCTGGTCAACGCCAGCCATGCCATCAAGGAGACGGGGCGAGTCACCATTTCTGCCCATGTTCTTAACGATACGGTGGCCCTGAGCTTCACCGATACCGGTTGCGGAATCCCAAAGGAACATCTCTCGCATATTTTTGAGCCGTTCTTTACCACCAAAGAGGTTGGCCAGGGAACGGGTCTTGGTCTCAGCATCAGTTACGACATCATAAAAAAACATAATGGAGAAATTTCTGTGACCAGCGAAGTCGGCAAGGGAACTTCGTTTCTCATCACGCTTCCCCTGATTGTTTGAGGTATCGAGAAAATGCACCTCCCGCCGGCCGATCGAAAGGAAATGCATGAATGACACCTTGTTGTTAATTGATGATGAACCCCATATCCTTTCAGCCATCAAGCGCATTTTCGCCGAGGAAGATTTGCGCATTTTTACTGCATCGGGGGCGAAAGATGGGCTTGAGATTCTTGCCCGGGAAGAAATCTCCGTCATGGTGACGGACAATATGATGCCTGGAATGAGCGGATTGGAAGTATTGCACAGAGCTCGTTTGATCTCTCCGGATACTGTGCGTATTATGTTGACCGGCCATGCCAATCTCGATACGGCAGTTGCCGCCATAAACGTCGGCGAGGTTTTCCGTTTCGTCCTCAAGCCCTGGGACAACGAGGCATTTGCGGCAACTATTCACGAAGCGCTGCAACGTTACAGTGTCATAAAACAGTTGCGCAGTGGCGACGAGGCCGTCATGTTGTCCATTGCACAGACGATCGAATTGAAGGATCCTTACACCCGTGGGCATTGTGATCGTGTAGCAGAATACGCACTTATTATCGGCAATGAACTTGGTCTGCCAGCTCAAACACTGGCGGACATCAAATATGGGGGATGGTTGCACGATTGCGGGAAAATCGGTGTTTCAGAGTTTGTTCTCAGAAGTCCATCGTCGCTAAGTCAGGATGAATATTCGCTGGTCAAAAATCATTGTCTGTGGGGTGCGGAGGTTGCTCGATTGGCGCATCTTCCTGAACGGGTCATCAATATCATTCTATATCACCATGAACGTTACGATGGTAACGGTTATCCAACCGGTCTTAAAGGTGAAACCATCCCTATAGAGGCACGCATTGTTTCAGTGGCCGACGCTTACGATGCCATGACCTCGGAGCGATCATACCGCAAGGCCTTCCCGCCCGATGAAGTACTGAATATCCTTTCCTCGGTCAGTGGCACTCAGCTCGATCCTGCCCTTGTTACCGCGTTCAAGAGCAGAATGTCTCAGGAAAATGCTCCGCGCTTGGTGGCTGCACGATAATTTTTCTCTTGTCAGGGTGAGTCGTTTAAACCAATGACTATTTATGAGGTGCGTGTATGAAAAATAAAATTTTACTCGTTGACGATGAGAGACATGTTCTTTCCTCGCTGGTACGTGCGCTATTCGATGAACCTTACGACATACTGACTGCCGAAAGTGGGGAGTGCGGTCTGGAGATTTTGGTTCAGAACCCAGATATCAAGGTCATTGTTTCCGATGAAAGAATGCCAGGGATGGGCGGCGCAGAATTTCTCGCTCGTGTTAAGGAGCAATCTCCCCAGATTGTCAGGATCATGTTGACGGGTCATGCCAGCATCGAGTCGACCATGAAGGCCGTCAATAGCGGGGAGATATATCGTTTTTTTACCAAGCCATGGGTCGATCACGATTTGATCATTGCACTCCGCCTGGCCGTGGAGAAGCATGATCTGGAAGAGGAAAATCGTCGTTTGCTGTTGACCGTAAAGCGACAATCTCAAGACCTGCGTGATCTGGAGAGCCGATTCCCCGGAATAACCGATACCGGACGAGATTCCACCGGAACATATAATTTGCCTGAAATGTCCGATGAAGAAGTCCGACAAATCATTGCCGCCTGTTGTGGTGAAAAATGAAGTGAAAAATGAAGTT
>MGTO01000027.1 GCA_001799485.1 Desulfuromonadales bacterium GWC2_61_20 | reverse complement strand
ACCATTCTGCTCATCACCGCCACCAAGCTCTTCTTCCAGTACACCATCACCGGCAAGGCCCTGCGCGCCTGCGCCGTCAATCGTCGTGCCGCCGGCCTGGTCGGCATCGACGTGCGTCGCATGGTCCTCTTCTCCTTCTTCATCAGCGCCGCCATCGGCGCCCTCGCCGGGATCATCATCGCCCCCTTGACCATGACCTCCTACGACGTCGGCATCATGCTCGGCCTCAAGGGCTTCTGTGCCGCCATCATCGGCGGCATGAGCAGCGGCATCGGCACCGTTCTCGGCGGCATCCTCCTCGGCATCCTCGAATCCCTCGGCGCCGGCTTGATCTCTTCCGGTTACAAAGACGCCATTGCCTTCATCATTCTCCTGCTCATCCTCTTCTTGCGGCCGCAGGGGCTCTTCTCCCGCGGCGAGAGCGAACGGGTCTAGGGAATATGCCGATGCGCCGGGAATGGTTCAAATTCGCCTTGTATGCCCTCATCGTTCTACTGGCGCCGCTCTGCGTCAACGGCGGCTATCTCCTCAATGTCCTGGTCTTTGTCGGCATCAATACCCTGCTGGCGGTCGGCCTCAACCTCCTCCTCGGTTTTGCCGGGCAGATCTCCCTCGGGCAGGCGGCCTTCTACGGTCTCGGGGCCTACGGCTCCGGCGTTCTCACCGCCAGCTACGGCTGGAATCCCTGGCTGGCGCTGGTGGCCGCGGCCTTGACGGTGGGTGTCCTCGCCTTCGCCATCGGTTTCCCCATCCTCAAACTCAAGGGGCACTATCTGGCGATGGCGACGTTGGGCTTCGGCATCATCGTTTTTATCGTCTTCAATGAATATGTCGATATCACCGGCGGCCCCTCGGGACTCCCCGGTATCCCCAATCTCACTGCCGCAGGGATGACCTTCGACAGCGACCTGAAGAACTTTTATCTGATCTGGGCGGTGGTGCTGACGGTGGTCCTTCTCGCCATCAACCTGGTGCACTCGCGCATCGGCCGGGCCCTGCGGGCGATCCACGACTCCGAGGTCGCGGCGCGGGTCCTCGGGGTCAATGCCCGTCTCCTCAAGGTGCAGATCTTTACCTGCTCGGCCGTGATCTCCTGCATCGCCGGCAGCCTTTACGCCCACACCGTGACCTTCATCTCCCCCGCCTCCTTCGGTTTTCATTTCTCCATCGAGCTCTTGACCATGGTCATCATCGGCGGTCTTGGCAGCATTTACGGCTCCTGTCTCGGCGCCGCCCTCCTGACCCTGCTTCCGGAGATGTTGCGCACTTTTCAGGATTACGACATTGTCGTCTACGGATTTCTTCTCGTCGCCATGACCATGTTCCTCCCTGGCGGGCTGGTGCAAGGGGGCGGCTTGCTGCTCTCCCAGCTCAAACGGCTGTGGCCGGGACGCGGGGGCAACAATGCTTGAGGTGCGCGATATCACCTGTGTCTTTGGGGGTCTTGTCGCCCTCGACCGGGTCAGTTTCACTGCCCAACGGGGGGAGATCACCGGGGTGATCGGTCCTAATGGTGCGGGCAAGACCACTCTTTTCAATATCGTCAGCGGCATCTACCAGCGTACCGCCGGTTCCATCGTCTTCGGCGATCTTGACGTCAGCGGTCTGCCGCCGGAGCGCCTCGCCCGCCACGGGCTGGTGCGCACCTTTCAGAACATCGAGCTCTTCGGTCAGATGACGGTGCTGGAGAATGTCATGGTCGGGTTGCATACCAAGAGCACGAGCGGCCTTCTCGCTTGTGCCCTGCGTCTCCCCTGGCAGCGTCGTGAGGAGAAGAAGATCCGCAGTCGTGCCCGAGAGCTTCTCGACTATGTCGGCATCCCTGATCTGGCCGACCAATCCGCCGCCAGCCTCCCTTTCGGCCAGGGGCGCCTCCTCGAGATCGCCCGCGCCCTCGCCCTGGAGCCGCAATTGCTCTCCATGGACGAGCCGGCCGCCGGCCTCAACAGCCGCGAAACCTGGCAACTCGGCGAACTGATCCGCCGCATCCGCCAGGACGGGGTCACCGTCCTCTTGGTCGAGCACGACATGGAACTGGTCATGGATGTCTGCGACCGCATCATCGTCCTCAACCTGGGGCAGAAACTCGCCGAGGGAACCCCGCGCCAGATCCAGGAAAACCGAGCAGTCATTGCCGCCTATCTCGGGGAAGGGTAGGGGATGGAACTGCTCAAACTCAAAAACGTCAATACCTGGTACGGCGCGGTTCATGCGTTGAAGAATGTCTCCCTTCATCTTCTGCCGGGGGAGATCGTCACCCTCATCGGCGCCAACGGGGCGGGGAAGACCACCCTGCTCAATACCGTTTCGGCGGTGACCCCGGCCCGCGACGGCGACATCCGCTTCGCCGGGGAGCCGATCCAGCAGTGCGAACCGGAACGGATCGTCGAACTCGGGATCTCGCAGGTGCCGGAAGGGCGTCAGGTCTTCAAACCGCTGACGGTGGAGGACAACCTCGAACTCGGCGCCTATTTGCGCTTTCGCCGGCGGGAACCGCGCAAGGCGATCCGTGCGGACCTGGAAGAGATGTACACCCTCTTCCCCCGTTTGCGCGAGCGGCGCAAGCAATTGGCCGGCACCCTCTCCGGCGGCGAGCAGCAGATGCTCGCCATCGGCCGGGCGCTGATGGCCAAACCGACCGTCCTCCTCCTCGACGAGCCCTCCATGGGTCTGGCTCCCCTGGTGGTGCAGGAGATCTTCGGCGTCATCGCCGCCTTGAGCCGGGATAAGGGGGTGACGGTGCTGCTGGTCGAGCAGAACGCCAAGGCCGCCCTCAAACTCGCCAACCGCGGCTACGTGCTGGAGACCGGCAAGGTTATTCTCGAAGGGGTGGCGGCCGAACTCCTGGAGAATCCCGAGGTGCAGCGCGCCTATCTCGGCAAGGACAAGAAGGAAATCTGGGAGAGATAACGCTATGGAAATCTGGGATCGCACCCACGAGTGCATGCCGCGCCCCGAGATCGAGCAGCTGCAGCTGGAGCGTCTGCAGGCGACGGTCAACCGCGTCTACAAGAACGTCACCTGCTATCGCAACAAATTCAACGCCCTCGGCATCGACCCCGAGGCCCTCGGCTCCCTCGCCGCCTTGCAGCACCTCCCCTTTACCACCAAGGAGGATTTGCGCCTCAACTATCCCTACGGGATGTTCGCCGTCCCCTTGCGGGAAGTCGTGCGCATCCACTCCTCCTCCGGGACCACCGGCAAGCCGACAGTCGTCGGCTACACCAAGAACGACATCAAGATGTGGTCGAACCTGGTGGCGCGCTTTCTCACCGCCGCCGGCGTGACTCACGACGACGTGGTGCAGATCACCTTCGGTTATGGCCTCTTCACCGGCGCCTTCGGTCTGCATTACGGGGCCGAAACTATCGGCGCCTCGGTCATCCCCATGGGGGGAGGCAATAGCGAGAAGCAGATCATGATCATGCAGGACTACAAGACCACCGCCCTGGTCGGTACGCCGAGTTACGCCATCACCCTGGCCGACCGCATGGAGAAGATGGGCATCGACCCCAAGAGCCTCTCCCTCAAGGTCGGTCTCTTCGGCGGCGAGCCCTGGAGTGAGGCGATGCGCCGCGAGATCGAGCAGCGTCTCGGCCTCTCCGCTACCGACAACTACGGCCTTTCCGAGATCATCGGCCCCGGGGTTGCCGGTGAGTGCCAGTTCAAATGCGGCATGCACATCTTCGAGGATGCCTTCTATCCCGAGATCATCGACCCCGACAGCGGGGCGGTGTTGCCACCGGGGAGTACCGGCGAACTGGTGCTGACGACGCTGAACAAGGAAGCCTTCCCGATGCTTCGCTACCGCACCCGCGACATCACCCGTCTCGACTATTCTCCTTGCGCCTGCGGACGTACCCATGTGCGCATGCAGAAGACCAGGGGGCGCAGCGACGACATGCTCATCATCCGTGGGGTCAATGTCTTCCCCTCGCAGATCGAGGAGGTGCTGGTCGCCATCGAAGGCTGCCAGCCGCACTATCAACTCGTCATTGATCGTCACGGGTCCCTCGACACTCTCGAAGTGCAGATCGAGGTGACCGAAAGCATCTTCTTCGACGAGATGAAACGGCAGCGCGCGTTCCTTGAGCAGGTGCAGAAGAAGGTCGAGTCGGTTATCGGTGTCGGCATCAGTGTCAAGCTGGTCGAACCGGGGACAATTCCACGGCATGAGGGGAAGGCCCAGAGGGTCATCGACAGGCGTCAGGGTTAAGACTTTAACTAGCTGTATTTGCAAGAGAAATATCTTTTTCGCCGGATCCCACTGCGGGCAAATAATTCCTTGACATTTGGGGTCGAATCCCAGATAATCCCCCCTCGTTGATTGACGGGGCGTAGCGCAGCCTGGTAGCGCACCAGCATGGGGTGCTGGGGGTCGAGTGTTCGAATCACTTCGCCCCGACCAACGAAAACAAACACAAAGGCCACTTCTTCGGAGGTGGCCTTTGTGTTTGTTGGAGCCAATTGCAAATTCGTGTCCGTTGCGTGCCCGTTCGTCTGATGCTCAATGTCAAAAGACTCCATTTAATGGAGCCAGAGGATGCCCGGCCGCACAATTTGTGAGGGTTTTTTCCGGCTAACATGCTAAATTTATCCGCATTTATCCGCATTTTTAAACCTATTCAACTGCCAGAAGCCCCAAGTTCGAGCAAAGGAGCATAACCAATGTCAGAGGATATTCGCTGGAAACAACGCTTTGACAACTACCAGCGCGCACTGCATCAACTGACTCTCGCCGTGCAACTTATGGATCGGCGTCCGCTTTCCGACCTTGAACAGCAAGGGTTGATCCAGGGGTTTGAGTTCACCCATGAACTTGCCTGGAATGTCCTGAAGGATTATCTGGAGCTGGAGGGTATCCAAGGGCTCGTCGGTTCCAGAAGCACGGTGCGTGAAGCCTTCAGGAGAGGACTGATCAGTGATGGCGAGGCCTGGATGGATATGATCGAAAAGCGCAACCTCTCCAGTCATACCTATAACCATGATGTGGCCGTCAGCCTCGCAACAGCAATCCGTGAGAGTTTTTATCCGGCGTTTCTGGCGCTGCGGGAACGCTTTGAGCACGAGATCTGACCATGTTTGAATTCGGGCTTCCAGACAAAACCGTAACCATCGTTCGGCAGATTCTCGCCGATTTTCCCGCAGTGGAAAGAGCGATCCTGTACGGTTCGCGTGCTAAAGGGAATGACAAACCGGGGTCCGATATAGATCTGACCCTTTTCGGAGAGAATCTCGACCTCCGCACTCTTGGCGAAATTGCCGCCAGACTTGATGAATCGCCGATTCCCTATCAGGTTGACCTCTCGATTTTTGACCAGCTTGATCATGCGAAGTTGCGGGAGCATATCGAGCGGGTCGGGGTGGTCTTTTATCGGCGGGATGAGGGCAAGGTGCGGGGATGAAGGCGGGGTGAGAGACCCCGCTGCTGCGGCGTCAAATACCATGCTGAATGACTCCCTTGCCGATGCAGTCGCCGACCTGGGGCAACCGGACGCGATCGGCAGGGTCTTTGCCGGATTTCAGAAGTATCTTTATCAGCAGCAGGCGGTGGTTCGATGAGCGAAAAGTTTACCAAGCGAAAGCGGCGGCTTCTTCTTGCCCAGCAGTACTGAACCAAAAGTGAAGGGGAGCGATTAGTCGCTCCCCTTCATCGTTACCGTCGAACTGAAGCTGGACTGATTACTCTCCCGACATCTCCTGGGCATCGACCACGGCGACGGCGGCCATATTGACGATTTCGGCGACGCTGTCGCCGCGCTGCAGGACATGGACCGGCTTTTTCATCCCCATGAGGATCGGTCCGACCTGTTCGGCCCCGCCGAGTTTGTTGAGGAGCTTGTAAGAGATGTTGCCCGATTGCAGGTCGGGGAAGATGAGGACATTGGCGTCGCCTTTGAGCTGGGAAAAGGGAAATTGGCGGGCGGTGATTTCGGGGTCGAGGGCGACGTTGGCCTGCATCTCGCCATCGACGACCAGGTCCGGGGCCCACTGCTTGACCAGGGCTGTGGCACGCTTGACCTTGAGGGTCAGGGGATGCTCGGCGCTGCCGAAGTTGGAAAAGGAGAGCATGGCGATGCGCGGCTCGACGTCGAAGTGGCGCGCTTTTTTCGCGGTCAGGATGGCGGTTTCCGCCAACTCCTCGGCCGTCGGTTCGATGGTCACGGTGGTGTCGGCGCAGAAGACGACATCCTTTTTGAAGACCATCATGTAGAGGCCATGGACCCGGGAGAGGCCTTCCTGTTTGCCGATGACTTCGAGGGCCGGGCGGATGGTGTCCGGGTAGTGGCTGTTGAGGCCGGAGAGGAGGGTGTCGGCATCGCCGTGCTGCACCATCATCGAACCATAGTAGTTGCGGTTGCGCCGGACCAGGCGTCTGGCTTCGGACTGGGTCACCCCCTTGCGCTGGCGCAGCTTGAACAATTCCTCGGAATAAAAGGCGGTTTTTTCGCTCTTGGACGGGTCAATGATCTGGACGTTGCCGAGATCGACACCGAGTTCGTGCATCTTGGTGCGGATTTCAGACTCATCCCCGAGAAGAATGGGAATGGCAATCCCCTCGTCGACGAGAATCTGGGCGGCACGGAGAATCTTTTCTTCTTCGCCCTCGGGGAAAACGACGCGCTTCGGGCTGGCTTTGGCTTTGTTGATGAGGACGCGCATGATCTCCTTGGCGCGCCCCTGCAGGGCCTCCAGGGATTCGAGGTATTTGTTCATGTCCTCGATGGGACGTCGCGCCACGCCGCTGTCCATGGCCGCCTTGGCGACGGCGGGGGCGACGTGCAGGAGGACGCGCGGGTCGAAGGGCTTGGGGATGAGGTAGTCGCGGCCGAACTTGATCTCGACGTTGCCGTAGGCTAGGCGCACCGAGTCGGGAACATCCATTTTGGCCAGCTTGGCCAGGGCCAGGCAGGCTGCCATCTTCATCTCGTCGTTGATGGCGCTGGCATGGGTGTCGAGGGCGCCGCGAAAGAGGAAGGGGAAGCAGAGGACGTTGTTGACCTGATTGTTGTAATCGCTGCGGCCGGTGCCGATGATGACGTCGTCGCGCATGGCCTGGGCTTCGGGCGGTGTAATCTCGGGATCGGGGTTGGCCATGGCGAAGACGATGGGATCCTGGGCCATGCTCTTGACCATCGCCTGGGTCAACGCCCCCTTGGAGGAGACGCCGAAGAAGACGTCGGCACCGACCATGGCGTCGTCGAGGGTGCGAGCGGGGAGTTCCGTCGCCAGGCGCGATTTGTATTCGTTCATTCCTTCAACCCGCCCCTTGTAGATGACCCCCTTGGTGTCGCAGACGATCATCTTCTTGGGGTCGGCGCCGAGGACCAGGGCCATGTTGGCGCAGGCGATGCCGGCGGCACCGGCACCGTTGACGACGATTTTGACCTGATCGATCTTTTTACCGGCAATTTCCAGGGCGTTGATCAGCCCGGCGTTGGCGATGATCGCGGTGCCGTGCTGGTCGTCATGGAAGACCGGGATGTTCATGATCTTCTTGAGCTCTTCCTCGATGTAGAAACACTCGGGGCCCTTGATGTCCTCCAGGTTGATGCCACCAAAGGTCGGTTCGAGAATCTTGACGGTACGGATAATCTCGTCGGAATTTTTGGTGTCGAGTTCGATATCGAAGACGTCGATGTCGGCGAACCGTTTGAACAAGATCCCTTTGCCCTCCATGACCGGTTTCCCCGCCAGGGCGCCGATGTCGCCAAGTCCAAGCACGGCGGTACCATTGGAAACAACCGCAACCAGGTTGCCCTTGGCGGTGTATTTATAGGCATCATTGGGGTTCTTCTCGATTTCAAGGCAAGGCTCGGCCACTCCGGGACTGTAGGCGAGGGCGAGATCGCGACTGGTCGCACACGGTTTGGTCGAAACAACTTCGATTTTTCCCTTGCGTCCCATGCTGTGATAGTCGAGGGCATCCTGACGTTTGGACATGAAAACAGCCTCCTGAGGTTTTAATTATTGTTAAAAATTTCTTGAGAGACCCCGATTGCGCAACGTGCGCCTTCGGCCTATCGCGGACTTTTAGCTACGGAAGCAACAATGTAACGTTTTTATAAATTTTATCAAAACTAAATATTACCTTAGCGTTTGCTGGCGGAAATTGTCAAGCGGAATCTCGGTTTAGCCATGGCAAAAACTGTGTTTGTCCGACCGGATTCGTAACGACACGCATGGAGTGTAAGACGATAGCGTTTATTATCGGGGCGTCAAGGAGAAGCTTGCACCGGCCTTGGACCCAGCCTATCATTTGATAACCGCGACCGCAGCGCATTATAATTGACACGGTTGTCGACGAAGAGTAAAAAACTACGTTAACACTCGTTAAATTCGTTTTTGGCCCCCATGAAGATGACCCGCGTTGGTGTACTCTCCGATACCCATATCGCCTCCATGTCGTACGGCGGTGCGTGGTTGTGTGCCGTTGTCGAAAAGCATTTTCAGGGTGTTGCCACCATACTTCATGCCGGCGACATCGTCGATCCCGATATCCTCTTGCATTTGGCCCCCCGAAACGTCCTTGCGGTCAGGGGCAATCTCGATCCGGACCTTCCGGAATTGCCCCACAAAAGGATCATCGAAGTCGGCGATTTCCGCATCGGTCTGGTTCATGGCTGGGGCGCTCCGGCGGGCATCGTCGATCGAGTGCTGGGGGAGTTTGCCGATGATGCGCTCGATTGCCTGGTTTTTGGCCACAGTCATCAACCACTGTGTGAACGCAGAGGTAATCTGCTCCTCTTTAATCCCGGGAGTCCCACGGACCGGCGCGCTTCGCCGTTCCATTCCGTCGGCCTGCTCGAGATAGGCGCTCATATCAGGGGGCGCATCATTCGCATCCCCGGTCCGACTCAGGGAGACCAACACCGATGAAACAGCTTTGGGCGCCGTGGCGCATGTCCTATATCAACGGGGATGAGGCAGCCACCCCGCGCGACTGCATCTTCTGTCTCCGGGAGTCGGCGGCCGAAGATCGGGCTCGTCAGGTCCTCTTTCGCGGCGACCATGCCGTCGTGATGATGAACCGCTATCCCTATACCAACGGTCATCTCATGATCGCACCCTTTCGGCATACGGCTGATCTGGCACTCCTCACCGCCGAAGAAGTTGTCGAGATGCATCGCTTTTCCGTCCTCGCGCAAAAAGTCTTGCGCGAAGCCATGCAGCCCCAGGGTTTCAATCTCGGCATGAATCTCGGACGGGCCGCCGGTGCCGGGGTTGAGGACCATCTCCATCTGCACCTGGTGCCACGCTGGGTCGGCGACACCAACTTCATGCCGGTATTCGACGAGGTCCGAGTGATTCCGCAACATCTTGATGAAACCTATGCATTGCTGCTGCGGCATTTTCAGGTTTATCGGTAAGTTGGGTGCTGAGGCTGTCGCGGCGCTCTTATGGGCCAGTTATGCGGTCGCGTCTCTGTTATGAAGTTGCGGCAAGGTAGCAGGTCTCTTCTCCGGGAGTTCGGCCATGGATAGTCAACAGATCTATAATTACATCCGCTTTGAGGAGCCGGAGTCGGTTCTCAAGGAAATCCTCGCCATTCTCCAGCGAATCTCCCCGGATTTTGCGACAGAAAACTTCACTGCGGATTATCGCGTCGCCGACCGACTCTACAAGGGGGAGTTCCCCGGCTATCGCGCCTGCAATACTGATTACCACAACTTCTCCCACGCCATGCACACCTGCCTCGCTTCCGCCCGCTTCATCCATGGCGCCATTCTCGAAGGGATTATGCTCCCCCAGCGCGATATCAGCCTGACCTTAAGTGCCGCGATCTACCATGACTCCGGCTATTTGCAGGAAGAAGGGGACAGTGTCGGCACCGGGGCGAAATATACTTTGCAGCATATTGCCCGCGGCATCCGTCTCTTCCGGGGCCTGCGCGGCAATAATGGTTACAGTCCTGCCGAACTCGATGCCGTCGAGGCCCTGATCAACGGCACCGATCTGGCGCAAAACTATGAGGATATTCCCTATCCGCGCCCTTCCATGGAACTTCTCGGGAGACTTCTCGACACCGCCGACCTGACCGCCCAGATGGCCGACCGGGCCTATCTGGAGCGACTGCTTTTGCTTTTCTACGAATTTCAGGAAGCCGGTATCGTCGCCTATGTCAGCGAAGCCGATATCCTGCGCAAGACGGTCGATTTCTATGCCATGATCGATCGTCGTCTGGCCGGTAGCGCCGAACTTTGCGATCGCTGTATGCGGTCGCACTTCCGCCACAGCGCCGACCTCGATATCAACCCGTATCAGGAATCGATCAAACGGCAGAAAATCTATCTGCAGACAATCCTGGCCCAAGCCGAAAGCGAGCCCCAAACTTTTCTTCGGCGCCAGGGGATCGTTGAACACGTTCGCCGCAAATACGAGTCTTCACCCGAGGAGGCCTGATCATGAGCAAATGCATTGCCATCCTGACCGGCGGCGGCGACTGCCCGGGGCTGAATGCGGTCATTCGCGGGGTCGTCCGCGCCGCTACCCTGAAACGCAACTGGCAGGTTCTCGGCATCGAAGACGGTTTTGACGGGCTGGTTGGTACGCCGCGCCTGCGACCGCTGACCATCGAGTCGGTCCGGGGCATCCTGCCGCGCGGGGGGACCATCCTCGGTACCAGCAATCGCGGCAACCCTCTGGCCTATCCGGTGCAGGAGGGGGGCAAGACCAAGCTGATCGACGTCAGCGACCAGGTGCTTGCCAACTTCCGACGTATCGGCGCCGAGGCCCTCGTGGCGGTCGGCGGCGACGGTACCCTCAAGATTGCCCGCCGCCTCAATGAACTCGGTATTCCGGTCGTTGCCGTCCCCAAGACGATCGACAACGACCTGCGCGCCACCGATGTCACCTTCGGTTACAGTACCGCGGTCGAAACCGTGACCGAAGCCCTGGATCGCCTCCACACCACCGCGGAAAGCCACCACCGTGTCATCGTTGTCGAAGTCATGGGACGCGATGCCGGCTGGATCGCCCTCGAATCGGGGATTGCCGGTTCGGCCGATGTCATTCTCATCCCCGAAATCCCCTTTGATCTGAATCTGGTCTGTCAGGCGATCCAGCGGCGCACCGACCACGGCAGCCGTTTTTCCATTGTCGTTGTTGCCGAAGGGGCGTTTCCCGGTAGCGGTGGCAAGATCGTGCAGGCCACGGCCGAGGATAACCGCGGCGTCGAACGCTTGGGCGGCATCGGCCGCTTTGTCGCTGCAAAGCTGGAAGCATGCCTTGCCGACATGGAAAGCCGGGTCGTCGTTCTGGGGCATGTCCAGAGGGGCGGGAGTCCCTGTCCCTTCGATCGCATTCTCGGTTCCCGCTTCGGCGTGCGCGCCGTAGAACTCATCGAGCAGGGGCAATTCGACCACATGGTCTCCCTGCGTGGCCGCGCCGTCGTCGCCGTCCCGCTGGCCGAAGCCATCGATGCCCTCAATCGTGTCGATCCCGCCGGCGAACTGGTTCGTACCGCCGAGTCCCTCGGTATCTTTCTCGGCCGTTGAACGCGGTGGCTGAACCCCAACAAAACGCCCCGCCGCGAGATCTCGCGGCGGGGCGTTTTGTTGGGGCGAACGGGATGAAACTAGGAGCGTTGATGACGGGACGCGTCGGCCTGGCAGGCTTCGCGGCCGGGGCAGTCGGTGCGCAGACACGGTTCGATATGAATGGTCACGTCGGCGCCGGCAATCTCCTGCTGAATCCGCTGTTCGAGATGATCGGCGAGGGTATGGGCCTGTTCGACGGAGAGGTGTTTGCAGACGGTGAGGTGGAAATCCATGATCTTCTGCGAGCCGGCGCGGCGGGTGCGCAGGTTGTGGACGTCGAGGAGATCCCCCTTGTGCAGATCGATGAGACCGAGAATCTGTTCCCGCACCTGCGCCGGCAACTCCTCGTCGAGAACATCGCCGAGGCCGCGCCGGATCAGCTTGAGCGCTTCATAAAGAATGTAACATCCCACCAGCAGGGACAGGGCCGGGTCAAGCCAGGGGGCATCGAACCAGTTCAGCAGCAGCAGCCCGAGCATCAGCGCCAGGTTGGTATAGACATCCATGGCGAAGTGCAGGGAGTCGGCCTGCAGGGCCGAGGAGTCGACCTCGGTGCCGACCCGACGGAGATAGCGGGTGATAAACCAGGAGACGAGCGCACTGAAGGCAAGAACGGCAATGCCGCCGCCGATCTGGTTGATGACAACGCCGCTTTGCAGGCGCCGCACCGACTCGAAGATGATCCAGCCTCCCGACGCCGAGATGACCAGGGCCTGGATGATCGTCGCCAGGGTTTCATATTTACCGTGACCGAAGGGGTGACTTTCGTCGGCCGGTTGTTCGGCCTGGCGGATGGCGAAGAAGTTGACTCCCGACATGAGGATGTCGAGGAGGGAATCGACGGCCGAGGCGAGTACCGCCAGGGAGCCGGTGAAAAGACCGACCCCCAGCTTGAGCAGCGCCAGGGAGACGGCGGTGACGACGGAAACGCTGGCGGCGAACATCTTGCGGCGGGAGCGATCCATAAAAAATCTTCTTTTAATGGTAAATGTTCGGGGATTGCAGGGGACAGCCGTTCTGCCAGGCGGCAAAGCCGTCGTCGACAATGGCCCAGAAGGCTTCGATGCGCTCGGCATAGTAATCGAGATGGTGACAGGCGATGGCGATGGCGTCGGCAATATGCCGGGGCACCTTGTCGTGTTCGGCACAATAGCGATAAAACGCTTCGACTCCGCTGAGCAACTCCCGCAACTCGGCGGCATTGGGCTCAAGATTGCGAATGATGTACCAATGTCCGGCAAATTGCCGCACACGCAGGGGATCGAGGTGAAAGAGGTTGTCGTGGCGGTCGGCGATGATGAATTCGCGCAGAAAGTAGTCAGCCCCGCGGGCAAGTTGGCCGGCGCGCAACGGTTCTTCGCCCGCGGCCACAAGGTCACGGCAAAAAGTCTGCAGCAGGCGGCCGCAGAGGCCATCGACGCGGATCTCGTCGTCGAGAGTGGCTATATTGAAAAAATCCTCGGCAAAAGAGGGGGCGTTGATGTCGTCCAGCGGCGGCGGCAGAGTCATGATTTCCCCTAAATGAAGTGCGGACTTTCTTAACACTACCTCACCCCCCGGTCAAGTCTTTCCCCTCGGTGCAAAGAGGATTTACTTGTGCCGACCCGTTTGTTAACATCACCGATCTCTTTTAGCTGCGAGGATCTCTCCGCCCCATGTCGACCGTTACCCCGATGATGCGCCAATATCTGGAGATCAAGGCCGATTATCCGGATGCCATCCTCTTTTTTCGTCTTGGTGATTTTTACGAGATGTTTCTGGAAGATGCCGTTATCGCGTCGCGTCTTCTCGATATCACTCTGACTTCGCGCAACAAGGGGGCGGCCGACGGGGTTCCCCTCTGCGGGATTCCCTATCACAGCTGCCAACCCTATATCAATCGTCTCGTCGCCCAAGGCTATAAAGTCGCCATCTGCGAGCAGGTTGAAGACCCGCGGGCCGCCAAGGGGATCGTCAAGCGCGAGGTCGTGCGGGTGGTGACGCCGGGACTGGTCATCGATACCGACATTCTCCAGCCGAAGGAAAACAACTATCTCGCCGCTCTGGTCAGCACGCCGCAAGGGCGTTGCGGCGTCGCGCTCCTCGATATCACCACCGGCGAGTTTCGGGCGACCGAAACTGGCGATCTCGACGGCGCCGTCGCTGAAATCGCCTCCCTCAATCCCCGCGAGCTCCTCCTGGCCGATGGTGCCGAGGGTGAGCGCCAGCGCCGGGCCCTCGCCCTCATCAGCCACGGACGCACCCTTAACGCCCTGCCGGACTGGGTCTTTGCCGACGATCGCGGCGCCACCCTGCTGCGGGATTTTTTTCATGTCGGCACCCTCGATGGTTTCGGCTGCGCCGGCCGGCCGGCGGCCGTGGCCGCCGCCGGCGCGATCCTGCATTATCTCCAGCAGACGCAAAAGGGGAATCTCGACCATATCCGCGCCTTGCGCACCTATGCCGGCAACGACTACATGGTCCTTGACGAAGCGACCCGGCGCAACCTCGAACTGACCGCGACCGTCGCCGATGGCGCCAAGCGCGGTTCCCTCCTCGGCGTCCTCGACCGCACCCTCACCGCCATGGGCGGGCGGCTGCTGCGGCGCTGGCTCGGCCAGCCCCTCGTCGACGTTGCCCGCATCAAGGAACGGCAGGGAGCCGTGGCCGAGCTGGTGCGCCAATCGCTGGTGCGCCAGGATTTGCGCCTGGCTCTTGACGGCGTCTATGATCTCGAACGTCTCAACGGCAAGATTGCCATGGCTTCGGCCAATGCCAAGGATCTCGTCGCCCTGGGCCATTCCCTGGAACGGCTCCCGGCTTTGCATGATGCCCTGGCCAGCCTCGAAGCCGGCTTCACCGCGACCGTGCGCCGGGAGCTTGACCTTCTCGACGACTTGCGTGAGCTCATAGCGACGGCCATTGTCGCTGATCCCCCCTTCATCCTGCGCGAAGGGGGACTGATTCGTGACGGTTATGATGCGGATCTCGACGAATTGCGCCTGATCAGCCGGGAAGGGAAGGGATGGATCGCCCGACTCGAGCTGGAGGAAAAGGAGCGGACCGGCATCTCGACCCTGAAAGTGCGCTTCAACCGCGTTTTCGGTTACTATATCGAAATAAGCAAGAGTCAGCTCAACCGCGTGCCGGATGACTATCAGCGCAAGCAGACCCTGGCCAACGCCGAACGTTACGTCACCCCGGCTTTGCAGGCTTACGAAGAGAAGGTCCTTGGCGCCGAGGAGAAGCTCGTCGAACTCGAATATGTCCTCTTCCAGCAAGTGCGCCTCAAGGTCGCCGCCGAGGGGCAGCGCATCCAGGCGACGGCCGCCGCCCTGGCCACCATCGATGTCTTCCTCGCCCTGGCCGAAGCGGCCCATGAAGGGAACTATGTCCTCCCCGAGATCGACGAGTCGGGCGAGTTGCAGATCGTCGACGGGCGCCATCCGGTGGTCGAGACCATGACCCTGGCCGAGCGTTTTGTCCCCAACGATGTCCACCTCGACCTGGAGGAGAACCAGATTCTCATCATCACCGGGCCGAACATGGCGGGAAAATCGACTTTCATGCGCCAGGTCGCCCTCATCACCCTGATGGCCCAGATGGGGAGCCTGGTCCCGGCCCGCTCGGCGCGCATCGGTGTGGTCGATCGTATCTTCACCCGGGTCGGCGCCAGCGACAACCTCGCCCGCGGCCAGTCGACCTTCATGGTCGAGATGACCGAGACCGCGAATATCCTCCATCACGCGACGCCGCGCAGTCTCATCGTCCTCGATGAGATCGGGCGCGGCACCTCGACCTTCGACGGTATCAGCATCGCCTGGTCCGTGGCCGAATATTTGCATGACCAGAGCGGTGTGGCCGCCCGCACCCTCTTTGCCACCCACTATCATGAATTGACCGATCTCGCCCTGACCCGGCCGCGGGTGAAGAACTTCAATATCGCGGTCAAGGAGTGGAACGAGCAGATCATCTTCCTGCGCAAGATTGTCACAGGACCGGCGAGCCATTCCTATGGCATCCAGGTCGCCCGTCTGGCCGGACTGCCAACCCTGGTGATTGAACGGGCGCGGGAGGTTTTACGCAATCTCGAGTCGGGGGAATTCGAGGGTGAAGGCGCGCCGCGTCTGGCCCGGGGGCGTAAAAACGTGAGCCAACCATTGTCGCCGCAACTCGGTCTTTTTGAAGCCCCGGCCGACCATCTAAGACAGGAACTGGCGCAGTGCGATCCGACGGTGATGACACCGCTGGAAGCCCTGAACTTTGTCGATCGCCTCAAGAAACTGACATGACAGCGAAACTTCGACGCATCCTCATCACCTGTTTGCTGCTGCTGTGCGCGACCGATGCCGGAGCCGGCAACGCCGACCAGGATTATCCGCGGGCGCAGCAAGCCTATGCAAAGTTGCAGGCTTCGCCAAAGCTGCAACTCCGGCGCGACCAATGGCAGGGTGTGATCCAGCGCCTGGAGAACGTTGTCCGCACCTATCCCCAAGATGCCCGCGCCGCCGCGACCTCTCTTTTGGCCGCCCGCAGCTATCACGGTCTGTACTTCGTTTCCCGCCGCAAGAACGATGCTCGGCAAGCGGTCATTGCCTGCGACGATACGGCGGAGAGTTATGCCGGGAGTCCCCAGGCGGCAGAAGCCCTCCTTCTCGCCGGGCAACTCCTCGAACGTCCCCTCGCCGATTTTCATCAGGCCTATCTGCGCTACTCGCATATTGTCGATCGTTATCCCGCCGCTGCGCAGGTTGAGAATGCGCGTGCGCGGCTCTCGGCGTTGAAGGGCTACAGCCCCCTCAATTCTTGCGCCGAGCAGGGCAAGACAGGGTCGGGCAGCAGTGAAGGCACAATTACGTTGCAGGCGATACGTTTCTGGTCGAATCAGGGATATACCCGGGTCGTTCTCACCCTCTCCCGCAAAGGGGTCTATAAAACGTGTTTGCTGCCGGCTGACGATAAGGGGGGGGGCGGCCCGCGTCTCGTTATCGATCTGCCTGGCGCCACCCCCGAAGCGACGGTGGCCGAGACACAGACGGTGGCCGACGGCTTGCTGCGGCAGATTCGTACCGGCCGTCCCGAAGCGGGGCAGGTCCGCGTCGTTCTCGATCTGCAGAGTTACAAAAAGTACAAAGTCTTTCCTCTGGAAGATCCCTATCGCATCATCATCGACATCACCGGGGATAACAACAAGGCGGCGGAACCGCAAGGAAGTCCGGAGAAACCTGCGGAAACTAGCGATCATATCGCGCAACTGGTCGAAGCCGCGCCGACCGAACCGCAACTCAAGCTCCATATCCCGGCGGCACCGAAGGAAGGATCCAAACGCCGTATCGTCCTCGACCCCGGTCATGGCGGCAAGGACCCGGGAGCCATCGGACCGTCCGGCCTGATGGAGAAGCATGTCGTTCTCGCTCTGGCCAAAGCCCTCGGCAAGCGCATCGAAGACGACCTCGGCTGGGAAATCGTTTACACGCGCAAGGACGATACCTATCTCCCCCTGGAAGAGCGCACCGCCATTGCCAATGAAGCCGGCGCCGACCTCTTCGTCTCCCTGCATGCCAACGCCAACACCAACGAAGCCGCCCACGGCATCGAAACCTATTATCTCAACTTTTCAAAAAATGAGCAGGCCGCGGCCGTTGCGGCCCGAGAAAATGGCACTTCCCTCAAACAGGTCGGCGATCTCGAACTGATTCTCTTTGACCTCATGGCTCATTCCAAGATCAACGAATCGAGCCGGCTCGCCGGGGAGATTCAACGTTCCCTCATCGCCGGTCTCGGCGGCAGTTTTGCCCAGATTCGCGATCTCGGCGTGCGCCAGGGTCCCTTTTATGTCCTCCTCGGGGCCACCATGCCCTCGGTTCTGGTTGAATCGGCATTTATCAGTAACAAGGTCGAAGAATCGCGCCTGACCGACCGCCGTTATCAGGATCTGACTGCCGATGCCATTCTGCGCGGGGTACGTAACTATGCCATCGCCCACAAATTGATTGCCCGGAAATGACAGACGCAGCTCAGACCAAGAATGAAACATTCTTCTCCCGGGAACTGCTGACCGAATCTGCTCATTCCTATGAGCAGAAGCGTCCGCTGCTGCTCAAGGCATCACGGGCCTTTCTCGACCATCATCACCAGATTCTGCGTGAGGCCCATCGCAACGGCGCCAGCGGACGCCTGACGGTGGGTCGTCTTACCTCCCTGGCCGATACACTGGTGCGCAACCTCTACCGCAGTGTCTGTACCGACCTTGCCCCGCGACAGACCGCCAACTGTACCCTCATCGCCATCGGCGGTTATGGCCGCGGCGAGCTGAATCCCCGCTCGGACATCGACCTGATGTTTCTCTATGAGGGTAAAGAAAAGGAGGGGGCCGAGCGCATCTCCGAACGGATCCTCTACCTGTTGTGGGATCTCGGTCTTGAGGTCGGCTACAGTGTCCGCACCAGCAGGGACTGTCTTGAGATCGCCGAGAAGGACATCACCGCCCGCACCGCCCTTATCGATTCCCGTTATCTTGTCGGTGAAGAGGGTCTTTATCGGGATTTTGAGAAGACGGTACTGGAACCGGTCTTTGAGAAAAACAGCAAGGCCTTTATTCGCGAAAAGCTCGAGGAGAACCGGCGGCGCCTGCAAAAATACGGATCGTCGGTCTATCTGCTCGAACCGAATATCAAGGAAGGGGAAGGGGGGTTGCGCGACCTGCATACCGGCATGTGGGTCGCCCAAGTCAAGTACAAGGCCAGATCGTTGCGCGACCTGATTATCAAGGCCGTTCTCAACGAACGCGAGGGCCAGGCCATTGAAGAGGCCTACGATTATCTCTGGCGCATCCGTAACGAGCTGCACTATCTCTCGACACGCAAGAATGATCAGATCAATTTTGAAAACCAGGAAAAGATTGCCGCCTTCCTCGGTTATCAGGATCGCAGTGACGCCCCGGCGGTCGAGCAATTCATGCAGGATTACTATTCCCACGCCACTAAAGTCGAACATCTGGCGTCAAGCCTCATCTCCCGCTCGGTGCAGCAGGATGAGCCGACGCGCAAGATTCTCGGTTATCTCACCCGGCGCAGCGTCGAGGACGGTTTTTTCATTTTTCGGGGTGAGCTCTCCCTGGCCCGTGGCGACCTTTTTGAAACCGAACCGGCGCGGATGATGCGCGCCTTTGTCCTCTCGCAACGCCATGGCGTCAAGCTCAGCGTGCCGCTGAAAGGCGCAATTCGCGAAAATCTGCATCGTATCAACGACCGTGTCCGGCGCAGTAAAATCATGAGTGAAGGATTCCTTGAAATTCTCCGCTCTCCCCATGGGGTGACGGAGACGTTGCGCGATATGCATCATCTGCAGTTTCTCAACCAGTTCCTGCCGGAGTTCGGTCTCGTCTACTGCAAGGTCCAGCACGACGCCTATCACATTTACACCGTCGATGTGCATTCCCTCTTTGCCGTCGAAGAGATCGTCAAACTCTGGCGCGGGGATTATCGCGTGAAGAAACCGCTCCTGACCCAGGTCGCCAACGACATCGAAAAACGCGAACTGCTGCTGCTGGCGGTCCTGCTGCATGATGTCGGCAAAGGCGAGGGGAAGGACCATTGCAACAAAGGTGCGGACATGATGCCGACTTTGGCCCGGCGTCTCGGACTGGGCAAAGAGGACAGCCAGCGTCTCGAATTCCTCGTCCGCCAGCATCTGGTCATGGCTCACACCTCCCAGCGCCGCGACCTGCACGACGAGAAACTGATCCTGCAGGTGGCGCGCACCATGGAGATGAGCGAGAACTTGAAGATGCTCTATCTGCTGACCTTCGCCGACCTCAAGGCGGTCGGCCCCGATGTCTGGTCGGAATGGAAGGGCGGCCTGTTGCAGGAACTTTACGAAAAAACCCACGCGGTTCTTGAACGTGGCGATTTTCAGCGGGAAAAGGCTTCGGAAAAAGTCCGCAACCGCAAGCGCAAGGTGGTGCAGTTGCTGGAGGAGGAGTTCGGAGCGAAAGAGGTCAAGGATTGGCTCAAGGAGGCGAACACCCGCTACCTGTTGTCGCATCGCTCGGCGGAGATCGCCGCCCATCTCAAGGTTGTGATCGGACGCGGTGACCAGACTCTCGTCTTTAACGTCAATCACCATCCCGAGGCGGTGTATAGCGAGGTGGTCATCACCACCCTCGATGTTCCCGGCCTCTTTTCCCAGATCGCCGGCGTCATGGCGGCGAATGGTGTCAACATCATGGGGGCGATGATCTATACCATGGGCAATGGCGTTGCCCTCGATATTCTTCATGTTTGCAGCGCCGCCGGCGAAATCATCATGGATACCGCACGTTGGCAGAAGATGGAGCTCGATCTGACCGCCGTCATCGAAGGCCGGATCCGGGTCGAAGAACTGGTCCGCCGGCGGCAGCGTCCGAGTTTTGTCAGCGCCAGGCCACGACCGCGCTTTGCCGATCGCGTCGACGTCGATAACCTGGTGTCGGATGAATATACCGTCATCGATGTCTTCGCCAGCGATAAGGTCGGACTCCTCTATCAGATTACCCGCACCCTCAAGGAACTCGGTCTTTACATCGGTGTGTCGAAAATCTCGACCAAGGTCGATCAGGTCGCCGATACCTTTTACGTCCAGGATATTTTCGGGCAAAAAGTGGTCGCTCCGGACAAGATCGAAGAAATCAGGAACCGTTTGCTGGCCAGCCTCGCCGCCGATTTGTAATTATTTTCCGGAGAGTTATGGATCAGTATCTCGACCTCTTTTTCCATTATCTGACGGTTGAAAAGGGCCTGTCACCGCGGACTCTCGATGCCTACGGTCGCGATCTGGTGCGCTACCTCAAGTTTCTTCAGGGGGAAAAGATTGGTCAACCCGACGACATATCGGCGGCGCTGATCCTGCGCTTTTTGACGCGACTCAAGGAAGAGGGGCTGGCACCGCGTAGCCGGGCCCGGCTCCTGGTGGCACTGCGCGGTTTTCACAAATTTCTGCTGGCCGAACAATATTGTCGCAGCAACCCGACCCTGCAGGTTGAGGCACCCCGGGCACTGCATCCTCTTCCGCACACCCTCTCGCCTGGCGAGGTTGAACAACTGCTGGCAGCGCCTCTCGGGAACGCGCCCCTGGAACTGCGCGACCGGGCGATGCTGGAAATACTCTATGCCACCGGGTTGCGCGTCAGTGAGCTGGTGTCTCTCCGCCAGACCGATCTGCAGATGGATGCCGGATATCTTTCGACCCTGGGCAAGGGGAACAAGGAACGGATTATCCCTCTGGGGGAAGTCGCCATGGATGAACTGGACCATTATCTCCGGCACGGCCGGCCGGCCTTGGTGAAGTCGGTACCAAGTCCCTGTCTCTTTCTCAACCGCAGCGGCAGGGGGTTGACACGTCAGGGCTTCTGGAAGATTATTAGGCGCCGCGCCCGGGCGGCCGGTATCTCGAAGAGGATCTCGCCGCATACCCTGCGTCATTCCTTTGCCACCCACTTGCTGGAAAATGGCGCGGACTTGCGCGCCGTCCAGACCCTTCTCGGACATGCGGATATCTCGACGACCCAGATTTACACCCACGTCAGCCGCGAACGGCTGAAAAAACTCCACCGGCAACATCACCCCCGCGGCTGAATAAGCCCAGATAAACCTTTCAGCGCTACGCCTGCGGCGCTCCTTTTCGAGGTGGCAATGAAATATATCGTATTGCTCGGCGATGGTATGGCCGATGAACCGATCGAGGAACTTGGCGGCCTGACTCCCCTGCAGAAGGCCCGTACCCCGCGCATGGATGCGCTCGCGCGCAGCGGTCGTCTCGGCCTGGCCGCCACCGTGCCGCCCGGTTTTCATCCGGGGAGCGATGTCGCCAACCTCTCGGTCTTCGGCTACGACCCCGCCCTCTGCTACAGCGGCCGTTCGCCGCTGGAAGCGGCCAGCATGGGGGTCACCCTCGGCCCCGGCGATGTCGCCTTCCGCCTCAATCTGGTGCATCTGGTCGCGCACTACGGGCGTCTCTACATGGAAGATTTCTCCGCCGGGCATATCACCACGCCGGAAGCCCGGGAATTGATTGCCCTGCTGCAACAGGAACTCGGCGGCGGCGAGTTCAATTTCTACCCCGGCATTTCCTATCGCCATCTGCTGGTTTGGAGTAAGGGCAAGGATCGTTTGAAATTTACGCCGCCCCACGATATCAGCGGGCAGGGGGTTGACGGCTATCTCCCGACCGGGGACGGCGCGGCGGAATTGATGCAGTTGATGAACTCGGCGCAGATGCTTCTGAACAATCATCCGATCAATCGTCAGCGGACGCAGGAGGGGAAGCTCAGCGCCAATTCCATCTGGCTCTGGGGCCATGGCCGGCCACCGCAGCTGCAGACCCTGCAGCAGCGCTTCGGCCTCAGCGGCGCCGTCATTTCCGCCGTCGATCTGATCAAGGGGATCGGCATCTATGCCGGGCTCGAGATCATTAACGTCCCCGGCGCGACCGGTTATATCGACACCAACTATCGGGGGAAGGCCGAGGCGGCCCTCGCAGCCCTCAAGCGTTGCGACTTTGTCTATGTCCATGTCGAAGCGCCCGACGAAGCGGCCCACGGCGGACACCTCGACGACAAAATCGCCGCCATCGAAGCCTTCGATGAACTGGTCGTTGGGACCGTTCTCGACGGTCTCCCTCTCTTCGGCGACTACCGGGTCCTCATCCTCCCCGATCATCCGACCCCGGTGCGGCGCATGACCCACACCGCCGACCCGGTTCCTTTCATCCTCTATGGCTCAGCCGGCGAATTCCCGCCGCTCGGGCATCCCACCGGCTACAGCGAAGAACAGGCCGCCGCTACCGGCTTCGTTCTTGATGCCGGACATGAACTGATGCGCATGATGATCCGCGCTTGATCTTTGTTGCCCGCAAAACAGATGAGGACGTATTTGCGGCCTCATCTGCTCCAAACGTCTGACCGGGCAACAAAAGAGCTGACGGCTTTCAACACGATATGTGTTGTGAAGGATATGGTGGACACGCAATCGCGTTGCGTTTTCGTTTTGGATGGGCACCAAAGATCAGGACGTTTATGTCAGTCATCGTGTCGATCCTCTGCGAAAACAGCGTCGGTCGCCCCGGTCGTCTCATCGGCGAACACGGCTTTTCCTGCCTGGTCGAAACCCCGCGGTGCAAACTGTTGTTTGACACGGGGCAGGGGCTGGGACTGCTGCATAATGCCGCTGAACTCGGCGTCAATCTTGCGGAACTGGATGGCGTGGCGCTGAGTCACGGGCATTATGACCATGCCGGCGGACTGGCCGCCCTCCTGGCCGCGCGTGCCCCCCTGACGGTCTGGGCGCATCCCGACATCTTTCTGGATCGTTACTGGCGCAGCGAGTTCGAATCGCGCCCGATCGGCAACCCCAATCTTCGCCCCGACCTTGAAGAACGGGGCGCCGTCTTCTCTCTCGACCGCGGATTCCGTGAACTGGCCACAGGGGTCTGGTTCAGCGGCGAGATTCCCCGAACCAACGATTTCGAAAAGGGCGATCCCCATCTGGTGGTACCGTCGGCAGGGGGATTTTCCATCGACCCTTTGCTGGATGATCAGGCTCTGATTCTCGACAGCGGGAAAGGTCTGGTCCTCCTTTGCGGTTGTGCCCACGCCGGTCTGGTCAATACGATGCAGCATGCGTTTCGGCAAACCGGGCGAGATCGGATCCATGCCGTCATTGGGGGGACCCATCTGGGTCCGGCGGATGACGCCCAGTTCTCATCGACCCGCAAGGCTCTCCGCGATTTGGGTGTCGAACGAGTCGCGACCTCGCACTGCACCGGTCTGCAACGCTCGGCACAGCTGCAACGCGAATTTGGCGGTCGTTTTGCCTTTGCCGCCGTCGGTTCTAGGCTTGAATTCTGAAACGCGCAGGGTGATCCTGCCTTGTCAGCTGAGAAGGTGGTCATGCCCAGGTATCTTTATTGCCCCCAGTGTGGTTCCCCGCGTTTTTTCGTCAACCCTGCCCCGGGCGCTGCTCCGGTTTATTTCTACGTCGATGCCGACCGGCGCCCGCAGCCGACCGAGACCTCCCACGCCGAGCTGAATGGCCACGATTTTTCCACGATTGCTTGTTGCGGCTGCTCCTGGACGGGCGGGTTGCATAAGTTGGTGGGCCAATTTCCCGCCAGTTGATAGGAACGGCTTGACACCTTGCTGTCGACAAGGTAAATCTCACCAGGCATGCATCGAGGAAGGATTACAATGTCGAGGTTCCGCTCGCTGCCTTCAGGGCTGTCCCCAGGTGCTTTATCATTGCCCGCCTCATGCTATTTCCCTCGAAGATTGAGTCCTCTCGTGGGGGAGATTTCCATGTTTGTCTGTCCAGTTTGCTCATGATGAGGTCGGTATGAGTTCGAAACCGAAGATACTTCTGGTCGATGACGTTGATTTTTTCATCGAGCTGGAAAAAGATTTCCTCAAGCGCACCCCCGCAGAGATCATCACCGCAAAAAATGGTCAACAAGCCCTGGAAGCTGTGCGCAAGGAACGGCCGGACCTGGTTTACATGGACGTCAATATGCCGCTCATGGATGGTCTTGCCTGCTGCAAGGCGATCAAGGCAGATCCCGAATTACGCCATATTCCCGTCATTATGGTCTTTGCTACCAGTAAAGAGGTCGATAACGCCGCTTGTGTTGCCGCCGGCAGTAACGGGGTCCTCAATAAGCCGGTCGATCGCTCCGCTTTTCTCGATATGGGGCACAGGTTTCTCTTCACCATCGAACGCCGCGAAAGGCGTATTCCCTGTACGATGGGGGTCAATTTCAAGATTGAAGGTCAGGCTTATCAGGGTCTTGCCCTCGACATCAGCAGCGGCGGCATGTACCTGCAATATCGTAACGGCGTGCCGGCCGATGCCAGAGTCGTCCTCTCCTTTTTCTTGCCGACAGTCAGTGACCAGCTCCTTGAGATCCGGGGTCGTGTGACCTGGATCAATCAAGGCTTTCCCCGCAAGGATCTCAGTATCCCCCAGGGATTTGGCGTACAATTCGTTCAGGTCGGACCCAATGCCCTGAATATCATCAAGCGCTTTGTCGAACACAACGGGGCAGTTGCCGTATGACCTTGAGCAAGGTCGATGAACGTTGTTTTGTCTGCGGAATGGCAAACCCAGCGGGTTTGCATGTCAGCTTTACCATCGACAAGGAGACGCAAGCCGCCAGCGCCCACTTGTCGCTGAAAGATGAATACCAGGGGTGGTCGGGCATAGTGCATGGGGGCATCCTCTCGACGCTGCTCGACGAGGTTTGTATGCACGCAGCCCGAACGATTGGCGATCAAATGGTAACGGCGGAAATAACCGTTCGCTATAAAAAGCCGGTTCCCGTCGGGAGCGAAATTTTCCTGCAGGGGCGTGTTGTCGGTTTACACAAACGGTTGGTTCTGGCTGAAGGCACGATTGAGCTTTCCGGAACGCTCATGGCGGAAGCAGAGGCTAAAATTTTCTGCCTCAATAAATCTTGGAGCAGCAAAAACAGCACAGCCGATTAAATGCGCATATCTCTTGTAAATACAGTCTATTAAATATTTCAAGCAGCCGTCTGCCGCCGAATTAATTCTTGACTAGAACGCTTTTATAGAATAGGCTCACCCAGGCTGGTTATCTAGTCGGCCCATGTGGTAGTATAGGAAAAAACATGAGGGGTTTCGCTCAAGATGTCGGACAAAACCATATTGATTGTTGACGATTCTCCATCGATGCGTGCCATTCTCGGGGACA
This sequence comes from Desulfuromonadales bacterium GWC2_61_20, assembly GCA_001799485.1. Classification (GTDB taxonomy): domain Bacteria; phylum Desulfobacterota; class Desulfuromonadia; order Desulfuromonadales; family UBA2197; genus UBA12091. The sequence goes on along the minus strand of MGTO01000027.1, from coordinate 6,156 downwards.
TGCTGGAGAAGGAAGGGTATAAGGTCGTCGAGGCGAATGATGGCCACGAGGGGTTCAAGATCGTTGAATATCTCAAAGTCGACTTGATTATCACCGATCTCTCCATGCCGGTGATGGATGGGATCCAATTTGTCCGTGAAGCTAAAAAACTCCCCCTGTGCCGCTTTGTCCCCATCGTCGTTTTGACCTCGGAGGAAGATTCCCGGCGTCTGGAGGAGGCGAAAAAAGCCGGCGCTTCGACCTGGCTCAGCAAGCCGTTCAAGGAAAATCAGCTGCGCGCCATGCTCAAGCTGGTCCTGGGCTGATTTCTTCTCTCTGCTTCACCATCTGCGGCACCACTCCCCGTTAGAACTTCCCCTCCTTATCGCCTTTTCTCTTTACAAATCGCGTCTGCTTCTCTATGGTGCCCGATTGTGTCGTGATGCAGAATGACAGTATTTCAGGGAGTCTATGGACCAGAATCTGATCCGCAATTTTTCCATTATTGCCCACATCGATCATGGCAAGTCGACCCTGGCGGATCGTCTCCTTGAAGAGACCGGGGCCCTCACCTCCAGAGAAAAGACCGACCAGTTTCTCGATAAGATGGATCTGGAGCGCGAGCGCGGCATCACCATCAAGGCGCAAGCCGTTCGCCTAGATTATCGCGCTGACGACGGTCGCGATTACGTCCTCAACCTCATCGACACCCCGGGTCACGTCGACTTTACCTATGAGGTCAGCCGCAGCCTTTCGGCCTGCGAGGGAGCACTGCTGGTCGTCGATGCCTCGCAGGGTGTCGAGGCGCAGACCCTGGCCAACGTCTATCTCGCCATCGATCAGGATCTGGAGGTATTTCCGGTCTTGAACAAGATCGACCTGCCGGCGTCGGACCCGGCCCGGGTCAAGGCCGAAATCGAAGAGATCATCGGGCTCGACACCGGCGATGCCATTTCCGCCAGCGCCAAGGAAGGGATCGGCATCCACGACATCCTCGAAGCGATCGTCCGCAAAATCCCGCAGCCGACCGGCGATGCCGCCGCCCCCCTCAAGGCGTTGGTTTTCGACTCCTGGTACGATCCCTACCAGGGGGTCATCATTCTGGTCCGCATCATCGACGGCTTTCTGCGCAAGGGTGATAAGATCCAGCTGATGGCCGCGCGAAAATCCCATGAGGTCCTCAAGATCGGCGTCTTTTCTCCCCATCCTGTCGAGATTGGCGAACTCGGACCGGGCGAGGTCGGCTTCGTCATCGCCGGCATCAAAATTGTGGCCGACGCCAAGATCGGCGATACCATCACCCACCTGCACCGTCCGACGGCAGCGGCTCTCCCTGGTTTCAAGGAAGTCAAGCCGATGGTCTTCTCCGGACTCTATCCCATTGAGTCAAGCGAATATGATGTCTTGCGCGACGCCCTGGAAAAGTTGCGGCTGAACGATTGCTCCTTCTCCTTCGAGCCGGAGAATTCCCTCGCCCTCGGTTTCGGCTTCCGTTGCGGCTTTCTCGGACTGCTGCACATGGAGATCATCCAGGAGCGTCTGGAGCGGGAGTTCGGCGTCGATCTCATCACCACCGCCCCGACCGTCGTCTATCTGGTCACCACCACCAAAGGCGAGATCATCCGGGTCGAGAGCGCCAACAAACTGCCCGATGTGCAGTATATCGAGCGCATCGAGGAGCCGTTCATCCTTGCCTCGATTCATGTTCCCAACGAGTTTGTCGGCGCCGTTCTCGCCCTTTGTGAGGAGAAGCGCGGGGTGCAGCGCGAAATCAAATATCTCACTGCCAGCCGCGTCGCCGTCGTCTACGAACTCCCTCTCAACGAAGTCGTCCTCGATTTTTACGACCGCCTCAAGTCGATTTCTCGCGGTTATGCCTCCCTCGACTACGACCATCTCGACTATCGGCTGAGCGAACTGGTGCGGCTCAATATCCTTATCAACGGCGATGCCGTCGACGCTCTCTCTCTCATCGTCCATCGCGACAAGGCGCAATATCGCGGGCGCGATCTCGCCGCCAAGATGAAGGAGTTCATCCCGCGCCAGCAGTACGAAGTAGCGATTCAGGCCGCCATCGGCAACAAGGTCATCGCTCGCGAAACGGTCAAGGCCCTGCGCAAGGATGTCACCGCCAAGTGCTACGGTGGCGACATCTCCCGTAAACGCAAGCTCCTCGAAAAGCAGAAAGAGGGGAAGAAGCGGATGAAACAGGTCGGGAGCATCGAACTCCCCCAGGAAGCGTTCCTGGCCATTCTCAAAGTGAAAGATTAGGCAACCGATGAATTTTTTCAGCAGCAAAGTGAAGAAGACGGCGGTGAAGGCGACGCTTCCGTCCAAGCCCTGGTACCGCGAATATGGCGAAGCGTTGCTGGTGGCCGGCATCCTTGCCTTGATCATCCGTTCTTTCGTGGTGCAGGCATTCAAGATTCCGTCGGGCTCCATGGAGGACACCCTCCTGATCGGCGATCATCTCCTGGTCAACAAGTTTCTCTATGGTATCCAGATCCCTTTTACCGACGGGCGCTATCTGGCGATGCGCCATCCCCAGCGCGGAGACATCATTGTTTTCGAATTTCCTGAAGACCGCGGTAAATCGTATTTTCAGAGGCGCGACTTCATCAAGCGCGTCGTCGGCACGCCGGGCGATGTTGTTGAGGTCCGGGAAAAGCGGGTCTTTGTCAACGGCCAGCCGTATTATCTCGCGAACGAAGTCCACAAGGAGGGCGTGCTGCTCCCGGCCAACCTCAGCCCCCGTGACTTCATGCCGCCGGTGACGGTTCCCGCCGGGAGATATTTTGTCATGGGTGATAACCGTGACCGCTCCTATGACAGCCGCTTCTGGGGCTTTGTCAGCGACGGCGAAATCAAGGGGCTAGCCTTCATCAAGTACTTCTCCTTCAGTGAAGAAAAATATCAGAATCTCCCCCTGGTTCCCAAGGGAGACGGACTGTTTGGTAACCTCTTTCGTGTTCTTCTCAGCCCGGTTTGCGCCCGCTGGGATCGCTTCGGTCGCAGCATCGGCTGAACAGGTGCAGCCTCGAATTTTCCGTTGACCACGGTGACGCTCGGCTGCTATAGTTCGCGAAAATTTGCGCAACACGTTCCCTTTTAAGTTAATCCCGAGAGGTTGACAAAGGTGGCAACTGCAACCGACAAAAAGACGGCTCGCGCCGTCGTCATACCTTTTCGCTATCTCGGCGAGGAGGTATTTTTTTGTGCGCACCGCCAGGGAGGATTCCATGTCGCAGGTTGAAACCCTCATCCTCGATCAGCCCGGCATCAACCGGGCGCTCACCCGTATCGCCCACGAAATTCTCGAACGCAACAAAGGGACCGACAACCTGGTTCTCGTCGGCATCCGTACCGGTGGCGACCATCTGGCCCGCCTGCTACGCGACAAGATTCAGGAGATCGAAGGGAAATCCCTTCCTCTGGGGATTGTCGACGTCACCATGTACCGCGACGATCTTGATTCTCGCGGGCCGCGCCCCGTCGGCATGACCGATATCGCCTTTTCCCTGACTGGAGAAAAGGTCATCCTGGTCGATGAAGTTCTCTTTACCGGCCGGACGATCCGCGCCGCCCTCGATGCCCTCATGGACTTCGGCCGTCCGCGCAACATCCAGTTGGCCGTTCTGATTGACCGCGGGCATCGCGAGCTGCCGATCCGGGCCGATTATGTCGGCCGCAACCTGCCGACCGCCCGGGACGAAAAAATTCTGGTAACTTTCGATGCGGCGCATCTCCCCATCGAGGTGCGGCTGGTTAAGCCCTAAACAGTGAAGGGAGGAGTGAGATGGTGTTTCGGCACAAGCACATCATTGCCCTGCGGGACCTGAACAAGGAAGAGATCGAGCTGTTGCTCTCGACTGCCGAGAGCATGCGCGAGATCAACGGCCGCGACATCAAGAAGGTGCCGACCCTGCGCGGCAAAACCATCATCAATCTCTTTTACGAATCGTCGACCCGCACCCGCACCTCCTTCGAGATTGCCGGCAAGCGCCTCTCGGCCGACACCGTCAATATCGCACCGTCCAACAGTTCGGCGACCAAGGGCGAGACCCTGGCCGACACCGCACTCAACCTGCTGGCGATGAAGCCCGACATCATCGTCATGCGCCATGCCGTCTCCGGCTCCCATTACTTTCTGGCCAACAAGGTCAATTGCTCGATCATCAATGCCGGGGACGGCGCCCATGAGCACCCCTCGCAGGGGCTCCTCGACATGTTGACGATCAAGGACAAGTTCGGGCGACTCGACGGACTCAAGGTCGCCATCGTCGGCGATATCACCCACAGCCGCGTCGCCCGTTCCGATATTCAGGGGTTGACCAAGATGGGATCGCAGATCTTTGTCGCCGGGCCGCCGACCATGGTCCCGCCAGGGGTGGAGAAACTTGGCAACGTCGTAGCTTGCGGGACGATGAAGGAAGCGATCCAGGATGCCGACGTCATCATCATGCTGCGGATTCAACAGGAGCGCCAGGGGAAGACGTTGATGCCGAATACCCGCGAGTACTCGCGCTATTTTGGCCTCAACCCAGTCAATCTCAAGCTGGCCAAGCCCGATGCCTTGGTTATGCACCCCGGTCCGATTAACCGCGGGGTGGAAATGTCCTCCTACGTCGTTGACGGGCCGCAGTCGCACATCCTCAAGCAGGTCGAGAACGGCGTCGCGGTACGCATGGCCATGCTCTACCATGTCTGTGGCGGCGGTTCCGTAGAATAGGGTAGGGGCGCCCCTCGTGGGTGCCCAGAAACGGGCAGGCACAAGACCTGCCCCTACATAATCGTGAAAAACGGGGTGACCATATGAATCTGCTGATCAAGAACGGCCGCATCATCGACCCGAGTCAAAAGATGGACCAGACCGCCGACCTCCTCATTGCCGACGGCGTGATCAAACAGCTTGGCGCCAACCTCACCGCTCCGTCCGGAACTACAACCATCGATGCGGCCGGTTGCTACGTGACACCGGGACTGATCGACATGCACGTCCATCTGCGCGACCCGGGGCTGGAGTATAAGGAGGATATTATCAGCGGTACCAGGGCCGCGGTGGCTGGCGGGTTCACTTCTGTCGCCTGTATGCCCAACACCAAGCCGGTTATCGACAACAAGGCCGTCGCCAGCTACATCATCTACAAGGCCAAGGCTGAAGGATTCTGTAATGTCTTTCCTGTTGGCAGCATCACTTACGGCTCGGGCGGCGAGCGCATGGCGGAGATGGGGGAACTCAAGGAATCGGGGTGCGTTGCCGTCTCCGACGACGGTAAGCCGGTCAAGAGCTCCGAACTCATGCGCCGCGCCCTGCAATACGCCAACGGCATCGGCATCATGGTCATCTCCCACGCCGAGGATCTCGACCTGGTCGGGGAGGGGACGATGCACGAGGGCTTCACCTCGACCGAACTCGGTTTGAAGGGGATTCCCCGCATTGCTGAGGACATCGCCACCAGCCGCGAGGTGCTGCTGGCCGAATATACCAATGCACCGCTGCACATCGCCCATGTCTCGACCGCTGGTGCGGTGCGCATCATCCGCGAGGCCAAGGCGCGCGGGGTCAAGGTCACCTGCGAGACGGCGCCCCACTACTTCACCCTCACCGACGATGCGGTGCGCGGCTACAACACCAACGCCAAGATGAATCCGCCCCTGCGCGAGGCCACTGACGTCGCCGCGATCAAAGCCGGGCTCAAGGATGGCACCATCGACGCCATCGCCACCGACCATGCCCCGCATCACCTCGACGAAAAGGATGTCGAGTTCAACGAGGCGATGAACGGCATCGTCGGGCTGGAAACGTCCCTGCCGCTGGCGTTGAAATTGGTCGGGGAGGGGAGCTTGACCCTTGCTCAACTGGTTGAGAAAATGGCGGTCAACCCCTCAAAAATACTCGGGATTCCGCGTGGAACCTTGGCGGTCGGCGCAGTCGCCGACATCACCGTCATCGATCCGCAAGTGGAGTGGACGGTGGAAGCCGACAATCTGGCGAGCAAGTCAAAAAACTCCCCTTTCCTCGGCTGGAGGTTGCAGGGTGGCGCCCGCTGCACCATCGTCGGCGGGGTGGTCGAGTTTCAACGGTAATTTATCTGACGTAGATACCGTTATCGGCAGCAAGTAAATTTTGCGTTGTAAGCCGGGTCGAACGGTTGGTTGTTCTTGATCACGCCGAAC
>MGTO01000026.1 GCA_001799485.1 Desulfuromonadales bacterium GWC2_61_20 | reverse complement strand
CCCCGCCGCCAGTTCCCCCAGGGCGGCGAGGTGGCTGGCGCGCGCCGCCTCCTCGCGCAGGCGTACCCGCTCGCTGATATCGCTGGCCAGCCGGATCACCCGCACCTGGCGGCCGCCTTCATCGCGCAGCGGAAAGGTTTTGATCCCCCAGCTGCGGCCATCGGCGGTGGTGCGGACCAGGTCTTCGCCATGCCCGGTGGCAAAACAGCGGTGCACCTCGCAGTCACCGGCGGCGCCGCAACCGCGCCGGCAGAGCATCGCGCAGTCGGCGCCATCAAGCTGGCTGGCCGGCTGCCGGTAGAATTCCTGCGTCGCCCGATTGGCCCAGACCAACCGCATCTCCGGCGACCAGACGGTGAGGGAGTCGGGGATGCCGTCGAAGATCGTTTCGAATTCATGCGAGAGCTGGCGGAAGCGCGCTTCGCTCTTGGTCAGCTCGTCTTCGACCCGCTTGCGCTCGGAGATGTCGAGCATCGTCCCGACCAGACCGCCAACCGTCCCGTCTTTCTGCTGGAAAACCGCCTTGGTGAAGAGGATCGCGCGGCGTTCACCCGAGGCCGCTTCAACCTCGGTTTCGTAGACCTGCGTCCCCCCTTGCCGCAACAATTTCGCATCGGCTTCATGATAGATGGCGGCCAGTTTTGCCGGCGCCAGGGCATAGACGTCGCGGCCGACGATCTCCTCCCGTCCCCGTCCGAGAAAAGCGGCGAAGGCGTGGTTGCAACCGAGGTAACGTCCGGCCGCATCCTTGTAAAAGATCGGCGCCGGGATGGTGTCGAGGACTGTCTGCATAAACTCGGCCTGGGACCTCAGTTCGCGTTCGGCATGATTGCGTTCGGTGACGTCGAGGCAGAGTGCCATGCGCGCCATACAGCCGCTGTATTCGACTTCGAGAAAGGTCGCTTCCACCTCACGCACCGTACCGGAGGAAGGACGAATGCGCAGCTTGAGGCGGCTTGTTTGCGCCATATCGTGCTGCGCCCCCTCGACGGCGACGGTAAAACCCGGCTGATCGGCCGCATCGAGATAGTCGGCGATGGCCTGTCCCTCGAGTTCCGCCGCGCTGGCGGCGCCGAAGAGCCCGACGGCGGCTGGGTTGAGGTAAACCAAATAGCCGTCGATATGGACAAAAACCGCCACCGGGGTTTTCTCCACCAGACTGCGGTAGGTCTCCTCGCTGTGGCGCAGCGCCGACTCGACCCGCTTGCGCTCGGAGATGTCGTCGACGACGAGAACGACTTCGGCGGCAGGCTCCCTGCGGCCCTGCAACGGGCCGACGACCATGGTGATATCGAGCTGGCGCCCGTCACGGTGCACGCCCACGAGGTCGCGGCGGACGATGTCGCCGGCACAGGCCCGCCGCAACAGGATGGCGAAGGGCTCCTGCTCGGACGGGGGGAGGCCGAACTGCGGGAAGTGCTGCCCCGCCACCGCGGCCTCATCCCAGCCGAAGATCGTCTCGGCCGCCTGGTTCCAGAGAAGGATCTGGCCGGCGTGGTCGAGGGTCACGATCGCCATCGGCGCGGCGTGAAAAAGCTGTCGCAACTGAGCATTAGCGGCACGGATCTGCACCTCGGCCTGGTGCTGCGCCGTCACATCGGTCACCACGCCGATGTAGCCGTTGACCGCGCCGGCGGGGCTGCGGCGCACCGTCCAGTCGACCTGGCGCCAGAGTGTCCGACCGTTCCGGTCGCGATTGCGCAGCAACTCCACCCCCTGCTCGCGACCTTCCTTTAGCTGGCGGTCCATCGACTGCCGCGCCTGGTCGCGGCTCTCCTCGTCCCCGATCAGATCGAAGAGCGAACTCCCCCCCCGCCCCCCTGGACTGAGCTGATCCTGCATCTTGAAATAGGCTTCGTTGGCAAAGGCCACCCCCCCCTGCAGGTCGCACTCGAAAATGCCGTGCGGCACCGTTTCCACCAGGGCATGCAGATGTTCGCGGCTGCGCTGCAATGCCCCTTCCGCCCGCTGCTGTGCGGTCACGTCGCGAAAGGTGAGGAGAACCCCCCCGCCCGGAAGGCGCGCGGCAAAGCCCTCGACGACCACTCCGTCGAGGCGCGGAGTTTCAATGCTTGTCCGTTCCAGGGGACTCGCGAGCTGAGCCATGCGCCGGGCAACAAGTTCCTCGACCTGGGTCTCGGGATAGAGTCCACGGCGGCAGAGCTCTTCGATCACCGCACCGATGCTCGGACCCTGGCCCAGGAACCCTTCGTCAAGCTGCCAAAGTTCCAGATATCGACGATTGACAAAGACCACCCGAAACTCGGCATCGAGAGCCATCACCGCATTATCGGTATGATCGAGGACCGACTGCAGCAGATCCTGCCCGCGATGCAACAGCTGCCGCACCTTGTGGAAATAGGTGAGGAGCATGCCGAGGGCGACCGCCAGGGCAAAAAACGCCCCGAGGAGAAAGGCGAACGGGGCAAAGTCCGGATAAGACCAGCGCAACGGATAATCGAGCTTGTGCATCCCCCAGAGGACGAGCAGCCAGCCGGTCACCTGCTGCGCCCATGCCCCCTTCCGACTCGCCTGAAGCAGCAGCCAACCGGTCCAGATGGTCATCGCCCCATAAAAGGTGAAAATCGGCAGGCAAGCCCACGTCACCGGCTGGGCCGACAAATGCACCAGGACGTCCCAACCGAGGCTGGCCAGGGCGATGGCCAGCCAGACCCGAGAAACTTTCGTCCCGATAAATTCCGCGGTGCCGAGGAGGAGGAAGATGCCGGCGAGGAGCGCGCTCCCCTGGCTCAGGTGACCGGCCAGTTCGCCTGCCCCGCCCGCCTGTCGCAGAAAGTCGCTGCCGAGGCGGAGGCTCAAGCAGAGCCAGCTGCAGGTCCAGAAGAGCATGTGCCGTTCACGGTACTGGCGATAGAGCAAGGCAAAGACCAGCACCAGCAGGACACTGCTGAGAAGGGCGGCAGCGATGGCGGTTTGCAGCGCAGTGATTATCGGCATCGCGGAAACATTCTAGAGATAGGGCGAAAAAAGCTTGGCGGCGCCATCAAGGAGTCGGCGGCCGAGGGAACGGCCGGTGAGCTGGGCCGGGGTAACGGCGCGGGAGCGTTCGCGGGCGCCGTTGAAATGGGCGGCGAGCTGGCGGGTCAGGCGGCGATCGTAGACCTCGAGATTGAATTCGAAATTGAGGCGCAGGCTGCGTGGATCGAGGTTGGCCGAACCGATGAGGGCAAAGTCGTCGTCAACGAGGAGAAATTTGCTGTGGACAAAGGGGGCGGGCTGGTAATAGACCCGGCAACCATGCTCGAGGAGTTCCCCGAGATAGGCCCGGCTGGCCCAGCCGACGACGGGAAGGTTGTTGCGACGCGGCAGCATGATCTCGACTTCGACGCCGCGCAGGGCGGCGGCGTTGATCGCCGCCATGAGCGCCCGGTCGGGGATGAAGTAGGGGGTCATGATGCGCACCCGACGGCGGGCGCAGTTGAGGGCGCCGATGACGATCCAGACGAGCTTTTCGAAATCCTCGTTGGGCCCGGCGCTGATCCCGCGGCAGAAGGCCTCGCCGCCGGCGACGACGTCGGGGTAATAGGGCGGGGCCTTGATCGCCTCGCCGCTGGCGAAGTGCCAGTCCTCGAGAAAGGCTTCGTGCATCTGCCCCACCACCGGACCGCTGACGCGAAAGTGGAGATCGACCACCCGGCCGCGCTCCGGCCGCTGGACGAGATGCCGGTCGCCGATATTCATGCCGCCGGTAAAGCCGATGCTGCCATCGACCACCAGCAGTTTGCGATGGTTGCGCATATTGACGTAAAAACCGCGTTCGGAGAGGGAGAAAGGGAGAAATTTCACCACCCGCACCGCGCTCCCGGCAAAGAGGGCGTAGGCGCGAGGCCACGAGTAACAGGCGCCGAGGGCGTCGAGCAGGACCCGCACGGTGGCGCCCCGCGCCGCTGCGGCCTTGAGGGCAGTGGCAAAAGTGCGGCCGCTGGCATCGTTGTCGAAGATGTAGGTGGCGAGACAGACCGAGCTCTCGGCCCGGTCGATGGCGGCGAGCATGGCGGGGTAGGCTTCCTCGCCATTGTGGAGGATGTCGACATGGTTGCCCTGCAGGAGGGGGCGACGGGTGACGGCGTCGGCGAGACTGAGGAGGGCGGCAAAATTTTCGGCGCGAAAGGGGATGCGGCCCCCGGCCAGGTCCTGGGCCCAGGGGCAGATCGCCGGGGCCAACCACGGCATGCCGCGGCCGCGGGCCTGCCAGCGGCGGGCCCGATTGCGGATGCGGTTGACCCCGAAGAGCCAGTAACCGGCGGCGCCGAGTCCGGGGAGAGCAAGGCAGAGGACGACCCAGCCGAGGGCGCTGCGAGGGTCGCGCTTCTCCAGCAGGGCATGCCCGGCCGTCGCGACCGAGATGGCAATGAGGATCAGGAAGAGGAACCAGCCGAACACGATACCCCCTGGTCAAGCCGTTGGACAACGACTCCGTCGGTGCCGATGAATCAGCCGGGGCGCAGACTGGTGGCGCAGCGGGGACAGGTCAGCATGCTGGTCGAGGGGACCTTGTGCCCGCAGGTCGGACAGTTGAACCAGTATTTGCAGAACTTGCACTGAGGTTCGGAGAGCCCCTGCTTCTTCTTGCACTTGGGACACTGGCGGTACATCTTGCGGGTTTCCAGATACTCCCGCAGCAGCAGCCCGCAGCGCGGGCAATCCTCGGCGTCGCGCTTGCCGATGACGGCGCCGCAGGACGGCATGGGACAGGTAAAGATCGTCTTGCAGGCACTGCACCAGTACTTGGCCTTTTTCATTTCCTTGCAGACCGGGCACTTTTCCATCGTTGACCTCATTCTCTTAACGTCGGCAGCATGCGGTTTTCCATGCTAGCACGAACGACTCGATAATCGAAACATTTCAGGAGGTTTTGCCGGATTTAGGCGCCGCAAGCCGATCAGCGTTTGCGACAGGCCTGTTCGACGTCGGCGGTTTTGCCGATGAGGACGAGCATGTCGCTGTCCTTGACCAGGTAGTCGGGAGGGGGCAAGGGGACAAAATGATCGGTCAGCACATCCTTGACGCCGATGACGGTGACGTTGAAGCGGCGGCGCAGGTCGAGCTCGATCAGGGTCTTGCCGAGGTAATGGGCCGGGGCCGCGGCCTCGGTGATGGAGAAATCCTCGGCCAGGGGGATGAATTCGAGGATATTGGGGCTGGAGAGACCCTTGGCCGTCTTGATCGCCATGTCCTTCTCCGGAAAAATGACATCGCTGGCGCCGATCTTTTCGAGGATGCGCCCGTGGTCCTCGCTGATCGCCTTGACCACGATGCGCCGGGCCTTGAGTTCCTTGAGGTAGAGGGTGATGAGGGTCGCCAGATGCGACCGTTCGCCGGTGGAGACGACGACGGCATCCATCCCGGCGATCCCCTGCCCGCGCAAAAAATCCTTGTTCGCCGCGTCGCCGACGATGGCGTAGGAAGAATGACCCTGCACCCGCTGCACCTTGTCGCGGTCCTGATCGATGGCGACAACCTCATGCCCTTCGGCGTAGAGGGTGCTGGCGACGTGAAATCCGAAATTACCCAAGCCGATGACGCCAAAACGTTTCATGGTCTGATTCTCCCGGCTATTTTCAGCCGATCATGATGTTTTCTTCGCCATATTCGACCGCATCGCTGCGGGTGCGTCCGGCGATGGTGAAAGCGACGGTCAGGAGTCCGACGCGGCCGACGAACATGAGGAGGATGATGATGAGTTTGCCCGATACGCCGAGATGCGGGGTCAGTCCGAGGGAGAGGCCGACGGTGGCGAAGGCCGAAATCGCCTCAAAGAAATAGTCGAAGAGGAGCCCCTGATTGACCCGCAGCCCGGCCCCGGCCCCCGGGGTCAGGAGGAGAAAGAAGATGGCGATCCCGACCAGCAGTCCGGCCAGAAGGGTCAGGGCCAACGTCTTGGTGATGACCTCGTTGCCGAGGGAGCGGCGGAAGACGTTGGTATGGGGGTTGCCGCGCAGGCGGCTGCTGAGGATGGCGTAAAAGACCGCCAGGCTCGTGGTCTTGATCCCGCCGCCGCAGGAACCGGGAGAGGCGCCGATGAACATCAGGGCCATGATGCAGAGGATCGTCGCCGGCGCGAAGAGGTTGAGGTCGATGGTATTGAAGCCGGCGGTGCGCGGACTCACCGCCTGGAAGAGGGCAGTCCCGAACCCCTCCCAGAAACCCATGCCGCGCAGGGCATTGTCATATTCGAGGGCGGCGATGACGGCGGTGCCGAGGACGATGAGGACGGCGGAGGTGACCAGAACCAGCTTGCTGTGCAGGGTCAGACGGCGGGCCTGGCCAGCGTGACGCAGGGCAAGGATCTCGCGCATGACGAGAAAGCCGATGCCGCCGAGGATGATGAGGACGATGACGGTGGCATTGACCAGGGGGTCGCTGCGATAGCCGATGAGACTGTCGGGATAGAGGCCGAAGCCGGCATTGCAGAAGGCCGAGACCGAGTGAAAAATCGCCGAATAGCACCCCTGCCACCACCCTTCGCGCGGCACCAGGACCCAGGCCAAAAGCAGCGCCCCGATCCCCTCGATGGCCAGGGTCAGACGCATGATGGAACGGATCAGGTCGCGCAGGGAATCGACCGGGGTGTGATGCAGCGTTTCATTGATGATCCAGCGCCCGCGCATGCCGACGCCGAGGCGCAGATAGAAGAAGAGGTAGACGGAAAAGGTGGTGATGCCGAGGCCGCCGATCTGGATGAGGAGAAGAATCACGGTCTGGCCGAAGAGGGAAAAACGGCTGCCGGTATCGACCACCGCCAGACCGGTGACACACATGGCCGAGGTTGCCGTGAAGAGGCCGTCGAGAAAGGAGACCGCCTCGCCGCGGTGGGCGATGGGGAGGGCGAGAAGGATGCCGCCGAGGAGGATGGCCAGAGAGTAGGAGAGGATGATGACCGTCCCCGGGGCCAGATCCTGGCGGCGTTTGCGCAATGGGGTCATAAAGGGGGGATGATCCTTGACAAAGGGCGATCGCAGCCGGGCGGCGGGAAAAAGCTCTTGCGCCGCGGCCGATTCAGTTTACAATCACCTGCACGCAAAAAAAACCGACTGTTGCGGAGGAATTTGAGCATGAGCCTGTACCGGGTCGATAAAAAGGAACTCTCCGTCGCCCTCTTTCTCACCGACGGTGTCGTCCACGAAGGGGTCGTCTTCCTCAGCCCCTTCTCGCCGGCCCGCGCCGGCCGCCAGACCCTCCTCGAAGTCTTCCGCGAACGCGAGCCGTTTTTTCCATTCCGCGACAATAGCGAATCCTTCGCCTTAGTCAACAAAAATGCCATCACCCACGCCCGTTATGTCGAGGCGGAGGAGGAAGAGCTCGCTCTCGGCGAAGAGCTGTCGGTGCGCATCGTCTTCTTCGGCGGCGAAGTCCTGCAGGGGAAGATCCGTCTGGCCATGCCCGAAGGGCAGAACCGCCTGCAGGATCACGTCAACGCCGCCCCCGGCTTCTTCCCCCTCGAAGGCGGCGAATACCGCTACATCGTCAACGGCGCCCTCATCCGCGAGATCGCCCCGCAGCGGTAATTACCTGACTTGCCCGCGCAGGTAGGTCGGATCAAACGCGAGTAGATCGGATTGGCGAAGATACCGGATGCGGTCATGCTGCCTCCCAGTACGAATCATCGGATGTGTTCAACTCGGTAATGACAACTTTAACTACGTAATGA
>MGTO01000025.1 GCA_001799485.1 Desulfuromonadales bacterium GWC2_61_20 | reverse complement strand
GAATTGGCTTCGACGATCGATCTTGACGCATTGTTGCATCGGCTGCTGGCCATCACCAGTGAGGTCTTTGGTTTCGACAATGCCATCATCCGTCTTCTCGATGACAAGGGTGAACGCCTGGTGACCGCCGCCGCCTGCGGTTACCCCTCGGCGACAACGCAGCCGCCGATCCTCCTCGGTCAAGGGATCATGGGCAGGGTGGCCGTCGCGCGCTCTCCGCTGCTGGTGCCGGACGTCACCCTGACTCCGGACTATGTCCCCGGCATCGACAATGCTCGCAGTGAACTGGCGGTGCCGATGCTGGTCGGTGAACGTCTCATCGGTGTTCTCAATCTCGAAAGTCCCCGCCCTCACGCCTTTTCCGAGGCCGATATCGCGCCGTTGATGACCATGGCCGGTCAGGCCGCCATCGCCATCGAAAATGCCCGCCTTTACGAAAATCTGCGTTCCATCTCCCACCGCTACCAGAATCTTCATCAGTTCAATGAAAGTATCCTTAATAGTGCTTCCATTGGTATCTACGCCGTCGATGCCGATCTGGTCATCACCTCGTGGAACCGCAAGATGGACGATTTGAGCGGAGTCTCCGAAGAGGAAGCATTGGGGCGCAAGCTCTTTAGCCTCTTCCCCAGTCTCGATGCCGAGGGCTTTGGTGAACGGGTGCGCCGCGTATTGCACACCGGCCAACCTGAGCGTCTGCGCCTGACGCATCGCAATCTCAAGGGGGAGCTGCGCTTTCAAAAAAGGCGGTTGACGCCGTTGCTGGAGAAGGGTGAAACGGTCGGCGTCGTCGTCCTGGTCGAAGATGTCACCGAGTTTCGGCAACTTCTCGAACAGACGATTCAGGGGGAGAAGCTCGCCGAGGTCGGTCGTCTGTCGGCGGCTCTGGCCCACGAAATCAACAACCCGCTGGCCGTCATCATCTATGCCGCGCAACTGCTGTTGCGCGAAGAGGAGCTCTCCGGCTTTCAGCGCGAACTGGCTGATCGCGTTGAAAGCGAGGCTGAGCGACTCAAGACGCTGACCGGCAGTCTCCTGTCTTTTTCCCGGACGACGGAGATGCGGCGTCGCGAGATCGATCTGAACGAGGTGTTGCGGGACGTTCTCCGGCTGATCCGTTTTGAGTCGTCGCGCAAGGGGATTTTACTCGAGGAAGTGTTTGGGGAAATTCCGGCGATTCTGGCCGATGCCAACCGGCTCAAACAAGTCTTTATCAATCTGGCGATGAATGCCTTGCAAGCCCTGTCCGGCGGCGGGACTCTTCGCGTCGCAACCGAGGCGGGGGCGAGTGGAAAATCGGTCAGAGTGTTCTTTACCGATGATGGGCCGGGCATCCCGCGGGAATTGCAGGAACGGATCTTTGAACCGTTCTTCACGACGAAGAAGGAAGGGGAGGGGACCGGTCTCGGTCTCTATATCTGTCGCAATATTGTCATGGAGCACGAGGGGAAAATGACCCTCGAATCGAGTCCCGGCCGCGGCACCAGATTTTGTCTCGAATTCCCGGTGGCGTGACTGGCGCGAGATTGCACATAAAGTCGCATCGGCGCTTAATTATTGGGCATATTTCTTCGGCCGATATCATAACCTGCCGGTAATATAGTAAAAAAACTTTTGGCACGACACATGCTCTTATCAGCGGCCAAGACGACAACGGACAACGATCAGAGACAAGGGCGTCTTTGGGAAGGTCCGCACCAAGGGCAAAGACGCCCCTCACTCCGATTATGGAGAAGGGCGTCTTTTTTTTTCGGCGTTTCGGAAAGGAGACAAACGGAATGAAAAAGATTGAATGCATCATCAAGCCGTTCAAGCTCGACGACGTCAAGGCGATCCTGACCGAAATGGGGATTACCGGGATGACCGTCAGTGAGGTCCGCGGTTTCGGGCGACAGAAGGGACATACCGAGCTTTATCGCGGCGCCGAGTACCAGATCGATTTCATCCCCAAGGTGAAGATCGAACTCGTTATTGCCGCTGAGCGGGTGGCCGAAGTAGTTGCGGCGATTCAGAAAGAGGCCTGCACCGGGCGCATCGGTGACGGTAAGATCTTTGTCACCCCTGTCGAACAATCCATTCGTATCCGTACCGGCGAGTCGGGAATCGAAGCACTCTAGGAACAAACACTCTTACTTTAACCGGAACCATATTTGGGAGGTCACAATGAAACGGTTTTTCCTGTTCTCACTCGCCTTGGGTGTGCTGTTGGCCCTGCCGGGCCTCGCCCTTGCCGAGGAAGCCCCGGCGGTTACCGAGATTGCCTACATCCTCAATACCTTTGCCTTTCTGGTGAACGGCGCGCTGGTCATGTGGATGGCCGCCGGTTTCGGTATGCTCGAAGCGGGTCTGGTGCGGAGCAAAAACGTAGCGACGATCTGCCTGAAGAACATCGCTCTATTTGCTGTCGCCGGCATCCTTTTTTATCTGGCCGGCTACAACCTCATGTACAACGGGGTGAATGGCGGCTGGATCGGTTCTCTTGGGCTGTGGAACCCAGGTGACGCGGCCGCTCTCGCCGGTGACTTTTCCGGCAAATACGCCACTGGTTCCGATTGGTTCTTCCAGATGGTTTTTTGCGGTGCTGCCTGTTCGGTCGTTTCCGGATGTGTTGCCGAGCGCATCAAGTTCTGGCCCTTCATGGTCTTTTGCGCCGTGTTGACCGGGGTCATCTACCCGATTCAGGGTTCCTGGGTCTGGGGCGGCGGTTGGTTGACCGGCATGGGCTTCAAGGATTTTGCCGGCTCGACCCTGGTGCATTCCGTCGGCGGTTGGTCGGCTCTGACCGGCGCCATCATCCTCGGTGCCCGTAAAGGGAAATTCACCAAGGACGGCAAGGTCAATCCGATGCCCGGCTCCAACCTGACCCTGGCGACCCTCGGCACCTTCATCCTGTGGATGGGCTGGTTCGGTTTCAACGGCGGCTCGGTCCTCTCCCTCGGCAGTGCCGGTGCTGCTATCAGCATGTCCAACGTTTTCGTCAACACCAACCTCGCTGCCTGCGGCGGTATGATTGCGGCACTTTTCATCCTGCAGGCCATGTATAAAAAGGTCGATCTGACCATGGCTCTTAACGGCGCTCTTGCTGGTCTGGTTGCGATTACCGCCGGTCCCGATACCCCGACGCCGGGGGTTGCCATCCTTATTGGCGCGGTCGGCGGGATTCTGGTGGTTCTGGCCGTACCCCTCTTCGACAAGCTCAAGATTGATGACGTTGTCGGTGCTCTCTCGGTCCATCTGGTCTGCGGAATCTGGGGAACGCTGGCCGTACCCCTGACCAACCCGGACGCCAAGTTTCTGACCCAGTTGATCGGCGTTGGCGCCATCGCCGCCTTTGTCCTGGCGAGTACCGCCATCGTCTGGCTGGCGCTTAAATACACCGTCGGCATCCGGGTCTCTGAAGAAGAAGAGCACGCCGGGAGCGACACCACCGAACTCGGTCTCGAAGCTTATCCGGAATTCGGTCGCGGTTCACAAGGCCTGCGTTAATGGTTTCTGCCGTGACTTGGCAGGTTTGTGTCAATACTTCTAACTAAGGAGAACAACAATGAAGAAGATGTTGCAGTTGGTTATTGCCTCCGCCCTTGCTTCCTGCTTCTTTGCCGGCAGCGTCTTTGCCACACCTTCAACCCAGATCTGGATTCCTTCGACCGACATTCAGAAGTTCGGGACCTTCCACCTCGGCATCGACAACTACGTCGTGACCGAAGGGGATGGCGCGCCAATCTACGATCTCGGGCTGACCGCCGGCGTGCTGCCTTTCGAAAAGTTTCAGATGGAAATCGGCGTCGACTACATCGTCAACGGCGGGGGGGCTGACGACGTTCCCTACTACTTCAACGCCAAGGTGGCTACTCCCGAAGATGCTTTGTTCAAAGGCGCCCCCGCTCTTGCCCTCGGTGGCTATGGCTTCGGCACCAAGACCGATGTGACTAACCAGAACATCGTTTACGGTATTGCCGCCAAGACGGTTCCGGTTATCGGTCGCTTCAGCGCCGGCTACTTCACCGCCAACGACAATGTCATCACCGACGACAGCGAAGGGGTACTGGTTTCCTGGGATCGGACTTTGACCGAGATCTCCCCCAAACTTTGGGCCGCTATCGATTATCAGGGTGGCAAAAGTGCCCTCGGTGCTCTGAGTGCCGGCGTTTCCTGGGCCTTTGCCGACAATGTTGCAGTGATCTTCGGTTATGACGTTTACAATGACCAGAATCTCGGCAGCACTTTCAACACCCAGCTCGATATTAACTTCTGATCCGCTTATTGACAGTTGTCGTTCGACAGTAGTTGTTGCCTCCTGTCGACATCTGGCCGCCGCTTCGGGCACGAAGCGGCGGCAATTTTTTATACAGGGAAAAGGGAAGGTGTTTCGTCTTGACAGCTCCTGTATCGGTGGGATTTAATGTGCGCGCCGGGTTGCCACCGCGCACCCATATTCCATTTACTGCGAGGAGTGTCACCATGTTGAAGAAAGCGTTTGCCGTTCTCGTATTTGCCCTAGTTCTGGGGAGTGTTTCTGTCGCCTTTGCCGAGATCAAGGTGGAGGGCGATGTCTATGCCGGCGTCTTCGACAAGTATCTCTGGCGTGGCTATGACCTCAGCGGCAGCACCCCGGTGGCCCAGGGTGGGATCGATCTCATTGCCCACAATGTGACGCTCAGCTATTGGGGGAACGTGCAGCTCAAAGGTGATCCGGATAATGGGAACTGGGGAGAAACCGGTTATGAAGGGGGCAATCTTTCCGAAGCCGAGATCGGCATCGATTACGCGCTGCCCCTCGGTGAACTGGTGACCCTCAATATTGGTAATCTGTACTATCCGACCGACGGCGAAGAAGACACCAACGAACTTTATCTGAGCGGGACCTTCAATACCCTTCTGCAACCGAAACTGACCGTCTATCACGATTGGGACGACAATAAAGACGCGCGCTTCTATACGCTGGAGGTTGGCCATGCCTTCGAATTTGGCATGGTGACCCTCAATGCCGGCGCCCTCGCCAGCTATGCGGAAGGGGCGGACTATTGGGATGGTGCGGTTGAAACCAACGAGCCCTGGAATGCCGAATTGAGCCTCTCTGCCGATATCGCGGTGACCGAGCAGATCAGCATTACCCCTTCTTTCGTCTATTCTTCACCCTTGAGCGACGATGCCCGGCTGATAATCGACACCGAAATGGCCTCCGGCCTGACCGTGACGCTGAATTTCTGATCGGGCACCCGCCCTTTGTCCTAACAACGACCGCCGCCGCCTTTGGGATGCGGCGGTCGTTTTATTTAAAGTCTCCCAGCCACGCTGGCTCCGGCTCTCCTGGCGTGTTACGATGCACAATCCAAGCGGAGGTTAATGGATGCTTGCTGTTGCCGTAGCGGCGGCCGAGGCGGCCGGGCAGGTGTTGTTGGCGAAATTCGGCGGACCCTTGCTGGTTCAGCACAAGGGCGAGGTCGATCTTGTCACCGAGGCCGATCGCGAGGCGGAAGCGGCGGCCGTGGCCTGCATCCGCCGCCGTTGCCCGAGGCACGACATCCTGGCCGAGGAGGGGGATTACGCCTCATCCGGAGCCTCGTTTCGCTGGATCATCGACCCTCTCGACGGCACCACCAATTTCGCCCATCGCTTTCCCTGGTTCGCCGTCTCCATCGCCTGTGCCCGCGACAGCGAGATCATTGCCGGGGTGGTGTACAATCCCTGCAGCCGTGATCTCTTCACCGCGACCAAAGACGGCGGCGCCTTCCGTAACGGTTCGCGCCTGGCCGTGTCGACGACGGAGCGTCTCGATCGCGCTTTTCTCGCCACCGGTTTCCCCTATGACCGCAAGGTCAGTCCGGTCAATAATTATGACCATTTCGTCAACTTTCAGGGCGCCGCCCAAGCCTGCCGCCGCGCTGGAGCGGCCAGTTTGGATCTCGCCTGGACCGCGGCCGGGAGTTTTGACGGCTATTGGGAGATGAAGCTCAAGCCGTGGGATGTCGCGGCAGGAATACTTCTGGTCGAGGAAGCCGGGGGGATGGTTACCGATTTCGACGGCCAGCCTTGTGATATCTTCGGGGACGAGTATCTTGCCAGCAATCGCCGCATTCATGCCGAGATGCGCGCTCTATTGACTCGTGGCAACCGTCCGCCGCATCGTGCTGCCCGGTTAGGTTATTGATGTCGCGCTCGCAGCGGCGGTGTCCCGGTCGGCGGACTGCAATCCATACGGAGTTGTGCTATATCTTAGACAAAGGTCCGAGAAAAAACTGCATCCCACCATGCGTGGCGTGAGCAACACGCCGGGGTCGGATGCAACATCCAGCAGGAGGTTTTTATGGCCAGAATGCTCAGGGATCAGGATGAACAGGCGAAAGAGATTTCAGGACTCGATGTCAATCGCCAACGGGTGGAGGAGGATCTCGATATCATGGAGCGGCATGCCGCGGAGTTGGCGGCCGTCGACGGGGCTGTCCGTCTATCGATGCGGCGCCATGAGCGTGAATATATGGATGACCACTTTCACAGCGTGCCGGCGCCGCGAAAACATGTCGTTTGAATAAAAAAATGCCCCGTGAAGGAGGGGTCTCACGGGGCCAATTCCGGCTTTGGGAAAGCCGGACGAATGGGCTTATGCTACAAGATTTTCGGCCGATTGCAACATGCAGTCGGCCGATTATTTTTATCAGATTTTCTCGTTTGCCACCGCCAGTTGATCAGGCTCTTCAAGGCGTAGCTGATTCTGGTAGCGGCAGGTCTCGCCGCGATAGTTCTTCAACACGACTTCGTCGCCGAGCGATTGCAGGTAGTCGGGCAGGACGGGAATCTTGCCGCCGCCGCCCGGGGCATCGATGACGTAGGCGGGAACCCCCATACCCGAGGTATGGCCGCGCAGCCCGCGCATGATCTCGATCCCCTCCTCGACCGTGGTGCGGAAATGATCGGTCCCCTGCACCAGATCGGCCTGGTAAATGTAGTACGGCTTGACACGAATCGCCAACAGCTTCTGCATGAGCCGTTTCATGACCAGCGGATCGTTGTTGACCCCGCGCATGAGCACCGTTTGATTGCCGAGGGGGATGCCGGCGTCGGCAAGTCGGGCGCAGGCTTTGGCGGCGGTGTCGGTGATTTCGTCGGGATGGTTGAAATGGGTGTTGATGTAGAGCGGGTGGTACTTGCGCAGCATCCGCACCAGATTGGGGGTGATGCGCTGGGGAAGAACGACAGGCACCCGGGTGCCGATCCGGATGATTTCGACGGTGGGGATGGCCCGCAAGTCACGCAGGATTCCTTCCAGGCGCTCATCGCCGAGGAGCAGGGGATCGCCGCCGGAGAGGATGACGTCGCGCACCTCCGGATGGCTGCGGATGTAGGCAATACCGGCGGCGATGGATTCGCTGGTGATCGCCATGTTTTCGCCGCCGACCTTGCGCTTGCGGGTGCAGAAGCGGCAGTACATGGCGCATTCGGCCGAGACCAGAAAGAGGACACGGTCCGGATAGCGATGAACCAGATTGGGAATCGGGCTCTGGTTCTCCTCTTCCAGCGGATCGGCGGTACAGACCGAATCGTACAGTTCCTCCAGATCGGGCACGGCTTGCCGCCAGATGGGGTCACCGACCTGGCGGATGAGGCTGAGATAGTACTGGTTGACCCGCATCGGGTAGCGATCGGCGACCGCTTCAAGCGGTTGCGGATCGACGCCGAAACGCCGGGTGAGACCGCCGGGACGGGTAATACTGGTCTGCAGAAGTTTCTGCCAGGGCTCCATCGCCAATTCTCTCCTCAGGGGAAAAAGCGTTTGACATAGGTGATACGGTCATCACCAATTTTGTAAAAATCACGAATACGCGACTCTTCGAAATAGCCGGAGCGGTCGTAAAAACGCCGGGTTTTCTCGTAACCGCCCTGCGACGAAGTTTCGAGGCAGACCATGCGGGCACCGCGCGATTTGGCGTCCTTTTCGGCGGCTTCCATGAGCTTCTGGCCGAAGCCCTGACCGTGGAGGGCGGGGTCGGTGGCAATCCAGTAGATGTCGAAATTGCCGGAAGTCAGGGGGACGGCGCCATAGAGGATGTAACCGGCGATTTTGCCGTGATTCTCGGCGACCAATACCTGGTAATCGGTTTGCAGCGGTTGGTCGAGGACGATATTCAGGAGTTCGAGTGCACAGTCGACCTCTGCCTGGGTAAAAGCACCGGTTGCGATGAGAATGCGTGTAAGATCGGGCAAGTCCGATCGTTTAAGGCTGCGCATGCGTCAACTCCTTACGGGTAAGGGCCATGGTGAGAATGCTTGCGATCACCTGCGGATAGCTGTAACCAGCCGCCGAAGCAGCCCGCGTCAGCCCGGCGTCCGGTGAGATGTCGGGATTGGCATTGATTTCGAGGATATAGGGTTGTCCGTCGCGCAGGCGAATATCGACCCGGGCGTAATCACGGCAATTCAGGAGTTGGTAGGCGCTCAGGGCGACGTCCTTGATGCGTTGCTCTGTGCGGGTATCGAGGAGGGCCGGACAGACCGGCACGGTTTGCCGATATTCGCTCGACTCCTCGAGCCATTTGCCGTCGTAGGTAACGATGGGGTGAAGCAAGCCCGGACGAAACTCGATTTCCGCCAAGGGCAGTGACTCGGCAGGGGTGTTGCCGAAGATTGCCGCATTGATTTCCCGGCCATCGATGAATTCTTCAACCAGCGCGGCCTGTCGATAGGTTATATGAATGTAGGTAACCCGCGCTGCGAGGGCAGCGGCGTCGGCGACGATGCTGTCGGCGGTGATACCGAGGGAAGCATCCTCGCTGCGCGGCTTGACCATGAGCGGGTAGGCCAGGTTGTGGTCGCGACTTGACGGACAGGGGGCGCCCGGCTCGACCAGCAGGTAAGGGGGGGTCGGGAGTTGATGGCGGGCCAGGAGGTCTTTGGTGCGGGCCTTGTCCTGAGTCAGGCCGAGGCAGAGAGGTCCGCTCCCGGTGTAGGGAATGTCGAGCAGTTCCAGGAGTGCGGCCATGTGCATCTCCTTGGAACTATCCCCCCAGAAGCCCTCGCAGAGATTGAACACGAGGGTCGGTTTCTCCTTGCGCAGCGCCGAAATAAACGTGGCGATGTCCGCTCCGACCGGCACCAGCACTGACTCGTGCCCCAGCGCCTTGAGGACTCGCGACACCGCTTGCGCTTCACTCGCCGATCCTGCTTCCGAGATGCGGTCGGCGGCTTCGCCTTTGCGCAATCGGGGCGGAACCTCATTGTAGCAGACAGCGATTTTCATCATTACCGTTTCCCGTGAGCAAGACGCTCACTCGCCGCATTGACGACACTGAGAATCAACTCGTCATAATTCAGGCCGGCAGCCCGGGCCGCTTTGGGAAAGCAGCTGTTCTGCTCGGGGCGCGGCAAAATGCCCGGCAGAGGATTGAGCTCGATGATGTTGGGGCTGCCGTGGCGATCCAGGCGTACGTCGATGCGGCACCAGTCGCGGCACCCGAGAGCGGTAAAGGCGCGTTTGCTCACCGTTTCGATGGCTTGCTGAAGGTTCGGATCGAGCTGCGCCGGGCAGGTAAAGATGGTCAGCGGCTTTTCTTCCGTATCCCAGATCCACTTGGCTTCATAGGAATAGATGGGATTGACGCCGGCAGGGAGGGTATCGAGGTTGATCTCGACAATCGGCAAAACCTTGAGGCTGTCGCCATTACCGAGGAGGGCAACGGTGAATTCGCGCCCGGGGAGGAACTCCTCGATCAGGGCCGGTTGGCGATAGTGGGTCAGGACCCATTCGACCTGACGCTGCAATTCCTTGCGGTTGCGCACCAGCGCCTTGTCGGTCACGCCCTTGCTGGAACCTTCGAGGATCGGTTTGACCATCTGCGGGTAACGCAGGCGACGGGGGATTGCTGCACAGGAATGGACAACGGTAAAGCGGGGGGTGGGGATTTGATGATAGGCGAGTATTTCCTTGGTCCGTCCCTTGTCGAGGCAGATACCCAAGGTTACCGGATCACTGCCGGTATAAGGGATGGCGAGCATTTCAAGTATGGCCGGAATCTGTGCTTCACGGCTGGTGCCATGAAGCCCTTCGGCCATATTGAAAACAATGTCGGGTCGGAGTCGTCGGAAATGCTGGAAGGCGTCGAGGTCGGCTTCGACGAGGGTGACACGATGGCGCCGGGAGAGAGCCGACTCTACGGCCTTGATGGTATGGATGTCATCCCATTCAGCGTAGATGTCGTCTGCGGGCGAGGGGGGTTCCGACGGGGGCTCCGCGGGTGGCTCGGTGGAGACTTCGGTCAACCCCTGAGCGGTTTCCTTGCGCAAGTTGAAAGCGAGGGCAACGTGCATGAGATAAACCCCTTTAAGCCGAATCTATCGCTGATTCCTCCCGGTGAGGGAGAAGACGTTCTGTTCCTTTCGGTCCGGGGGAGCCAGGGGATCTGGCGGCTTTGAAAAGGGGTCTGCACGGTTGTGATGAAACGGCGTTCCCGGACTGGAACAGTGTTCGTCCAGAACCGTATACTCCCCTTTTTTTTTACTGTCAACCAGTTTTTTTTAATGTTAAATTATTTAATAATTACGTAGTGTTGTGTCAGCATCGCTATAAATATGCCTGGCCCTTCCGCACCGTTATCTGCGGGTGGGAAACAGCTGTTTACGTCGGCGGTGCTATTACGCTGCTCGCGACAAAAAAGCGGGGGCCGTAATGGCCCCCGCTTTTTTGTCGCGTTGCGACTCCGAAATCAGGATTTGGCGCCTTTGTGACAATCTTTACAACCGGTCGGGCCGCCCTTTTCCTGATGGCAACCCTTGCACTGTTTATGGAAGGCGTCCTTGGCGGCAGGAGCCTCCGGTTTGACGCCGTGACAACCGGTGCACTTGCCGGCTTCCACGCCTTTGTGATGGCAGGTCTTGCAGTCAGCCACCTTGCCCTGATGGGCAGCGTGGTTGAAAGTGATTTCGCCCATCTTGTTGGCGAGCTTGATTTCGGCCGGACCGTTGTTGGCGGCAACGACCACGGTGCCGATGGCGAGAAACGCGACGGCGGCGAGAAGAACGACAAGACGTTTCATGGGGCTGAACCTCCGGAAAAAGGGTTGGCAAGAGACTACATGCACTTTGCGGACGTCGACATTCTAGGATGCTATTTTAAATTTTCATTAGACATCGGGCTGCGTTCGCCCCGATGTCGATACCAACGACCGTGATTTCAGTCGGTTAGCGTATTCCATGTCGGGTAGTTCGTGCGGGTGATTTTCCTGTTGGCGTGGCATCAACCCTTCTGCTAGACTGCGCGGATTAAAGGATGACTATGTTGAATTTGCCACCAACTGTTTGCCTCGATGCTGCCACCGTTCGTCGCATACGCGAAGAGAAGCGCCTGACTCAACTCTATGTCGCCAAGGTCGCAGGGGTTACGACCGACACGATTTCACGCTGGGAGAATAACCGTTACCCGACGGTCAAGCGTGAAAACGCATTGCGTCTTTCCGAGGCCCTGGAAGTACCCGTCAGCATGCTGATCCTAGAGAACAACGAGTCGGCAGCGGCGACTGAACCACAACAAACCCTTCCTCATCGACAGAGGCGCAGGCAAATCTTTATTTTTTTGCTCGTCCTCTCTGCGGTAATTGCCTGGTTTGTTTTTCGTCGCACTCAAGCGCCTCTCGTTCATATCTCTTTAACCGCGCAGCGACTGCTGCCTCCGCATGCGGCACCCGGAAACATCGTTCCGGTCAGGATACGTATTGATACTGGAGGAGAACCGCGCGGTTTCATCTTGCGCGAACACTTCCCCCGTGGCTGGAAATTGATCGAAGCATTTCCGCCGGCCTCCAGTCTCGATAATGACGAGGGGACGGTGCGCTGGATGGTCAAACCAGGTGAGAACCGCACGGTCATTGCCTACTTGCTGCGGGTCGATTCGCGTCAGTCCCTCGGTACGATCAGCCAGATGCAAGGGGAGGTCGTGGCCAGTTCGGCGGATGGCAAGAATGCTCCGTCCTCGGTGTCGGGGACGGCACAGTTGTCCGTTGCCCCCTATCTGTGGGCTGATCGCAACGGTGACAACAGTGTCGATGATGCGGAAATGCTTGATGCCTCGTATGTGGTGGAGGAAATGGGTGGTGTCCATCTCGACTGGAAACAGCTTGAAGGTATCTGGGATGCCGGGAGATATCGATGGGAAGTCGATAAAAAACAGTTTATACCCCTCAAGGATTCCCCCTGAATATCTTGATCGGGCAGAAATAACAAAAGGCGGGCCGCCAAGGTCCGCCTTTTGTTATTTCTGCCGTTGTTTTACTGCGGCTAGGGGATGACACCGATTTCCTTCAGATGCTGCACCATGTTGTAGCAACCCATCAAGGCGACGGTCAATCCCGCTCCGCGCAGCATCCAGTTGCGTATCCGGGCGCTCAGCCAACTGACGGTGCCGCCGAAGAACAGGAGAACCGGGAGTGTGCCCAGTCCGAAGGCAAGCATGACCAGTCCCCCTTTGACGGGCGCTGCCGTTTGCGCGGCGATGATAGCCATGGCGTAAACGAAACCGCAGGGAAGAAGGCCCAGGAGGAGGCCGAGAGGGAGTGCGATCAGGGCCTTTCGTCCCCCGAGCAGTTGCCGAACTCCGGCGAGGAGGGCATTGGCCGGTTCGGGAAACTCGAGATCCAGCAGGTTGAGATAGGAAAAGAGTCCTGCACTGCCGAGCCCGATGAGAATGATAAAGAGGTCAGATGAAACCAGCAGCATGCGGGTGACGTCCTTGAAGCTGTCGGTGAAGGCAAAGGCCGATCCAATCCAGCCGACAGCAAGGCCGATGAGGGTATAGGTGATGATTCTGCCAGTATGGTAGAGGAGTTGAAAAAGAAGACTGCCGCGACCATCCCTGTCGGTTATGGCCAAGGCGGCTACCAGACTGCCGCACATGCCGAGACAATGGCCGGAGCCGAGTAACCCCGTGGTCAGGGCCATGGTCAAGAGCGGATCGATCATTTCAGGAGGACTTGTTCAATGGCAAAGAGAAAACGCTCTTCCTTCCCCTCAGGGCGGGGGACGACAAACTCTGCCTGCCAGGCTCCGGCCATGGTGAAGACCATGGTTCCGGTGAAATCATTCCCCTCACGCTGGACCCTCGGCCTGTTGAGGGGCATCGGCATGGCCGGCATCGTCAAGTCACAAAGGATGTCGCGAACGGCTGCCGCCGGGGGGAGCACCGGAGTTGTCCTCAGGGTGAAGGGGGTCGCTTTCATGACCGTCAATGGTGACTGCCGCAATTCGAGATGAGCTTTGGTCCCGAGGTTGCCGATGGTTTCGAGGAGGGTTGCTGCCGCCTGTGCAGGACGCACCGGGACGGCAGCGATCAGCAGCAGTAGGAACAAGCCGGGAAAGGCCAAGCGGAACGAATTTTGGCGTGCGGTGGTCATGGATGCTTCTCCTTGGTCTTGGGATTCTCCGTGTCATCGTCGAGCATGCGGTATTTAGGGCCTTCCACATCATCAAAATTTCCCTTCTTGACGGCGTAGAGAAAAAAAAGCCAGACGCCGGTGCCGACACAGAAGGAGAGAAAAATCAGCAGTAAGAGGGATTTCGACATGGTCAGCCCCGGCTGTGTTGCAGCCGCATGGAGTTGGCGACGACGAAAATGGAGCTGGCGGCCATGGCCGCAGCACCATAGACCGGAGCCAGCATGCCGCAGGCGGCCAAGGGGATTGTAACAAGATTATAGGAAAAAGCCCATCCGAGGTTCTGGCGGATGACGGCCAGGGTGCGTTTAGCCAGGCCAAGGGCGAAGAGGAGCTGCTGCAGATCCGCTCGGGCGAGGATCAGTTGGGCGCTCTCGACAGCGATATCGGTGCCTCCGACCAGGGCGCAGCCAACGTCGGCGGCACCAAGAGCAACGGCATCGTTGATGCCATCGCCAACCATCATGACCTTTTCTCCCTGCTGCTGTTTCCCGTTGATGATGGCGGCCTTATCGGCGGGGGTCAACCCGGCGTGCCAATCCACGATCCCGACCTCTGCCGCCAACTGCTTCGCCGCCGCAGGTTTGTCGCCGGTCAAAAGTAACGTTGTGCAGCCGGATTTTTGCACCTGAGCGACGATCGTCGCCGCTTCCGGCCGTGCCCTGTCGGAGAGGGTCATATAACCATGATATTGACCGCCGCAGGCAAAATGAACCTCGCTCTCCGGTGCGTCGCCGGTATCAGGCACGTCAATGCCATTCTCCCGCAGATGGATGCGGCTGCCGGCCAGGATTTTCCCCGCCGGACGATACAGCTCGACTCCGCGTCCGGGAACGGCCTGCGCGCCGCTGATGGCGGTTACCGCCACCCCCCGGTTCGCCGCTTCGCGGCAAATAGCCACGGCAAAGGGATGCGAACTCCCGGCCTCGATCGAGGCGGCGAGGCGCAACACAGCCACTTCATCCCCCTGGGCAGCAACGATTTTGCCGATTATGGGCTGACCGCAGGTCAGGGTCCCGGTCTTGTCGAAGGCAATCAGGGTGAGACCAGCGCAGGCCTCGAGAGTATCGCCCCCACGAAACAGAACCCCCTGCTCTGCGGCGACTCCGGTGGCGACCATGACTGCCGTAGGGGTTGCCAGACCGAGGGCACAAGGGCAGGCGACGACAAGAACAGTGATGGCGTTGAGCAGCGCCTCCGGCTGCCCGGCCCAGTAGAAGTAAGTGGCCGCGGCGATGAGGATGACGACAGGGATGAACCAGGTCGCAACGCGGTCGACCAGGCGCTGGATGGGAGCCTTGCGGGTCTGTGCGGCTTCGACCAGGGCCGCCACCTGGGCCACGAAGGAGTCGGCAGCGGCGGCAGTAACGTTGACTTGCACGCTGGCGGTGAGATTGAGGGTTCCCGAGACGATTTTTTGCCCGGGATGGCGAGTCACCGGCAGTGCTTCCCCGGTGACGGCGGCTTCGTCGATATCGGTGACACCTGACCGCAGGTCGCCGTCGACGGGGAAGCGCTCCCCCGGCTTGACCAGGATTACATCACCGGGCCGTAGGGTGTTGCTGTCCACGGCGACGGTTGTCTCTTCCTGCAGCAACCAGGCCCGCGCCGGCACCAGCTGCAGCAAACGGTCGACGCCGGCCGCCGCCGAGCGGCGGGCACCGCTTTCGAAAATCCGCCCGGCGAGAATGAGGGTGATGATCATCGCCGCCGTATCAAAATAGACTTCGCCCCCCCAACTCATGGCATAAAGACTGTACCCATAGGCCGACAAGGTGCCGATGGCGATAAGCAGGTCCATATTCGCGACCCGGTTATGCAGGCTGAACCAGGCTCCGCGTAAAAATGGCCAACCGGCATAGAAGATGACCGGAGTGGTGACGAAGGCCGAGAGAATTTCGAGAAGCTGCCGGGTGGCACTGTCCATTCCCTGGAAATAGCCGGCATAAAGGGCGAGGGAAAATCCCATGAGCTGCATGGAGAGAAAGGCGGCGGTGCCGAAGCGAAAGAGGAGGGCGCGCCGCTCCCGTTCGGCCGAGCGCTGCGCCTCGTCTTCGTTATGTGGCCGCGGGAGGTAGCCGATCGCCGCCAGGACCCGGCAAAGGGCGCCCGGAGTGGTCACCTCCGGAGCATAGTTAATAGCAACGCGGTGGGTGGCAAAACTGACCCGGGCGGAGCGGACTCCCGGTGTTTCCATGAGGATCCGTTCGATGAGCCAGATGCAACTGGCACAGCGAATACCCTCGATCAGCAGATTGATGTTGTGTCCGGCCCCGGATCTGTCGACGAAACGGGCCAGGTAACCCTCGTCAAAACGGCTGGCGTAGGCCTCCTTGATGGCCCCGGCGACATGATCGCGACGTCGGTAATAGCCATCGAGGCCGGCCCCCCGGATGATGGAGAAGGCCCCGAGGCAACCCTGGCAACAAAACCGCAACAACTCTCCGTCCTGGCCCTTGATGCTGAAGTCGGCACTATCCGCCGGTAATCCGCAATGGTCACAACGAGGAGGGGAGGCGTTGGTCATGGCTGCAGGTCCAACAGGAGACGGCGGCTGAAACGGGCTCCGTTCCGGAAAAATTCGAGGTGAAGGACGGTTTCTCCGTGCCATGCGGAGGGGAGTGAGAGCTGATAGGTGCCGCTTGGCCCTTCCTGCAATATGACAGGTTGCGCACCTACGGCCGTGGGAGAGAGGCGGATCAAGGTGCCAGCGGCGTTATCGACAGGAAGATTGCTGCGATCACTGAGTTGCAGCGCCAGGTGACGCTGATGCAGCTCGATCCGGAGATTCCAGCCCAGGCTGGCCGCCGCCTCTTCCTCGTCGCGGGTGATGCTGTAGTTGAGGCCTTTGCTGTAGTAATCGACATCGGTCACCTTGCTCCTGTGGAGGAAAGCTTGACGGGCTGCCCAGAAGGAAAAGAAGAGGAAGGCGGTCAGAAGAAGAAAAATCAGCAGCCGATATCGATGTCGGAAGAGGTCAATGACCATGTGCTTGCGGCAGCTCCTTTGCGATTTCGGCGTTGGCTGTCGCCAGTTTCCGACCGTCCGTGGTCAGAACAAACTCGATGGCGTCGGCGGTGGCGCCGGATGCTGTCACCAGGGCAACTTCGAGGGGCAGATTCTTGCCGCCGGCAATACGGATGGGAGAGGGGACTCCCCGCAGGTTGATTGCTGACCCGGTCGCGACATGAATGGCCGCCAGCTCGAATTCTTTTTCGACAGCCAGGCGGTTATTGACCCAGACAGAAAAGAAAGTCACCCGCCGTCCGTCGGGCAAGAGACGACTCGGAGCCGTATGGGACAGGGCAACCTTGACCGTCGCTTCCTGCCTCCGGACCACGGCGACGACGAAAATGGTCATCAGGGTCAGGAGCGCCGCGGTCAAAAGAAGGATCTTGGGATTGAGCAGCGCTCTCCAACCCAGATCTTCAGTACCGAAGGTGTAGCGGATCAGTCCGGGCTCCCGGCGCTGGGCCATGACCTGGCGACAGGCATCGAGACAGCGGCCGCAGTTGATGCATTCGATCTGATAGCCGAGACGTATGTCGATATCCATGGGGCAGCAACGGACACAGGCTCCACATTCGATGCAACGGGGCGCTTCCGCCGCGGGACGATGCAAAGTCAAGGTGGCGTTATCGGCCAGGGCCGTCTGGATGCGGCCGTAGGGACAGAACTCCTTGCACATCAAGCGTCGAATCAGGGCGAGGTCGAAGTAGATGACGAGGGTGCAGATTGCCAGGGCGAGAAACGCCACCGGCGCCAATGTTCCGCTGGCCAATGCCTTGAGGAAACGCTGCGGTTCGATGAAATACCACAACAGGTTCATCGCCACCAGCAAAGACAGGAGCAGATAGGCACATTGGCGGAGGAATTGCCGCCAGGCCGCGCCTGTCACGCGGCGGCCATCAATCTGCACGGACAAGCACCGCCCCAGCCATTCAGCAAGATCGTTCAGGGTGGTTTGCGGGCAAAGCCAGCCACACCAGACCCGGCCAAGGGCCAAAGTTCCGAGCAAGAAAACCAGGGCAAGTGTCAAAGAGAAGAAAAGAATAAGATAGAGTTCCTCGATACGCAGGGTTTGTCCGAAAAGATGCAGGCTGAGCGTGGCGAAATCGAGGCGCAGCGGGCTTTGGCCGCCGACCGTGAACCAGGGCAGGGCGAGTACAATCAGGGTGATGAGCCATTGGCAGCGACGTCGCCATGGGCCCAGCAGGTGAGGAGTAGTTGCGTTAATGGTAGAGATGGACATCTGTGGCCGAAGAAACCGGTGAGAGAGGGGAGGCCGGCTCCCCCCTCTCACCATGGGAGGGGAGATCAGAGCTCGAGGATAAGCTTGACGAGAGTGTCGATTTCGGCATCGGAGAGCTTGCCGGCAAACGCGGGCATTTTTTGGTTGCGCCCCGCCGCGATGCTTTCGCGCACGGCCGCCGCGTTCTTGCCAAAGACGAACTTGTCTTTGGTGAGATCGGAACCATAACCACCTTTGGCGTCTTCGCCGTGACACCCTGCACAATTTTCGGCAAAAAGTTCCTTGGCGTCTTTCACCGCCATGGCCGGTGTGGACGAAGGGGCAGAGGTGGTCGCCGTCGGGACCGGGGCGGGAACGCTCGTCTTGTCGGGTAAAACGGCCGTTTGCCCCTGGTGCGCCGTCATTTTCTCTTTAAATTCGGACTCCGAACTCCACCCTGAAAGAAGGTAGTAGGCGATGAAGATTACCCCCCAGACGATGAGGCCGTAAAAGAGGACCGTGAAGTAGACTGGCGGCCGACGTTCGCGGTTCTCGACGATGCCGTCGGCGTGGTGCTGGTCGGAATTGCTCATGGGATCATCCTTTTCGATGGGATTATTCGTCGTCCAGCATGGAGAATTTCGGCGCCTCGCCCCGCTCCTTGTTTTTATGCTTGTAGGTACGCAGGACGATGAGGGCAAAAATCACAAAGAGGCCGAAGGTGATGCCCAGATAGAGGAGGGCGCTTGGGTTCATCAGTGCTGTCCCTTTTCGTGATCGTGATATTTCAGATAGCTGACCACTTGCCAGATCTTGCTGGCGCCAAGGCTGGCAAACCCCGGCATGCCGCCGGCCGGTAGACCATTGTAGAGAGTTTCGAACAGGGCGGCGTCGGTCTGCGTCAGACCGTTCAGGGGAGGGGCGATGTCGCCGTCGAGGTGCTCACCATGGCAGGAGGCGCAGTTTTTCTTATAAATTTCCCGTCCCTCTTCCATCGCCTGGTGATCGCGGACGAAGGGATTTTTCAGCTCGCCGACCATCGTCGCCTGCGTCGCCACGCGCCAGGGGATGTCGCTGCCCAGTTTCTGCAGGTAGGCCACCAGGGCATCGATCTCATTTTTCCCGACAAGGGCCTTGATCTGCTCCTCGGTGTAAGGGAAACCGAGTACCTGCATCTTGCGCCGGACCATTTCCGGATCGAGAAGATTGGTCTTCATCCAGGCGTAGTCGGGCATGTTAGTGCGCGGCACCATCGAGCGCGGCGAATCCATGTGCTTGTAGTGCCAGGAATCGGGATATTTGCCGCCGAGGCGGGCGAGGTCGGGACCGGTGCGCTTCGAACCCCAGAGAAAGGGGCGGTCGTAGACGAATTCGCCCGATTTCGAGTAGTCGCCGTAGCGCAGAACTTCGGTGACCAAGGGCCGTACCGTTTGGGTATGGCAGTTGTTGCATCCTTCCCGGATGTAGAGGTCACGTCCCTCCTGCTGCAACGGCGTGTAGGGGGTGACCGAGGCGATGCGATCGGCTTCGGTGTTGACCCAGACGAAAGGGAGGACCATGGTGACGACGGTGCCGACGAGAATGGCGGCAGTGGCGAGAATCAGCAACAGTACGGGTCTTTTCTCCCACATGATCAGGCCCTCCCTGCGCTGCCGGCAGCCGCTGTTGCTGTTGCTGTTGCTGTTGCAGGCTGCCCCTTGCGCACCGACATCCAGATATTGTAGATGAAGACGAGGACTCCGGCCAGGTAGATAACGCCGCCCACGGCTCGAGCCCACCAGTAGGGGTACATCTCGACCATGGTTTCCATGAAGGTGTAGGTGAGGCTGCCGTCAGCATTGACCGCATTCCACATCCCGGCCTGCATCACTCCGGCGACCCAGAGGGAGACGGAATAGATCAGTTGCCCGACCACGACCAGCCAGAAGTGCAGGTTGGCCAGGGGGATACTGTAGACTTCGCGGCCGTAGATGCGCGGCACGAGAAAGTAGATGCCGGCGAAGGCGATGAGGGAGACCCAGCCGAGGGTCCCCATGTGAATGTGGCCGGGAATCCAGTCGGTGTAATGGATGAAAGCGGAGAAGGTGCGGATGGCCTGCATTGGTCCCTGCAGGGTCTGCAAGCCGTAAAAGGTGATGCCGAGAATGAGAAACTTGACCAGATAATTTTCTTTCATCTGCTGCCACTGTCCGTTCATCGACAGATAGCCGTTGATGACGCTCCCCCAGGAAGGGGCGATGAGCATGACGGAAAAGGCCATGGCCAGGGTTTGGATCCAGTCGGGAACCGGGGTCCACAAGAGATGATGGGCGCCGGTCCAGAGATACATGAAGATCAGACTCCAGAAGGAGATGATCGACAGGCGGTGGCTGTAGATCGGAACCCCCGTCGATTTGGGGAGGAAGTAGTAGAACATCGCCAACGGCGGCGCGGTCAGAGCCATGGCGACGGCGTTATGACCGAACCACCAGTGGACATTGGCGTCATTGGTGCCGGCATAGGCCGAGTACGACTTGAAGAGGGAGACGGGGACCGCCGCGGCGTTGACCAGATAAAGAATCGCCACGCCGACGATGGCCGCCATCATGTACCAGAGGGAGATGTACATCTGTTCTTCTTTGCGCTTGATGATGGTCATGATGATGTTGATGGCGAAGGCCACCCAGAGGACCACGACCATGACATCGATCGGCCATTCCAGCTCGTGGTACTCCTTGGAGGTGGTGTAACCGAGAAGGAGCGTGACCGCGGCGGCGATGATGGTGGCGTTGAAGAACCAGAGTTGAAAGGATGCCAGTTTGTTGCTCCAGAGTCCGGTCTTGCACAGGCGCTGGACGATATAGAGGAACAGGGCGAAGATAGTACCGACGCCCCAGCCGTAGATGCCGGCATTGGTGTGCAGGGGGCGCAGGCGGCCAAAGGTCAGGTAGGGGGGGAAATTGAGGTCCGGGTAGATCATCTGGAAGGAGACGATGACACCGACCAGCACCGCCACCAGTCCCCAGACGATGCTCCAGTTGACAAAACTTCTGACAATAGCCTGGTTATACTCAGGTTTCTCCATGCGACCTCCTTGGGAGTTGCAGTAAAAATTGGCCCCACAAACCTTAAATTATTTTTCATATATGTCAATGAAAATAAATATGACCAAAACAGTCCGAATTTTAAGGCGGCATGACTTGTCTGTCAATAGGAAAACGTGACTTTATGCCGGGGGAATTTCACCGGCGCGCGCCTTGACTCTCCCGCTCCCCTTCTCTATGATGCCTCGTCTCTTCCCCTATACCGGCCCCGTCATGACCGTGACCCTTGGAAAAAAACTCTTTGTTTATACCGGTGGCCTCCTCGTCGGGTTGACCCTGACGACCTTGCTGTTGCTGGAACGTTCCCAGTCCCGCCAGTGGGAGCGCCATTTCATCACTCAGAGTGTCTCCTTTGCCAAGCTCGCAACCCCTGAATTGCTCAAGCGGTTCCGTGGCGAGTTTGTCGCCGCGGAACGAACTCTCGGCCAGGAACTGTTCGACTTTCTCGCCTTCAACCGCGATCTGGTCGATTTCGATCTTCTCTCCCTCAGCGGACGTCAACTCTTCCGTTCGTCCCGCTTTCCCGATTTCATCGATTACGACCCCGGGGCCGCACTACAGCGTTTACCCGTCCCCTACGCCGTCGATCCGTCAGGATTGGAGGCGGTCGTTCTGCTCCCGGCCAAGGGGCATCGCCTCCTCGAAATGACCATCCCAGCTTTTGGCCCGACCGGCGAGCGGGTTCTGCTGGTGCGTTATCGCCTCTCTTTCGCCTCGGTTGACATGCGCATCCGGGAGGTACGCACCCATTTTTTGCTGATCGCGCTCGCCTCCCTGGCATTTTCCCTGCTCCTTGCGGCTCTCGTTGCCGGGCGGGTGACCCGCTCCATCAAAGCCTTGACTCAAGGGGTCAGGACCATAACCCGCGGCGACTTGGCGGCGCGGATCGAGGCTGATGGGCGGGATGAAATCGCCACTCTCGGCCGCGCCTTCAACGAAATGGCGGCGAGTTTGCGGCGCAGCGATAACGAACTGAAGGAAAAGAACCAGGCCCTCGTTGCCGCCAACGACGAACTGCTCCAGATTCAGCAGCATCTGATTCGGGCCGAGCGTCTCGCGGCCATAGGCCAGCTTGCCGCCGGTGTCTCCCATGAAATCGATAACCCTGTCGGCATCATCCTCGGTTATGCCGAACTATTGCTGGAGGATACCCCGCCGGGAGATCCCCGGGCCGATGACCTGCAGGCCATCGTCGACGAATGCAAGCGCTGTCGCCGTATAACCGGGGGGCTCCTCGGTTTTGCCCGGGGCAATCTGGGTTGTTATGAGCCGATGGAGCTGGCTCAACTGACCAGGGACACCGTCGATTCGCTGCGGCCGCAAAAAATTTTCCGAGATATCGCCGTGGTGCTGCAACTCGGTTCGGTTCCGGTGGTTATTGAAGGGGATGCCGATCAGATTCGTCAGGTGCTGGTCAATTTGCTGCTGAATGCCGCTCAAGCCATGCAGGGGACGGGCTCGCTGCGGATTGCCCTCGACACGACCGCGGCCGGTTGCCGACTGCTTGTCGCCGATAGTGGGCCAGGGGTTCCGGGCGAACTGCAGGGCAAGATCTTTGAGCCTTTTTTCTCCACCAAGGATCGTGGCGCCGGGACCGGTCTCGGATTATCCATCTGCCGCCGTCTGGTCGAGGATCACGGTGGTCGTCTGACCGTCGAGACCAAGCCGGGGGGAGGGGCCACCTTTGTCCTTGAACTCCCCTGGCGCCGCGCGGAAAAAGTCTTTGACATTGCGCGACAGAATTCTTTAGGATAACCGCATTTTCCCCCCCTTTTAGAATGTGTGAACTGATGCTCAAAGCCATGGCATTACTGCAGGACGATCTCGTCCTGGTCGAGCGTCGTTTTCGAGAGGATCTCGAATCGGACGTGCAACTCATTCGCAAGGTCGGCGAATATGTTCTCGCCAGCGGCGGCAAGCGCATCCGCCCGATGTTGTTGCTCCTGTGTGCTCGCCTTGCCGGTTACCGGGGAGTGCAACATATCGCCCTCGCCAGTGTTGTCGAATTCATTCATACCGCAACCCTTCTCCACGACGATGTCGTCGACAGCGCCGTGCTGCGGCGCGGCAATGCTTCGGCCAATTCCGTCTGGGGCAACGAGGCTTCGGTCCTGGTTGGGGATTTTCTTTTTGCCAAATCCTTTTCCATTATGGTCCGGGGGGGCAATCTCGGGGTTTTGCAGGTCCTCTCGGACGCCACGACGATGATGGCGGAAGGGGAGGTGATGCAGCTCATCAATACCAGCGATCTCGATCTCGATGAGGAACGCTACATGACGGTTGTGCGCACCAAGACCGCCGTGTTGATTTCCGCAGCCTGCCGTTGTGGGGGGATGCTGGGTGGTGTCACCGAAGAACAGGATCGGGCCCTGGATAATTTCGGCATGGATCTCGGTCTTGCCTTTCAATTGATGGACGATGCTCTCGACTACGTCGCCGAGCAGGCCGAGTTTGGCAAAGCCCGTGGCCACGATCTGGCTGAAGGCAAGGTGACCTTGCCGTTGATTGCCGCTCTGCGCCAATGTTCCGCAGAAGAGCGTCGACGTGTCGCCAGCATTATCGAGACCGAGGAGTTGTCCGCAGCAGATTTCGATTTCGTAGTTGCCCTGATCGAGCGTTGCGACGGTTTTGGCTATACCTCTCGGCGAGCTGCCGAGTTGGTTGCGAGCGCACAGCGTCACCTTGCGGTCTTTCCTGACGGTCCGGCCCGTCAAGCCTTGTATGAACTGGCAGCTTTCGTTGTTGAGCGACGACACTAAGAGCTGTTTTTTCGCGGCTACTTTTTCAGTGAAAACGCCCACGGCCATTAGGCCGGGGCGTTTTTTGCTGCTAACCAGCTGAAATCACTACAGTGAAAAATTGACCGGGGCTGGCGCACTCTTTGCTCAAGTTAATCTTTGCGAATCAATGCCCTGAAGGCCATGTCCTCAAGTAAAGGGAGATCGGCAATGAATACTGAAATGCTTGTGCATACGTGTCGGATCGATGTTGCCGGATCCGAATATGAAGTGCTCGTTTATTCCCGCCTTGACGGCATTCATATCGCCAAGACTTATTTGTCTCCCTCCGATGTTATCATCAACGATGGTCCCTCCCTGGCAGATGCCCTGGCCCGCCATACCCAACTCCTCCCCCTCGCTCTCGATTCGCGCCGGATGCTTCGCGATTATCGACGCAATTCCTTGAATTGACGATAACCCTCTCCCGCCCCGCCCCGTGATTTTTCTCCCGCTCGACCAGGTCATTCGTTTATACTTCCCGGCATGCCCCGTTTGACCCTGCGCCGAAAATTTCTTGCCGCCTTTCTCGGGCTTTCCCTCGTCCCCTTGGGGCTTCTGGCTTTCTACGCCGCCACCACCTTGACCTCCCTGGCCGACTATCTGCGGATCAATGCCACAGTCGCCCTTGACCGGCAAGCTGCCGCAGCCTTGGAAACCCGGGCGGAGCAGGTCGCCAGGCAGGTCGCGGATTTTCTCTGTCAAGTCGAAGGTGATTTGCGGGATTTTTCCATGCTCTCGCGGGACTACAAGAGCTATCACACTTTCAGTAATAATCATCAGCGGGAAATCTGGTATCGCACCGGCAGTAATCAACACCCGCTCGAACGGCGTGAGCTCTTTCCCCTCTATCTGGAACTGACCTTTATCGGGGCCGATGGGCGTGAGCGTCTGCGTCTGGTTGACGGCGTGAAGGCAGCGCCGTTGCGTGATGTCGGCAGGCCGGAGGAGACGACCTACCTGCGTGAGGATTATTTCTCCAAGGCGCGTGCACTGCCGCCCGGAGGCATCCATGTCACCCATGTCACCGGCTGGCATGTCGATCGCCACCAGCAATTGCAGGGGGCCGAAAGTCCCGAGAGCGCCATCGAGGGGGGGACCTATATCGGGGTCGTGCGCTTTGCCATGCCGGTTTATGAAACCCCGTCACGCTTGCTCGGAATCGCCGTCCTCTCCCTCGATCACCGCCATCTCATGGAGTTCACCCAGCATATTCTCACCACCGAGGAGCGCTGGACGGTTTTCCCCTCCTACGCCAGCGGCAATTATGCCTTCATGTTCGACGATCAGGGGTGGATGATCGCGCACCCGAAGTACTGGGATATTCGCGGACTCGACCGCAATGGCGTGCTGGTAGCACCGTATCGTGCCGATTCGTCGCCGGCAGACATCGAGCGCGGACGGATCCCCTTCAATCTCGATGCCGCCGGGTTCATCCATCCCAACTATCCGGTGGTGGCGGCCGCGGTCCGGGCCGGGCGGTCCGGGGTGGTCGATGTTACCAATGTCGGCGGCTCCGACAAGATCATGGCCTATGCGCCGATCCTTTACCGCAACGGTGATTACGCCGAAAGCGGCATCTTTGGCGGGGTTACCATCGGCGCCCAGGTGGCTCAGTTCCACAAGCCGGCGCAGCAGGCGGCTGAAGTCATCCGGCAGGATCTGCGACGCTTTGCCGTGCAGGCACTGTTGATGATTCTGGCCACCGGTCTTTTGGTTATGGCTGGAGCCTGGGCGCTGGCCCGCAGCATGAGCAAACCCCTGCTGAGCCTCATCGAGGGGACCAAGGCCATGGCCCGCGGCAGTCTCTCCGACGAGGTGCCGATTCACTCCCACGACGAGGTTGGGGAGCTGGCCGGTTCGTTCAATCGCATGGTGCGGGAGCTCAATGATCGCAGTGACCGGCTCATGCGCACCCTGGACGACCTGCAGCGTTCACGGCAGGAGATTCTGCGTGAACGGAACTTCAAAGAAACCGTTTTCGAGCATATTGAAACCGGGATCCTGACTTTTGATGCCGCCGAGCACATTACCTCGATCAACGGCCCGGCGGTGCGTCTGCTCGGCACCCTGTTTCCCGATGAGGGGAGCGATCTGACCGGCTATCTGGGCCTCTGGCCGGAATTGCTGGAAGCGGTGCACGAAGGACGCGCCGACCGAGGCAAGAGTGCTTGGAGCCGCTATGTGCCGGTCCATCGCGACTCCAGGGTGACGACGTATCGATTGGCACTGCTCCCTCTCACCACCGGGGGGGAGGAGGGGTGGATTCTGACCATTGAGGATCTGACCGAACGGGTCAACATGCGTGAGCGCATGGCGCGGATGGAGCGCATGGTCTCCCTCGGACGACTCTCCGCCGGCATCGCCCACGAGGTCCGCAATCCCCTGACCGGGATCAGTCTCCTGCTCGACGAGTTGCACGACCGCCTGCTCAGCCAACCGGGCGACCAGGAGCTGATTCGTCGCGCTCTCAAGGAAATCGAGCGGCTCGAAGCCCTGGTCAACGAACTCCTGCATTTTGCCTCGATTCCCCAGGAACCCCTTGTCCCCGGCCATCTCGCCGAGGTCGTTGAGGAAACCCTCTTCCTTTTCCGCAAACAGTGCCAGCTGGCCGGGGTCGAGTTGGTTGCCGCGGTGGCGGCCTTATCGTCCCCCGTCGCCATGAATGCGGGAAAGTTGAAGCAGGCGCTGCTCAATCTGCTGACCAATGCCCTTGACGCCATGCCCCAGGGGGGAACCCTGACCGTGACCGTGGCCGCGACGGAAGGGGGAATTGTCATGACTGTTCGCGATACGGGAGAAGGCATCCCGGCCGAGCGGCTCTCCCTCATCTTCGAGCCGTTTTTTACGACCAAAGGGGAGGGGACCGGCCTCGGACTTTCGATCACCCACAACATCATCTCGGATCATGGCGGACGCATCGAGGTGGAGAGCGTCCTCGGCTCCGGAACCATTTTCACCCTCTGGTTCCCCGTCGCCGGCACAGCGCAAAACGCGCCAACGGGTGGTCCATAGCAGACACATTCCGTTGCCTTTGCCGCCAACGTTTTTCTGACCTTATTCCTTTTCCGGAGTATTCCATGGAAAAAATACTCATCGTCGACGATGAAGCCTTCATCCGTGAGAATCTCGAACGGATTCTGACTGAGGACGGCTATCGTCCGATCTCGACGGCGAGCCCCAGGGACGCCATCGAGCGCGTTGCCGAGGAGGATATCGACCTGGTTCTCCTCGATCTCAACCTCGGCAAGCAGAGCGGGCTCGATGTCTTGCGTTCGTTACGGGAGCTTGATCCCGGCCTGCTGGTGATCATCATTACCGGCTACGGAACGGTCGAAAGCGCCGTTGAAGCCCTGAAGATGGGGGCCTACGATTACATCAAAAAACCCTTCAAGGCCGACGCCATTCGTCTCATCGTCAAGCTTGCCCTCGAAACCCAGAGTCTGCGCCGGGAGTTACGACAGCTGCGACGTGGCGCCGGGACGACGTCAGCCGGAGAGATGGTCGGTGTCAGTGCCGACATGCAGCATGTGCACAAGCAGATTCGGGAAGTGGCCAAACACGAGTCGTCGACGGTGCTGATTTCCGGCGAGAGCGGCACCGGCAAGGAGTTGGTCGCCCGGGCCGTACACCGCCTTTCCCCCCGCCACGAGCGCCCGTTTGTCGAGATCAATTGCGCTTCGCTCCCCTACAATCTCCTCGAATCCGAACTCTTCGGCCATGAACGCGGGGCCTTTACCGATGCCAAGGTGCGCAAACTCGGGCTCTTCGAAGAGGCGCAGGGGGGGACGATTTTCCTCGACGAAATCGGCGAGATGGATCTCAATCTTCAGGTCAAGCTCTTACGGGTCCTCGAGGATCGGCGCATCCGTCGTCTCGGTGGCACGCGTAATATCGACATCGACGTGCGCGTCGTCGCGGCGACCAATCGGGACCTCGCTGCCGCCATGGCCCAACGGGCTTTTCGCGAGGACCTTTACTACCGACTCAATGTCTTTCCCATACACCTCAAGCCATTGCGCGAGCGCCGCGATGATATCCCGGCCCTTCTCGATCATTTTCTGCAGCGTTTCAGTCACGAATTTCACAAGCGTGTCCGGGGTGTCGACCGGGAAGCGCTGGAGTTGCTGCTGCGCTATCGCTGGCCCGGCAATGTCCGGGAAGTGCGCAACGTCGTCGAACGTATCTGCATCATGCATGATGTCGAAGTCATCACTCTCGATTGTCTGCCCCGGGAGATTCTCGGGGAGCGCCTGAGCGGGGAGAGTTCGCCGAACCGGGAAATCCCCCCAGGCGGGGTCGATCTCGAGGAACTGCTGGCAGGGATCGAGAAAGGTCTGCTGGAAAATGCCCTGCGCATGACCGGCGGGAATGTCGCCAGAACTTCGCGTCTGCTCAACGTGCCGCGCGGAACTTTGCGTTACAAGCTGCAAAAATATGCCCTCGCCGGCGATGAATAGATTCGTATCATGTGGCGAGGTTTGGCCAGGGTGGCCAAAATCGGCCGGTTATTCTGCGGTGTGGCGAGCTCCCGTCATTACATCCTGTTTTTTCCGGCAGGGCAGAACGGCCATGATTGCGTTACCGACACAAAATGCAAAGGTGGCACGCTGCTTGCTCATTAGAGCAGGCAAGTTCGATCGCCTCTTACCACCTCAACTAACAGACTTTGCCCCGGTCCAACGCCCTCCTCCGGACCGGGGCGTTTTTTTGTCCGGACTCGGACGAGGGAGCAATTGCCACACTGCGGGGGAAGTGGTATTAGTAGCCATCTTTGCAGGAAGAGGGCGGCCGCGTGCAACGTCGACGCATTGTCATTGAAGGGGTGGTCCAGGGGGTCGGTTTTCGTCCCTTCGTCTGCCAGACGGCCCGGCGCTTCGGACTTGCCGGATCGGTGCATAACGACTGCCGTGGTGTCGTTGTCGAAGCGCAAGGGTATGAGCCCGCCCTCGCCAGCTTCCTTGCGGCCTTGTACGAGGAAGCTCCCCCCCTTGCCACCATCACCGGCTTGACCGTCGAGACGATCCCGCCACGGAACGAGACGTCATTTTCCATCGGCGCCAGCGTCGGTAACGCCACGGCGGGCGCCCAGATCGCCCCCGACGCTTTCGTCTGCGGCGATTGCCTGAACGAGCTCTTCAATCCGGCCGATCGACGATACCGATACCCGTTCATCAACTGCACCAATTGCGGCCCGCGTTACTCCCTCATCGAAGCGATCCCTTACGACCGCCCCCGGACCACCATGGCCGACTTTGCCATGTGCCCAGCCTGTCTGACTGAATATCGCGATCCCGCGTCCCGCCGCTTTCACGCCCAGCCCAACGCCTGTCCTGAGTGTGGTCCGTCTCTCGTTCTTTGCGATGCTGCGGGGACAGCCATGGAGGCCGGCGACTGCCTTGCTGCCGCGGCCGAACTGCTGCGCTCCGGCAAGGTCCTCGCGGTCAAGGGAATTGGCGGTTACCATCTGACGGTCGACGCCTGCAACCCGGTGGCGGTCGCAACGCTACGTCAGCGCAAGTTGCGGGATGAAAAACCCTTCGCCCTGATGGCCGCCGATCTCGATGTGGTGCGCTCCTTTGCCGAGATCGATGCCAGCGAGTCCCGACTTCTGAGCGGGGTCGAGCGGCCCATCGTGCTCTTGCGGCAACGCCCCGGCAACCCCATCGCAGCTGGCGTTGCCCCGCGTAACCGTTACTTCGGGGTGATGTTACCCTATGCCCCGTTGCACCATCTGCTTCTGCGCTCGGGTCCCGACATCCTGGTCATGACCAGCGGCAATCGCGCCGACGAACCGATCGCCTTTACCGACGCATCGGCATTACAGAGACTTGCCGGCATCGCCGATGCCTTTCTCCTGCACAATCGACGTATCCATATCCGCAGTGACGATTCCGTTGCCCGGCTCATGGCCGGGAAAGCCTTGCTGCTGCGCCGCTCCCGCGGCTTTGTGCCACGCAGTCTGCATCTGCTTGCCGCGCAGCCACCGGTCCTGGCCCTCGGTGCCGAACTCAAGAACGCCATCTGCCTGACCCGAGGCGAGGATGCCTACCTGAGCGAACATATCGGCGACTTGAAAAATCTCGAATCCCTCGCGGCCTTTCAAGGGGCGATAGGCCATCTGCAACAGCTGCTTGAAGTGACCCCGCGCATTGTCGCGCACGATCTCCATCCCGATTACCTTTCCACCCGGCACGCGTTGTCCCTGGCCGGGGTGACGCCCGTCGCCGTCCAGCACCACCATGCCCATCTCGTCTCCTGCCTCGGCGAGAATCGGGTGGCCGGTCCGGCTATCGGGGTTATTTTCGACGGCAGCGGCTACGGCGAGGATGGGCGTGTCTGGGGAGGAGAGTTTCTCATTGGCGATGCCGCCGGCTACCGTCGTGCCGCGCATCTGACCTATCTCCCCATGCCCGGCGGCGATGCCGCTGTCCGCGAACCGTGGCGCATGGCCGTCAGCTACCTGCGGCACAGTTATGGCGAGGGGATCCCCGCGATTCCAGCGTTGCAGTCCATTCCCGCGATGGAGCAGCGCATCGTTGCCCAGATGATCGACCGACGCATCAATGCCCCGCTGACTTCGAGCTGTGGTCGTCTCTTCGATGGCGTCGCCGCCCTGATCGGGCTGCGCCCGCGGGTCAGTTTCGAAGGACAGGCCGCCATGGAACTGGAAATGGTTGCCGCTCCGGCCGAACAAGGGGCTTATCCCTCGGCCGTGGAACGCATCGGCAATCTCCTCGAGATTGACCCGGCTCTCCTGATCCGCGCCGTTGTTGACGATCTCCATGCGGCCGTGCCGGTGGCGGCCATCAGTGCCCGATTCCATCGCGGCGTGGCGCACATGGTCTTTCAGGTGTGTCGGATCCTGCGGGCGGAGAGTGGTCTTTCGCTGGTCGCCCTTTCCGGGGGGGTCTTTCAGAATGTCTTCCTCACCGAAACGGTTCTCGCCTTGCTGCGCGACGATGATTTCACGGTTCTGACCCATTCCCTGGTTCCTCCCAACGATGGCGGACTCGCCCTCGGACAGGCGATTATCGCTGCGCAGAGGATTCCCCCTTTCGCCCCACCAACCGCCGGCGCTGCCGGGACAGGAGGTTTGCCATGAGTGATCAAGCGACGAC
The DNA here is from genome assembly GCA_001799485.1 of Desulfuromonadales bacterium GWC2_61_20. Lineage (GTDB taxonomy): Bacteria > Desulfobacterota > Desulfuromonadia > Desulfuromonadales > UBA2197 > UBA12091. Next base: position 7,152 of record MGTO01000025.1, on the reverse strand, counting down.
TCTGGGACAGCTGCGGGAAGCCGTCGCAACTTTCGTCCGTGAGCGCGAATGGGAGCAGTTTCATACGCCGAAGAACCTGTCCATGTCCATCGCCATCGAGGCGGCCGAACTCATGGAGCATTTTCAATGGCTGACCGTCGAGCAGTCCAGGAAACCCGATGGGGAAGCGTTGCAGGGGATTTGCGAGGAACTCTCCGACATCGTCATTTATGCCCTCTCCCTGGCCAATGCCATGGACATCGATCTTTCTACGGCAATGCGGGCCAAGATGGAGAAGAACATTCGTAAATACCCCTCGGACAAGGTGCGGGGAAAAGCCCATAAATACACCTATTATCAGGGGGGCGGGGAAGGGGGGGCGCCTTCGGGAGACCCGGCGCCATGAAAAAATCTCCGGGAAAGCCGGCGAAGAAATACAGTCAGGCCGCCCGTCTGCACGACGTCATCCGGCTTCTTGAAGCGCGTTACGGCATGACCGTGACCGAATTGGCCGAGGAGTGCCAGATCGACCGTCGTACGGTCTATCGCGATCTCGATGCCCTGCGCAGCGCCGGCTATCCCCTGGTGGCGGAGCGCGCCGAGGATGGCACCGTGTTATACCGCTTCATGGCCGGATTCAGCCGGTTGCGGCCCATCACCTTTTCTCTCGAAGAGTTGATGACCCTTTATCTTTGTCGGGGGCAACTTGCCTTCCTGCACGGGACCCCCTTCGCCGATGATCTCGATGCCCTTTTCGGGCGTATCCGCTTCAGTCTCCCCCCGCGCAGTGTCGCGCATCTTGAGCGCATTGGCGAAACGGTGGCGCCCAAATTCCAAGGGGTACGCGACTACTCGGAGCAAAAGGGGATGCTGGTCGAATTGCGTCGGGCCCTCCTTTTCCAGAGTCGTTGTGCATTGCGTTACACCCCGGCCCGGCGGCAGACAGAAGATTACCTGGTCGACCCCTATACCTTGCTTTTTTACGGCAACTCCCTCTACCTCGGCGGTTTCGCCCATAATCGCGGTAGCCTGCGCCTTTTTCTCGTCGACCGTATCGCCTCGGTCCAGGTTCTAGCCGAACGCTTCGAGATCCCAGCTGAATATACTGCCGCCGACCTCACCGGCAGTGCCTTCGGTCTGGTCGACGGTCCCCTGTTGCCGGTGCGGGTCCGTTTTGGCAGCGAAGTCGCGCATCTGGTGCGCGGGCGCCACTGGCATCCGACCCAGTGTCTGACTGAAGAAAGTGACGGCTGCCTGTTGTTGGAATTCAGTGCGGCGGGGGAACGCGAGATCCTTGGCTGGCTCTTCTCCTTTCTCCCGCACGTGGAAATTCTCGCTCCGCCCTCCCTGCGCCGCGCTTGCGCCGGGGCTCTGGCAAGTGCGTCAGCACTTTACAAAGAGTCTTAAGTCCCCTAGATTTATCGTGTGACATATTCTGTCAGTCACCTCGCGTAAGCTTCGTAGCAAGAAGCACCATATTTTGACGCGGGAGGTGGATGATGGTCTGGCTGGATGCGGTGGATGCAGGTGGCAACGGTCTTTATCTCGATGCGCTGCGGCGGGAGCGGTGGCGGCAGGGTGGTGAATGGGTCGAAGGGGTTGCGGCCCTCCTTGGCGACGGCACCTACGAAGGCGAAGTCCACATCGACATGACCGTCGATGCGCCCACGGTGACCTTTGTCGATCAGTGGCTGCGACCACACGATCTGGCTGCTTTCTTTGCCAGGATATCTCGCGATGAAGTCGAGTTGTCTCTCGTCGCCTGTTGCCGTTCGCTGCGGCAAAAACGTCGAAGCGCTAAAGAACAGTGGCCACGACCGGCGCTCCCACAAGGCAAGACAGGTCGGGGTAAGGTTCGAACCGTCCGTCGAAATTACTTTACTGCGTGATCGTCAAGTCACCGTCATCAATAACGAAAACGAACAGCAAATCTCCAGGGAGAGCGCCGTGGCTGAAAAACACGATATTGCCCGCAGTACCCTCAGTGTCCTCTGTATCGTGCTGCTTCTGGTCGCCACTCTCTGGGTCCTGCGCCCCTTTCTGCCCTCCCTGATTTGGGCAACCATGATCGTTGTCGCCACTTGGTCCCTCATGCTGCGCCTGGAAAAGTGGTTCTGGGGCAAGAGAAGTTGGGCGGTCTTTGCGATGACAATTTTCATGCTGTTGTTGTTGATCGTCCCGGTATTCGCCGCAGTGTACACAGTCATGACCAACAGTGCCCGTCTTTCCGAGTGGGTAAAACGTCTGGGAGGAGCTGGTTTTCCGACGCCACCCGAGTGGCTGCAGTCCTTGCCGCTTGTCGGTGCGCCCATGTCCGAGGCCTGGCGGCAATTCGCCGGTGGCGGCTTTGACGCCATTGTCCAGCGTTTCACCCCGTATGCCGGCGATGCGACGAATTGGGCCTTGACCAAGGCCGGCGGGATTGGCCTGATCTTTGTCCAATTGTTGCTGACCGTTGTCATTGCGGCCATTCTTTTCAGTAAGGGCGAGTTTGCCGCTTTCTGGCTGCAGCGCTTCGCCTCGCGGCTCACCTCGCCTGAGCGGGGCGTCTTCCTGGTGCGCCTGGCCGGGCAATCGGTCCGCGCCGTTTTCCTCGGCATTGTCGTGACGGCATTGGTTCAGGCGGCCTTGAGCGGTTTCGCCCTCTGGGTTACGGGGGTCCCCTTCGCGGCGTTGCTCGCCGCACTGGCGCTGCTCTTGACCATCGTCCAGATCGGACCGTTCCCGGTCCTCCTCGGGGCCACGGTCTGGCTTTACTGGAGCGGGGCACACGTGCCGGCCAGCGTTCTCCTCGTCTGTACCGCGTTCATAGGCAGTATCGACAATGTCATCCGGCCCATCATGATCCGTCGCGGCGTCGACCTCCCCATGCTCCTCATTTTGTCCGGCGTTATCGGCGGGCTGGTGGCTTTCGGCATGATCGGACTCTTTGTCGGTCCGGTATTGCTGGCGGTCACCTATACCCTGGTCAACGCCTGGATCGATGATGCTTCGACGGAGAACATTCCGCCCCCCGGTATGGCAGTGGAAAGAGAATTCCCGACTTAAATTCTCTTCACTTCTGCTAGTGGCGACCGAATTCGATCAGCCTAAGGTTTTTGCGGGACACTGACGCGGCGTAATTGCGAATCGGATGCAGGTTTTTTCTGTTGCATTGCCGGGAGGCTTTTGCTATAAACACTTCGCTTCACGCCCAAGTGGTGGAATTGGTAGACACGCTAGGTTCAGGGTCTAGTGGCCGTAGGGCCGTGGGAGTTCGAGTCTCCCCTTGGGCACCATCAGATGAAGACAGGGATCGACGCAGAAGCGTCGATCCCTTTTCGTTTTGCTATTGTTTGAGTTATAGTTTCACCAGCAAAGCGTCGGGAGAATCGGAATGAATTGGATTTTGCTGTTTAATCGCCAGGCGCTGTCCCTCATCGTGATGGGGGGTGCGGTTTTGGTTTTGCTGACGGCCTGCGATGAGAAGGCACCGCCGATGTGGTCGGGATATGCCGAGGGGGAATACCTTTATCTGGCAGCGTCCCGCAGTGGGCGGTTACAGGTGCTACCGGTGCAGCGTGGGGACGAGGTGACAACCGGGACCTTGCTCTTCGCCCTCGATCCCGAGCCGGAAGCCGAAAGTGTGGCCGAGGCCCGGGCGCGTCTGGCGCAAGCCGAACACCGCCTCGCCGACCTCGGTCTGGGTCTGCGTCCTTCGGAACTGGCCGCTATCGATGCACGTCTGACGCGAGCCCGGGCGGAACGGCAACTGGCAATGGAGGAACTGGCCCGGGCGGAAAAACTGTTGGTCGATGCCTATGTGTCGCGGGAAGAGGTTGATCGGGTCCGGACGGCGCTGAAGGGAGCGACAGCGGCCGTGGCCGAACTGGAAGCACAACGCATCACAGCCCGCCTCGGCGGCCGGAGCGAAGCGTCCCGGGCCTTGGCGGCCGAAGTCGTGGCGGCCGAGAAGCTCCTGGCCCAGGCCGAGTGGACACTGGCGCAGAAGCGGGTGCCGGCTCCGCAAACGGGGCAGATCTTCGATACCCTTTACCGCCCCGGTGAATTCGTCAGCGCTGGCAGCCCCGTCGTCATCCTCCTTCCCCCTGATCGAATCCGCGCCCGTTTCTTCGTCCCCGAGTCGGATATCGCCCGGCTGCGTCCAGGCACCCGTGTCCGCCTGATCCGCGACGGCGCCACCGAGCTGACCGCAACCGTTACGTATCTTTCACCGCAGGCCGAGTATAATCCCCCCGTCATCTATAGCCGGGAGAGCCGCAACAAGCTCGTCTATCGCGTCGAAGCTGCGCCGGACCCGGCGCAGCAACCGGCGCTGAGACCGGGCCAGCCCCTCAACGTGACCCCGGTGAACGGGACATGAATGCTTCCGCGGTCATTTCCGTCGATCGCCTGACGAAAGCCTTCGTCGGCAAGGTGGTGGTCAACGCTCTTTCCCTCGAAGTGCAGCCCGGCGAGATCTTTGGATTCCTTGGCCCCAACGGCAGCGGCAAAACCACTTTCATCCGCATGCTCTGTGGTCTGTTGCGCCCGGATAGCGGTAGCGGTCGCTGTCTCGGATTCGATATCAGCAGCGAATCGGCACAGATTCGCCCCCGCATCGGTTACATGGCCCAGCGTTTCAGCTTGTATGAAGATTTAAGCGTACGCGAAAACCTGCAATTCATGGGGCGCCTTTACGGGGTCGCCGACCGCCAAAACCGCGTTGCCGCCACCCTCAATCGTCTCCGACTCACCCCCTATGCCGAACAGCTCGCCGGAACCCTCTCTGGTGGCTGGAAGCAGAGGCTGGCCCTGGCCTGCTGTCTGCTGCACGAACCTCGCCTCCTCCTGCTGGACGAACCGACGGCCGGGGTCGACCCCCAGGCCCGCCTGGAATTCTGGGCAGATCTTTACGACCTTTCGACCCAGGGCGTGACCACATTGGTCAGTACCCACTACATGGATGAAGCCGAACGTTGCCATCGCCTGGCTTACCTCTCCGCCGGATATCTTCTCGCTTCCGGCACGGCCGCCGAGATGGTGCAGTCTACAGGTCTTTCCAGCTGGGCGGCGTCTGGTTCGGACCTGTCCCAACTCGCCGCCGAGTTGCACACCCTCCCCGGGGTCGAACAGGTGGTCCCCCTGGGCAGTACTTTGCATGTCAGCGGCCGGGACGGCCAACTTCTGGCGCAAAGTCTCAGCCCCTTCCGCAACGGCCCCCACCATTGGGAGGAACATTCACCGACCCTGGAAGAGGTCTTTATTTTCCTCATGCGACAGTCCGGAGGGCGGTGACATGGCGAAGTTTGAATGGTTTTCCCTCCACCGCTTTTTCGCCATGGTAAGCAAAGAGTTTGTCCAGATGCGCCGGGATCGCCTCACCTTTGCCATGATGGTCGGCATCCCCATCATCCAGCTCGTCCTTTTCGGTTTTGCCATCAACTCCGACCCGCGGCATCTCCCCACCGCCCTGCGCCTGGCCGATGACGGACCTTTCGTCCGCGCCATCATAGCCGCCATGCGCAGCAGTGAATATTTCGACATCGTCGGAGCAACGCAGGACGAGGCGGAAACGCAACAGCTCGTCGACCACGGACGAGTCCAGTTCGTCCTCAACATCCCCAGTGATTTCGAGCGCCAGCTTCTGCGTGGCGAACGACCGGCCCTTCTCCTCGAAGCGGATGCCGCCGACCCGGCTGCCGTCGGTCCGGCGGCCAATGCCTTTCGCATCCTCGCCGCCGCCGCCGTGGATCGCGAGCTGCGCGGTGGGCTCTCTCCTCTTGCTTCAGGGGTGTCGCCTTTTGAAATCAGGGTACAGCAGCGCTTCAATCCCGAAGCAGTGACCCGATACAATATCGTTCCCGGTTTGATGGGGGTGGTACTGACCATGACCATGGTCATCGTCACGGCCCTTGCGGTGACTCGGGAGCGGGAGCGGGGAACCATGGAAAATCTTCTCGCCACCCCGGTCCGCCCCCTCGAGGTCATGCTGGGTAAACTGGTGCCGTATGTACTGGTCGGCTATGTCCAGATGTTCTTCATCCTGCTGGTGGCGGCTTTGCTTTTTCGCATTCCGCTGGTGGGAAGTCCCGTACTTCTTCTGTTAGCTTCCCTCCCTTTCATCGCCGCCAATCTCGGTGTCGGACTAACCTTTTCGACCCTGGCCCGCAACCAGCTGCAGGCGATGCAGATGTCATTTTTCTTCTTTCTGCCGTCGATGATCTTGTCCGGCTTCATGTTTCCTTTCCGCGGTATGCCATATTGGGCGCAGAGAATTGGTGAAATTCTCCCCTTGACTCATTATCTGCGCATTGTTCGCGGCATTCTTCTCAAAGGAAATACTCTGTGCGATATTCTCCCCCATCTCTGGCCGATTCTGGTCTTCCTTATGGTTGCCCTCGGACTCGGTTTGCTGCGTTATCGACGAACCTTGGACTGATTTGCCATGTGGGTATTTTTCAGTTTATAATCAGCAACTATTCAGTTATCCTTGTCGCCGCCCGACGTTGCTCGTAGGGTAGGTTGCAACTACAAGGAGTTAATGCGTGAAAAAGACAACGGTCCTGATAGCCCCGTTACTGCTGGCCTTTTTCGGCTGTGTCCCGAGTGAAGAGCCGGTTTCGGGACGGCTGGAAGTTCGTCCGGCTATCGTCGCTCACATGGATGTGGCTCAGAAAAAGCTCTACATCGCCAACGTCAAGGAGTCCCTCAAGAGTTTGCTGCGGTCGGCGGAAGATGTTGCCCGGCGGAAAAAGCCGCAATCGCTGACCCAACTTCGCGTCGAAGGAGACAAATTTGTCCGCGCCTACGTCGTCCCGATTCTTGGCGACAAGGAAGCCATGGCGGAAATTGACACCCGTCTCGAAGTCGCCAAACTTTATCTGCTGACATCCCGTTTTTATCTACAGACAGAGGCGTCCGAACAGTCACGCATGTATCTTTCGCGACTTGAGCGGGGCTTTGGCGACAACAATATTTTCATGAACACCAGTATTGATCGAAACGATGTCGGTTGCGGGTCTCTGCAGGAGGGGGTTGATGATCTGCGAAAAGAACTGGCTGGTCGATAATAGTCCATTCATCTTTGGCTCAAGGAGACTTCAACAGTGGATCTGATACTCGGGGCGGGACCGGTGGTCAAGCTGGTGCTGGCGATACTGGTTTATTTTTCCGTCGTTTCGTGGGCCATCA
>MGTO01000024.1:1968-16368 GCA_001799485.1 Desulfuromonadales bacterium GWC2_61_20 | reverse complement strand
TATCGAAGAGGCCGCGGCAGCAGCCGGTACAGCCGCGGCGGCAGGCGATGTCGTCGCCGGCGGCGGTCTGGCAGCGGGTAAACCAGGCATCGGTTTCACTGAGAAGCTTTTGGTAACGTTGCAGCGGATCCATCGGACATCCGTTCTGTATTGGCGGTAATGAATGATGGCACAAGGAGCGTCTGCGCGGCAAGGGGGGCAAAGGTACAAAGCTGAGGGTTGGTGACGACGGGTTCAACTCTCCGGGCGCTCCCCGTTCGATCCAAAAAGCCAATGACGGCAAATGCACATGGTGATCCCGTGATAGGCCGGTTTTGCCATCGCCAGTCGCCGGCACTGTCCTGGTACCAACGCTCTGATCTAGCAAGATAATTTCTGTCATCACGATGCCTTGGCAAGGTTTGTGCTGAAAAACTAAATCAAATCTTGCTTGCCCGGAGTTGCGAAAGTAAAAAAAATAGCTACGATTCAACAGCTTTGTGTTTTGATCGACTGAATGGGTCGCTTGAGTCAGGGTAACGAAGGACAATGGCACCGGTTGTGCCTGTATTTTCAGAAGGAGGCGACATGAGAGAATGGCAACGGATGGTGTTGTTCGGTGCCGTCGGTCTGCTGGCGCTGTGGCCGGCGGATCGGGCGTTGGCGGTATCAGTTTCGGGACAGTCGAGTACCATGCTCGAATGGAATAACGATGCGGAAGAGGACACGGCGGTCCCGGTCTACGAATATCTGCGCCTGAATGTTAGCGACATCGACGGCAGCGGCCTGAATTTTCGCTTCTATGGGCGCTTGGCGGACGATCTCGCCAACGAGGTTGATGCCGACAGTCGACTCTATTTTGCCTACCTGGAAAAAAAGAATGCCCTGCCACACCTCGACTTCAAGCTTGGCCGGCAGTTTATTACCACCACGGGCGGCGCTTCGATCATGGATGGTCTGAGTCTGCAATATCGTGATCTCGGCCCCTTCACCTTGACGGCCTTTGGTGGTGGGGACATCGGCTATTACAAAGGTTATGACGTCAAGGATCTCATCGACGGGATCAGACTCTCCGGGCATTTTCTCGACGGTCTCGATGCAAGTGTTTCCTACCTGCAGAAGTGGGAGGAGAGTGAACTGACCCACGAGCTCTTCGGTCTCGACCTCGGTTACGATTACCGTGATCGCCTCGGTCTTTACGGCGAGTGGCAATTCAACTATCTGGCCAACAGCCTCAGCTATTTCAACGGCGGGATCAACCTGCACTGGCAGCCGAAATGGTCCTTGCGCCTCGACTACCTTTACTCGCTGCCGGTCTTTTCTTCGACCTCGATCTACTCGGTCTTCGCCGTCAGCGAATATCAGGAGGCCTCGGCTGAATTCAGCTACAACCACGGCGAGGGTGTGCGTTCATTCTGTCGTTATGCTCGCGAAATGTATGAAGAGGTCGCCGATGCCAACGTGGTCGAGATCGGGGTCGAGAAGATTCGCACCGACCGCTTTTCCGGCTATCTCAGCGGCGTCTGGCGCGACGACCCGGACGGCCAGGATCTTTACGGGGTCAAAGTCCGCTCTGCTTTCCGTTTCAATTCCCTGCTCCAGGCCGGTATCGGAGCGGAAATCGACGTGCTTGATCGGCGGCTTGAAGTGGAGGACGAAACCACCAGTAGCCGTATCTGGGCCGATGCCACCGCCTATTTCAGTCGCAAGGTCAATGTCGAGGCCAAGATCGAACGGGGTGAAAGCGACCTGTGGGATTATTTCTACCGCGGCCGCGTTCGCCTCAACATTCTCTTCTGATAAGGAGCGCCGATATGACCCGCATACTGTTGATCGTCAGTGCCGTACTGCTTCTCGGGGGGCAGCCCCTGTGGGCAGCGGACTTCGACCACGCGGCGCACCTGGCCAAGGTCAGCGAAGCCGACTGTGTCACCTGCCACGGGGAACAACCCGAGCTGATTCAGCCCCCGGCCAAGGCCTGTCTCGACTGCCACGACCAGGCCTTTGTCGCTCAGGTCAAATTTCCCGCTCTGCAGACCCACGGTCCGCTCTGGTCGTTTCAGCACCGGCCGGACGCCAAGGCGGGCGCCACCGACTGCGCCACCTGCCATGCCCAGGACTTCTGTCTCGAATGTCACAAGGCCGGGCGCGCCGACGAAATGGGCGAACTCGGCAACAACATGGCCAACGTACACCGCTCGGAATTCAATGTGACTCATCCTATCGCCGCGCGGACCAACCCGCAGCTCTGCACCAGCTGTCACGAGAACGGATTCTGCGTCGACTGTCACGAAGATTTCAACCAGGCTGACCTGGCGCTCGATTCGCACCGGCGGGGTTTCACCGACGGCACCCTCGGCGGCAATCACGCCCTCTTCACCGAGCAGCAATGCCAGGGCTGCCACCCCAACTCGGTGCTGCCGTCCCATCAGTGGTCCAGCAGCCATGCGCGTGAGGCCCGCAAAAACCTGGCCACCTGCCAGAGCTGTCATCCCGAGGGCGATGTCTGTCTCAAGTGTCACAGTGCACGAAGCGGATTGATGGTCAATCCTCACCCCAAAGACTGGGATGATATCGATAATCGACTCAAGTCAGCCAGTGATGCCAGAACTTGTCGAAAGTGCCACTAAACACCATACAAAAAACGTAATGGAGGAGAAAATGCGCAACCAAAGACACCTGATATTAGTCGCTGTCTCTATCTTTCTGGTCTCTTTGTGGGGCTGTGGAAGTGACCTGAATTCGGGCGGGAACCAGACCGGAACAGATACCACCCCCGCCACTGTTCCGCATGTTGGCGATTCCAATTGCAAGGTGTGCCATACGGCCATCGTAGTGCAAGGCTGGGATTTGTCAGCGCACGATACGGCGGCGGCTGGCTGTGAAGGGTGTCATGGTGGTGGTCTCAACCATAAAGGTGTCGGACCGATACCGGTCCCTGCCCCTGGCCTGACCCAATGCAATCAATGCCACGAAACATTCTCGCCAGGCTTCCTGGCCAGACATCTCGGTGACGATCCTTTAACCAACGACACGAACACGATGGTGATAGAAGGGTATGTCTTTGGCGATTGCCTGGAATGCCACACCATAAAAAACAACAATCCCGCCACGATTCAGTGGGAGCACAATCCGGGACCAACAGACATTCACAAGCAATGGGCGCAGTCGGCGCACGCTGGAAAGATTGCTTCAGCCGCTCCAGAAACCGCTTTGGTGTGGGGGCACTACAGCTGGGATGCCTCATTTAAAGCCGACGGCACTGATGCGGACACGTTTCCCGACAAGGATCGAGTCGACTGTCAGCGCTGCCACACCGCCACCGGCATCAAAAACTTCCTGACCAGCCCGGCGGCCTATGATCCCGCGAAAAATGACTTCTCCCATCTGTCGGGTTGGTCCGGTACCGTTACCGGGACGATCATCGATGCTTCCACCTGGGGCATCACCACCGGGTCGGGACAGAACGAACTCCTCTACTGCTGGGGCTGCCACAGCGACTTGAATGCTGGTGCGCTGCGCAATCCGGGGGCGATCACCGAGGTTTATACGGCGATCAGCTCCGCCACAACCGGGACGACCGGTACGTCCGTAACCGTGGTTTACCCTGATGCCAGCTCTTCGAACGTCTGCATGGGGTGCCACCTGGGCCGCGAGGTCGGCGCCAACATCACCAACACCACCGACGGAATTGGGACCAACCCCGGTGATGTTGCCGGCCAGCTTGCATTCATCAACTCGCACTACCTGACCGCCGGCGCCACCATCTTCAACGAGTCCGGCTATGAGTATGCCGGCCAGGTTTACAACAACCTTGGCTATCACAAGAACATCGGCATGGCTGACACGGCGGGGACCGGCACCGCCGGACCGTGCGTGATCTGCCACATGCAGAGCGCCGCGCCGCATACCTTCGGAGTTGTGACCAAGAATGCCACCGGCACCATCACCGCCGTGGCCAGCACCATCTGCGTCAATTGCCATGGCGCCATGACCCCGGCCGTCCTCGAAGCGGAAAAGGAAGAGTTTCATCTGGCCATGAACGCCCTGCTGGCGGCGCTGGATGCCAAGGGAATCTACTTCTACCCGGCCCACCCCTACTTTTACAAGGACACCAACGCCAACGGCATCTTCGACCTGGGTGAGGATGTGAATCGCAACGGTGTCCTCGATGCCGGCGAAGATGTCAATGCCAACGGCATCCTCAACAAGGGGGTGGACAACGATGCCAGCTCCGACGCTTTTACCAGCTGGGAAAGTGTGGCAACCAGTCTCGGCGTCGGCCTGGCGGTCGATCCGACCGGTCTGGGGTGGAAGAATGTGATGGGGGCAGCCTACAATTACAACCTCTTCGAGCACGACCCGGGCGCCTATGCCCACAACCGGACCTATTCCCTGTCGCTGATCCGGGACTCCATCGACTTCCTGAACGACGGTCTGGTCGATGGCGATTCCAGCATCGTCCGCACCATGGTGCGGGCCGGTTTCGATGTCGGCACGGTCGACTCCAGCGCCAACCCCCTGCATGCGGCGGCCATCGCCAGCGTCGGCGCCGACCCCTCCACCGGGCTGGTGACCTGTGCCGGCTGCCACAAGGCGGCGGCCCACTTTGGCGGTAACGCCACCGCCACCGGCAGTACTCCGGCGCAGTGGGTGGCCCCGTTCAATAACGTTTACAAGCCTTGCACGACCTGCCATGCGGGCGGGGTCATCGGTGCCAATGCCGCGATCCTCGACCAGTACGCCACCGCCAACCACGGTGACGTCAACGGGGCGTGGAACCATGTGAACACAACCGCTCCCACGATTACCGTCATTACCGGTCCTGGCGCTGGCAGCTACCAAACGTGGTGTGGCCGTTGCCATACGTCCAAGGGCTTTGTCGACCAGGCCGGCGCGAGCAGCAGCAATACCGCCATTCCTCTCTGGCCGACCGTCGCCGGTCAAACCATGCTCGATGCCGTCGCCTGCGACGCCTGTCACACCGATGTCGCCACCGGCGCCACCCACGTGCTGGGCGCCTTCACCACCAGTTACTATTCTGCCGCGACCGCTTTCAACGTGGCGGTCAACAAAACCTATGCGGATGCTGCCTCTATCGGCCCCTCCGCCATCTGCACCCGCTGCCACAGCGGCCGCGACAGTTCGGGCATCGGTCAACTCATCAAGGACGGAACCCCGGCTGCCGCGGCGACGGTGCTCCGCACCCACTATCTCGGTTCGGGGTTGACACTGTTCAACACCGGCGGCTACCATTTCGGCGCGACCGACTACACCAACCTTGGTTCGCACAAAGGTATCGGCGCCCTTGGCGTCGGACCCTGCGTCACCTGTCATATGAGTAATGCTGCCGGAGCCAGGCATACCTTCTGGCCCATCGAAGAGGATGAGACCACCGGGGCGATTACGGCGGTTCTTAGCGACCAGTGCGGTGCCTGCCATGGCGTCGCCATGACCGCAGCCTATCTGACCGAGGTCAGGAACGATTTCAAGACGGTCAAGAATGCCCTGGAGACCGCCTTGCAAGCCAAGGGGATTTTTTACCGAAACGAATTGGAGACCGGCGGCAGCACCGGGCGGTTCTATAGCTCTGCCGCCCACACCACCGAGTTGACCTTCAGTTCCACCACGCCCAGCTATTCCTCCCTCGCCGCCACATATACGGTGCCGCCGACGGGACAGGATCTGATGGGCGCGGCCTTCAATCTGGCCTTTGTCGATTACATTCAAGAGCCGGGGGCCTACGTCCATAACTGGGAATATGCCAGGAAACTCCTGATCGATTCCATCGATCTAGTTGCGGATGGAGTGATCGATGGGATCGGTATTCCCGCAGCTGTGGTCGCTATTGATGCGAAATATCCGAGCCTTTAATACTCAGAGGCCGTAAGATACAAGCCCCCGCCGTACGGCGGGGGCTTGTTTGTTTGTGTTCCGTACGGCAGATGGTTAAAGCCACGCGCCAGAAGCAGGGCGGCTCGAGGGGGGGCGGTAGCGGGTTAAGCAGAGATGAGGAAAGGGTGTAGCGACGCAGAAGATTCATCGAATCTTCCAGTTCCTGGGGGAGAACGGGATCATGGCGCAACGGACAAAGGTGCGACCGAGGGGTCAGCGCTTCCCTTTGCGCTTGCCCGTCGGGGCCGGGCGCCCGGAGTAACCGCATTTCGGGCATTGTTCCTCGGTCATGAGCCAGACAAACCAGGTGCCCAGGCCGACCTTGGTGATGGCGTAAAAGAGGAGTCTCTGTCCGCACGACGGGCAGACGATGCTGCCACCGGCCCAGATGAAGGTGGCGGGGAGCAGGATCATGCCGCCGATGACCAGTTGCAGGGTCAGTTCCCGGCCGATCGGTTCGTAGAGAAAGCCCTGCAGAAGGGTAACTCCGGCGCCGAGGGCCATCAGGGCGATGAAAAGGAAAATTTTCCAGCGTTGATTGCTGCGTTCAAGCAGGCTCACGGCATCCTCGCGGTCACTGGAGGTAACTTCATGGTTTGAAGTGCGAAAAAAAGACCCGCAGCCAGGTGCGGGTCTTTTTCGTTGATGGGGAGACAGGGTTAGAGACCCTTTTTGATCAGGCCTTCGAGCTGGTTCTTGGGGACGGCGCCGACGACCTGATCGACGACCTTGCCGTCCTTGAAGAGGATCAGGGTCGGGATACCGCGCACTCCGTACTTGCCGGGGGTCGCCGGGTTCTCGTCGACGTTGAGCTTGGCGATCTTGACCTTGCCGTCGTACTCGGCGGCGAGGCCGTCGACGAGGGGGCTGATCGCCTTGCACGGGGCGCACCACGAAGCCCAGAAATCGACCAGGACCGGGGTCGATGATTTCAATACTTCGATTTCGAAGCTGTCGTCGGAAAGATGCACAACCTTGTCGCTAGCCATGTAGAAAATCTCCTGTTTACGGGGATGAATTCTGTCAAAAATCAAGTTGTCCCGAGCAGCCTAAGAATAAATCAGTGGGGCAAAAAATCAAGGGGATAATTCGCCTTGCGCCAATGAGCCTTGACAGGCCGCAGCCCCCTCCCTATGATCGGAACGACCCTATTGAAACCGAGGTATAAGCATGAGCAGGCAGGAACGCATAGCTCGAGCCCTGCGGGAACACGGTGCCGCCCTGCAGGAATCCTTTATGGCGCAGACGGCAGAGGTGGAAAACTGCGCCGAACGGGTTACGGCGGTTTTTCACGGCGGTGCTCGTCTCCTCCTCGGCGCCTCCCCGTCCCTGGCCCCGGTGGCGGAACTGACCGCCCAGCTCTTTCTCCACCGGCTCAATTTCGAGCGGCCAGCACTGCCGGCCATCTGTCTCGGCCGGGATGCGACCCTCGCCGCCGCCCTCGCCCGCGACGGGCAGAGCAAGCTCCTTCTCGCCCGGCAGTTGCGGGCCTGCGGCGGCGAGGGCGATCTCTTTCTCGGCTTCGGCGATCTCAAGCCCGATCCGGCCCTGAGCGAGGCCTTCAGTGTCGCCCGCGACCTCGGTTGCGCCACGGCGCTGGTGCTGCCGGCCCGGGTGAACTTCGAAGGGGAACCGCCGGATCTCGTCTTTCGCCTGGAAACCGCCGCCCCGGCCCGGGTGGCCGAACTTGCCCTCTTCTTCGGTTTGCTCTTGTGCGATCTCGTCGAGGCCGAACTCTTCGGCGTTTGATTTGACGCGATCTTCCGCACCGGTCGGAATCCTTTGCCCATGACTCCCTATCCCCTCTTCGTCGAGATCAAGGATCGCCTGTGCCTCGTCGTCGGCGGCGGTGCCGTCGGTCGGCGCAAGATCGAGGGGCTCCTCGCGGCCGGCGCGCGGGTGCGCCTCGTTGATCCCAAGCCGGCGGCAGAAGCGCTGCCGCCGGGGGTCGAGCAGGTATGCCGGGAGTATCTCCCGGGTGATCTTGCCGATGCCGTTCTCGTCTTTGCCGCCACCAACCAGCGCGAGGTCAATGCCGTCATCGCCAGAGAAGCCAGGAGCCGGGGGATTTTGGTCAATGTCGCCGATGCCCCGGCCGAGAGTGACTTTACCGTGCCGGCCCTGCTGCGACGCGGCGGTTTGACGGTCGCCGTCGGCACCGCCGGACAGAGTCCGGCCCTGGCGGCGCTGGTGCGCGACGATCTCGGCGAATTGCTCGGCGCCGAGTGGGAAATCGTGGTGGAAATCGCCGCCGCACTGCGCCGAAAGCGATTGACTCCGGGGCCGCACAACGACTACAATCAGCGGGTTTTTCGCCGGCTTCTCGATGGAGGGGTGGCCGGGCTCGTCGCCGCCGGCGACGGCCCCGCCATCGATCGTCTGCTGACCTCCGTCGTGGGGGAAGGGACGACGCTAGCGGCTTTGGGAGTCGGCATGACAAAGGGAAGAAGATGAGTCTCGACCTGCTGCTGTTCAAAATTACCCTGCTGGCTTATTTCGTCGCCACGGTCCTCTTCCTGGTCGAGGTCATTGCCCGCCATCGGCGGACCGCGACCATTGCCCGCTGGTTCCTGATTGGCGGTTTTGCCCTGCACTGTCTGAGTCTGGCCGTCCGTTATTACACCCTCGGCCACGCCCCGTCGGCGAGTCTGCACGAAGCACTCTCCTTCTTCGCCTGGGCCCTGGTCGGCATCTTCCTTCTCTTCGACCTGCGTTTCCGTCTCAATGTCCTCGGCGCCTTCTTCTGTCCTTTGGCCCTGGTCCTGATGATCGTCGGCAGCGCCTTGCCGACGGGGGTGCAGGAAGGGAACCCGATTCTGCAAAGCTGGTGGTTCCCGGTCCATGTTTCCCTCGCCTTTCTCGGCGATGCCGTTTTCGCCGTCGCCTTTGTCGTCGGGATCATGTACCTGTTGCAGGAGCGCATGCTCAAGAGCAAGACCTTCTCCCCCCTCTACTACAAACTGCCGTCTCTCGACACCCTGGACAGTATCAACTACCGCTGCCTGACCTTCGGTTTCCCCCTCTTGACCATGGGCATCATCTCCGGGGCGGTCTGGGCCAATTCCGCCTGGGGCGGTTACTGGCGCTGGGATCCCAAGGAGGTCTGGTCCCTCATCACCTGGTTCTGGTATGCGGCGCTGTTGCACGGTCGTCTCACCATCGGCTGGCGCGGACGGCGCGCCGCCATCTTTGCCATCATCGGTTTTCTCGCTCTGCTCTTCACCTTCCTCGGGGTGAATCTGCTACTGCCGGGGGAGCACAGCTTCCGCGCCCTGCAGGGCCGGTAGGGAAGAGGGCGTCAATACACATGGTTATCTCCCTATGAATATCCTTGTCGTCGGGCTGAGTCACAAGACCGCCCCGGTGGAAATACGTGAACGGGTGGCCTTTGCACCGACCGCCATGGAAAAACCGCTGCACGAGATGCTGGACCTGCCGGCGGTGGCCGAGGCGATCATCGTTTCGACCTGCAACCGCGTCGAACTTTACGCCACCAGTCGCACTCCTGAAGCGGCCGCCAGCGAGCTGCGGCGCTTTCTCACCCAGTATCATGGGCTCGAGGCGGAATTGCTCGATTCCTACCTCTACGAATATCAAGGGGAGGAAGCGATCCGCCACCTCTTCCGCGTCGCCTCCAGTCTTGACTCCATGGTTATCGGCGAGCCGCAGATTCTCGGACAGATCAAGACCTCTTACGGTTATGCCGCCGAGTTCAAGACCGCCGGCCTCATTCTCAACCGCTTTCTGCACAAGGCCTTTTCCGTGGCCAAGCGGGTGCGGACCGAGACCAGCATCGCCAGCAATGCCGTCTCGGTCTCCTTTGCCGCCGTCGAGCTGGCCCGTAAGATCTTCGGTACCCTCGACGACAAGACGGTTCTCATCATCGGCGCCGGGGAAATGTGCGAACTGGCCGCCCGCCACTTCATCAACAACGGCGTCACCCAGGTTTTTGTCACCAACCGCACCTTCGAGCGGGCGGCCAAGATCGCCGAGGAGTTCAACGGCCGCGCCCTCCCCTTCGACGACTTTCCCGACCATCTGCACCAGGTCGACATCGTCCTCACCTCGACCGGGGCGCCGACCTTCATCCTCGGCCACAAAAAGGTCGAGGAGGTCATTCGCCAGCGCAAGAACAAGCCGATGTTCTTCATCGACATCGCCGTGCCGCGCGACATCGATCCCAAGGTCAACGATATCGATAACGTCTACCTCTACGATGTCGACGATCTCCAGGGGGTGGTGGCGGCCAACATGAAGGAGCGGCACAAGGAGGCAAAGAAGGCGGAAGGGATTATCGATCAGGAGATCGGCCAGTTTTTCCGCTGGCTTGCCAGTCTCGAAGTCGTTCCGACCATCGTCGCCCTTCGTTCGCGCCTCGACGAGATCCGCAAGGGGGAAGTGGAGAAGACCCTCTCCGGGCTCAAGGATCTCGACGAGCGCCAGCGGCGGGCGGTCGAGGTCCTCTCCAGCGCCATCGTCAACAAAGTTCTGCACCAGCCGATCACCGTCCTCAAACAGGCGCAGAACAACGCCGCCGGCGACAGTTATGTCGAGGCGGTGCGGGTGTTGTTCAATCTGGAACCACCCCGTCCCGAGGAAGAACTGAAGACCCTCGACGATCCCGAATAAAATAGCAGCCAAGGAGCTTTTCACCATGAGTCGTAAATTGTTGCGCATCGGCACCCGGGCCAGCCAGCTGGCATTATGGCAGGCCAACTGGGTCAAGTCCGAGCTGGAAAAACGTTACCCCGGCATGGAGGTGACGCTGACCAAGATCAAGACCCAGGGAGACAAGATTCTCGACGTGCCGTTGGCCATGGTCGGCGGCAAAGGGCTTTTCGTCAAGGAGATCGAGGAAGCGATGCTGCGCGGCGAGATCGACATCGCCGTCCACTCGATGAAAGATGTTCCGACCATCTTCCCGGCAAGCCTTTCCCTGCGTTGCATCACCGAGCGCGAGGATTGCCGCGACATCGTCATCCTCCGTCCCGGGGTGTCGACCTGGCTGGAACTCCCCCAGGGCGCCCGCATCGGCACCAGTGCCCTGCGGCGCAAGGCGCAACTGCTGCACGTCCGTCCCGACCTGCAGATGGTCGACATCCGCGGCAACGTCGAGTCGCGCATCCGCAAACTCACCGATGACAACCTCGACGCGGTGATCCTCGCCGCCGCCGGCATGCATCGCCTCGGCTTTTCGGCCCAGATCAGCGAATACCTCCCCGTCGGCCTTTCCATTCCCGCCATCGGCCAGGGGGCCCTCGGCATCGAGAGCCGCACGGCCGATGGCGAGGTCAATACCCTCATCGACTTCTTCAACCACCCGGCGACATCCTGGGCGGTGCGCGCCGAGCGCGCCTTCCTCAAGCGCCTGGAGGGAGGGTGCCAGGTGCCGATTGCCTGCCATGGCACCGTCAGCGGCCATGAGCTGACCCTCACCGGCCTGGTCGCCGACTGTGACGGGGTGCAGTGCCTGAAGGAGTGCGTCCGCGGCCCGGTCGAGGAGTGCGAAAAACTCGGCACCTCCCTCGCCGACGACCTCTTGATCCTCGGGGCCGGGCGCATCCTCAACGCGGTCTATCAGCACGAAACCTTCAATGTCAATCGCGAGGACGTTTAAGCTGCGTCGATTCCTCGTCCGACCTGCGAAGGAATCGAATGTAGGGGCACGGCGCGCCGTGCCCCTGCCAGTTTGAGGGACAAAGGAGAGCAGTGAAACCAGGAATTGTCTACCTCATCGGCGCCGGACCGGGCGATCCCGGGCTCATCACGGTCAAGGGGCGCGACTGCCTGCACCGGGCCGACGCGGTGGTCTACGATTACCTCGCCAACCCCTTGCTGCTGCGCGAAGCGCCCCGGGCCGAGGCGATCTTCGTCGGCAAGAGCCGGGGCAATCATCACCGGCCGCAAGAGGAGATCAACCGGCTTCTCGTCGAACTCGCCAGCCAGGGGAAGGTCGTCGCTCGCCTCAAGGGGGGAGACCCGTTCATCTTCGGCCGCGGCGGCGAAGAAGCCCAGGCCCTGCATCAGGCCGGCATCCCCTTCGAGGTCGTCCCCGGCGTCACCGCCGGCTTTGCCGCTGCCGCTTATGCCGGTATTCCCCTGACCCACCGTGACTACACCACCAGTCTCGCCCTCCTCACCGGCCACGAGGATCCCGACAAAGGTTTCTCCCGTCTCGACTGGGCAAAGCTCGCCACCGGCGTCGGCACCCTGGTTTTTTACATGGGGATGGCCAACCTCGAAATCATCGCCGGACAACTCCAGGCTCATGGCCGCCCGGCCACGACCCCGGTGGCGGTCATCCGCTGGGGGACGACGGCCGAGCAGGAGACCCTGATAGCCACCTTGGGCGACGTGGTGGCGCGGGTGCGGGAAACGGGGATTAAACCACCGGCGATCATTGTCGTCGGCGAAGTGGTCAAGCTGCGCCAGCAGCTGCGCTGGTTCGACCGGAAGCCCCTCTTCGGCCGTGGGGTGCTGGTGACCCGGGCCGGCGATCAGGCCGGGGAATTCGGCGACATGCTGGGGGCCCTCGGCGCCCGGGTTTACGAGTGCCCGACGATTCGACTGGATCCTCCGGCCGAGCATGGGGATCTCGACGCCGCCCTGAGCCAGCTCGCCGGCTTTGACTGGCTGGTTCTCTCTTCGGTCAACGCCGTCCACTTCTTCTTTGCCCGCCTCGCCGGTCTCGGGCGCGACGCCCGCGCCCTCGGTTATTGCCGGGTCTGCGCCGTCGGGCCGAAGACCGCCGCCGCCATCCGTGGCTACGGTATCGTCCCCGATCTGGTGCCGGAGGATTACAAGGCCGAAGGGGTGGTGGCGGCCATGGCCGGGCTATCCGTTGCGCCGCGGCGGGTCCTCTTCCCTCGCGCCGACAAGGCCCGGGAGGTCATCCCCCAGGGGCTCTCCGCCCTCGGCGCCGAAGTCGTGGCCCCCGTCGCCTATTGCAACGTCCTCCCCCCGGATTTGCCGGCCGAGGCGTTGGCTGCCCTGGAAGCGGGAAAGGTCGCTTGCGTCACCTTTACCGCCTCCTCGACGGTGGAAAATCTCGCCGCCCTTCTCGGCCCGGAGCGTTTCCCGCGCCTCCTCCAAAATGTGGTCGTTGCCGCCATCGGCCCGATCACCTCGGCAACCTGCCGCAAGCTCGGGCTGGAGGTGGCCATCGAACCCGAGGAGTACACCCTCACCGCTCTGGCCGACGCCATCGTCGCCTGGTTTGCCGCTGCGCCGCAAGAGCCGTCGTGCCCCTGAGTGCCGGCGATCGTGCCCTTGCCCTTGAGCTGAAAGAGCGCCTCGCCGGGCTCGGTGAGCTGGTCGAGTTCCGCGTCTTCGGCCCGCGTCTGCGCGGTGACGAGGCCAGGGATATGGATGTCTGGGCTGTCTTCGCCACTGTCGACGGCACCTTGCAGATGCAGGTCGATGCCGCCTGCATCGCGGTCGGTTTCGAAAACGGTGTCACGCTCTGCCCGTTGATTTCCAGCCAGAACGAGGCGTCCAGTCCAGACGCGCCGCCGATCGTCCAGAAGATCCGTTCCGAGGGCGTGCAGATTTAAGTCGAGGCCATCCGCCGGTTCAGACCGCCATCGTTTCGTGCTGAACTGTTGCATTATCGCGCCTTTTTTCGCCCCATCCCATATGGCCAGCATTCTTCACCGCAACGCAGTGACAGGAGGTTTGCATGTTCTTCCCCGAATACCGCGCCCGGCGCCTGCGCCGCAACGACAACATCCGCCGCATGGTGCGGGAAACCTTTGTCCGCCCCGAGGATCTGATCTACCCGATGTTCTCCGCCTACGGTCAGGGGATCAAGAAGGAGATCGTCTCCATGCCCGGCATCTACCAGCAATCGATCGAGCACATCGTCGCCGAAGCGCAAGAGGTCTATGGACTCGGCATTCCGGCGGTGATTCTCTTTGGCATTCCCAAGGAGAAGGATGCCGTCGGCTCCGACGCCTACAGCGAGCACGGCATCATCCAGGAGACGATCCGGGCGATTAAAAAAGCCGTGCCAAAGCTGACGGTCATCACCGACGTCTGCCTGTGCGAATATACCGACCATGGGCACTGCGGGGTCATTCACGACGGCGATGTCGAGAACGACGAAACCCTCAAGCTCCTTGCCGCCGAGGCCCTCTCGCATGCCCAGGCCGGGGCCGATATCGTCGCCCCGTCGGACATGATGGACGGCCGCGTCGCCGCCATCCGCGCCGCCCTCGACGACCACGGCTTTGCCCACATTCCGATCATGAGCTACGCCGTCAAGTACGCCAGTGCCTACTATGGCCCGTTTCGCGACGCCGCCGAAAGCACCCCGCAGTTCGGTGATCGCCGCTCCTACCAGATGGATCCGGCCAATCGCCGCGAGGCCTTTCGCGAGGCGGCCCTCGACGTCGGCGAGTGCGCCGACTTCCTCATGGTCAAGCCGGCCCTCGCCTATCTCGACATCCTCCGCGATCTGCGCGAGCGCTTCGATCTCCCCCTCGTCGCCTACAACGTTTCCGGCGAGTACAGCATGATCAAGGCGGC
>MGTO01000024.1:0-1959 GCA_001799485.1 Desulfuromonadales bacterium GWC2_61_20 | reverse complement strand
TTCGATCTCCCCCTCGTCGCCTACAACGTTTCCGGCGAGTACAGCATGATCAAGGCGGCGGCGAAGATGGGTTGGATCGACCACGACCGGGTGATGATGGAGACCCTCCTCGGCATGAAACGCGCCGGCGCCGATCTCATCATCACCTATCACGCCAAGGAGGCGGCACGGCTGCTGCAGAAATGAGCGGCTTCCATTGACTCTACCCCGAGGTCGAAGAATTCGAGCCGCCAGGATGCGCCCGTGATGACCGAGTACTACAAGGATACCCTGGCCAATGGTCTGCGCGTCGTCACCGTCGAGATGGCGCATCTGCACAGCGCCGAAATGCTCTGCTATGTCGGGGTCGGCGGTCGCCACGAAACGGCGACGACCGCCGGGGTCTCGCATTTTCTCGAGCACATGCTCTTTCGCGGCACCGCCGATTTTGCTTCGAGCCTCGAGCTCGAGCGGGCCTTCGAGGCCATTGGCGGCGCGGTCAATGCTTCCACCGATTCTGAAACGACCTGCTTCCACTCGCGCCTCCACCCCGATTGCCTGTCTGAGGGAGCGGCCCTCTTCGCTTCCATGCTGCTGCGGCCGCGACTTTGCGATCTTGAGGTGGAGAAGCGGATCATCCTTGAGGAGGCACAGGAGGATTACAACGAGCACGGCATCGAAATCAATCCCGACAACCTGACCGGACGGCTGCTCTGGCCCGGGCACCCTCTGAGCCAGCCGACCATCGGCACCCGCGCCTCCATCGCCGGGCTCGACGAGGTTGCCCTGCGGCGGCACTTCGCCACCTACTTTACGCCGGCCAACGCGGTTATCGTCGTCGCCGGGCGGGTCCAGCGCGCCGCCGTCGTCGCCGCCGTCGGCGCCGCCTTTGCCGGCTGGTGCGGGGGGGAGCCGCTGGCGTCACCCCCGTTTGTCCCGCCGCCCGAAGGAACAGTCCCCGAATTGGTCTGGATCAAGGATTCCGACTCGCAGGTCACCTTGCAGCTGGCTTTTCGTGTCCCCGGTCGGGGTGAGGGGAGCAACCTGCCCCTGCGCGTGCTGCGCCGCATCCTCTCCGGGGGCGGGGCGGCGCGGCTGATGCTGCGTCTGCGCGAGCAACTCGGGCTGACCTACAATGTCGAGGCCAACCTCTCCCTTTTCGCCGACAGCGGCTGTCTTGCTGTCGATCTGGCGGTGGCGCCGGACAATCTCCTGCCGGCGGTGACCGAGGTTCTCGAGATCTTCGCCCGGTTGCGCCGCGAGGCCGTCGGCAGCGATGAGCTGGAGCGGGTGGTGCGCGGCTATCACTACGACCTCGAATTCTCCCGCGACCATACCGACGAGCTGGCGGTGCGCTTCGGCTGGGGGGAGTTGGTCGGCTGCCTGCGCACCCTCGAAGACGACCGGCGCGAGCTGGCCGGAGTCACCCCCGAGGGGTTGCGGCAGGCGGCAGCGACCTTGTTCCGCCCCGGAGTCCTGAAGGGAGCCGTGGTCGGGCCGTTTCGTGCCGCCGATCGCAAGCGGGTCGAGGCGGTTCTCCACAAGTTCGGCGTTTGATTATCCACCACAAATAAGAAGACTCATGAAGAAACGAACGCTGCAAAACCTCGCTGAATACCTGCTCTTTCTCGCCATCTACTATCCGGCCCGGGTTCTCCCCCGTGCGGTCGCCCTAACTATCGGCCGGCTTCTAGGCGACCTTGCGCGGGTGCTGCTGGTCAGCCGCCGCCGTCTGGCGGCCCGCAATCTGCAGCTCGCCTTTCCGGAGATGAGCGCAGCCGAATTGCACTTGACGGTACGCGACTGTTTCCGCCATCTCGGCATCATGGGGATGGAGGTGATGCGCGTCGACAGCTACCGGGACCCCGCGGTGCAGGCCCGCTACCTCGACATCACCGGACTCGAACATCTGCGCGCAGCCTACGCCCTCGGCCGCGGGGTCTTTCTGCTGACCGGGCATTTCGGTTTCTGGGAACTCGG
>MGTO01000023.1:9591-12175 GCA_001799485.1 Desulfuromonadales bacterium GWC2_61_20 | reverse complement strand
CGGCTACCTTCAATCTGTCGCTATGCGACGTGAGCAAAAACCTAACCGGACACTGCTGGGTTGAAGGTTGATAGCTGCCTGCTTTCAGCAGGCAATTTCCGCCACCGCTAAAGTCACATTGCCGCTTTTGACCTTCTTCAGCAGCAGCCGGCTGCCGGCGCCGGCGGCAAGGAGCGCAGACGGTTCGGCGACCCCGGCGGCGCCGATGGCGTCAAGGGCATGGTGTGATGGCGGGGATGGGACCGTAACCCCGTTCAGTTCGGCGCTGGCGAAGCAGCGCAGCTCCACGCCGCAGCGCGCGGCAAAGGCGAGCAGTCCCGCCTCCTTGGCCTTGGCCGCCGCCGAACCGATGGCGGCGACGCTGCGCAGGGAGAGGAAGAGGCGCTTGAGCTGGGATTTGACGACAGCCTCGATCTCCTCGACCGTCGTCCCGCTGTTGCAGCCGATGCCGAGGGTGAGATTGCGCGGCCGCAGCAATAGCAGCTTCTCCGCCCGCACCTGGGGGGGGAGATCGCGATTGGTGACAAAGACGAACCCGGTAGCGTTACTCTCCAGTGCCGCGACAAAGGTGTGGTGAAAGGAGAGCTTGCCGCGCCCGGCAAAGGTCGCCTGGACCCGGCGGCTCGGGTCGACGACGGCGATCTTCTCCCCGGCGAGGAGGAGGGCGTTGAGCCCCTTGACCTGGCTCAGATCGTCGATGATCCAGCCCTGGTCGCGGGCGAGGGTGTCGAAGGAGGGGAGCTCGTTGACGTCGGTGGCGGTGGTGATGACCTCCCGCGCCCCGGTGACCTTGGCGCAGCGGGCGGCAAGGTCGTTGGCACCGCCGAGATGGCCGGAGAGGAGGCTGATGGCGAAACGCCCGGCCTCGTCCATGACTACCACCGCCGGATCGCGATCCTTGGCCTTAAGCAGCGGCGCCACCAGCCGCACGACGATCCCCGTCGCCATGATGCAGACGAAGCCCTCGAACTCGGGCCACAGCTCCTTAAGGAGCTCGCGCAGGGAACCGTCAAAAGAGGTCGCACCCGCCCCGGCGGCGCCGGCGTAGTTGTGTGCGACGTAGAGCTCGGCTCCGGAGAGCCCCCCTTTGAGGCGGGCGCCGAGGCGGGCGCCGTTGGCGGTGATGGCGATGATGGCGATTTTCATAGGTGCATGGTTATTATGTCCCCCTCTCCCCTGCCCTCTCCCACAAGGGGAGAGGGGGCATGTACGTCCCCCCTCCCTTTATGGGAGGGGGCTAGGGGGAGGGCGAAGTGGTCTTATGCTTCATTTCTCTGGCGAAAACCGTGCTCAAACTTCCGATCATACAGCAACGACTTCGCTTTCAACCCCGCCCGCCGGGCGGCAAGGACGTCGCCGACGAGGATCAGCGCCTGGCGTTCGATGCCGGCGGCGCGGACCCTGGCGGCGATGTCGGCGAGGGTCCCCTCCACCACCTGCTCGTCCGGCCACGAAGCCTTGGCCACCACCGCCGCCGGAGTCGTCGCGCTGTAGGCACCCAGCAGCAATTCGGCCACCACTTCCTCGATCATCGACACGGAAAGATAGATCACCAGGGTCGCGCCGATGCGGGCGATCTGCGCCAGTTCCTCACCCTCAGGCACCGGGGTGCGCCCGGCGATGCGGGTAAGGATGACGGTCTGCGCCACCTCCGGCAAGGTCAGTTCCTGCTTCAGCGCTGCCGCAGCAGCAAAGGCCGAGGTGACGCCGGGGACGACGGCATAGGCAATGCCGCGCTTATCCAATTCCGCCATCTGCTCCTGGATCGCCCCGAAGATCGAGGGGTCGCCGGTGTGCAGCCGCACCGCCTTTTTCCCCGCCTCTACGGCAGCGGCGAGGACCGCTGTCGTCTCTTCCAGATTCATGGCGGCGGAGTCATGCACCACCGCCTGCAGCGCGTAGGTCCGCACCAGCTCACGATCAACCAGGCTGCCGGCGTAGACGACGACCTCCGCCTCGCGCAGCAAGCGCGCCCCCTTGACCGTGATCAGCTCGGCATCGCCGGGACCGGCGCCGACAAAATGAACGACCGCTTCAGCAGCCATGCAGAGCCTTCCGCACAATCAGTAACGACAAATAATCGAGCTTCTGCCCGACCAGGGAGGCGAGGTCGCGGACCACCTCTTCCTCCCCCGACCCGACCCGGCGCACGAAGACCCCGTTTTTCTCCAGCCCCAGTTCCTTGAGCACACCATAGACCTGGTCAAAAACCCGGCTGACCTTCATCAGCACGACGGTGTCGAACTCCTGCAGGGTGCGGCGCAGTTCGTCAGCGGCGTAGGTGGCGGGGAGGATGGCGATGCGCTCGGCGGCGATGCCGAGGGGGATGCCGGCGGCGGCCGCGGCGGCGCCGATGCTGGTGATGCCGGGGACGAGCTCGATGGCGATGTCGGGGTAGCTCTCGCGAAAAATCTGCCAGAGATAGAGGAAGGTCGAGTAGAGGAGAGGATCGCCGATGGTGACGAAGGCGACGTCGCGCCCGGCGCGGACCCGGCCGGCGACCTCGGCGGCGGCGGCCTCCCAGAAGGGGCGCAGCTCGGCGGCATCCTTGCTCATGGGAAAGGTCTGGATCAGTACCTCCTGG
>MGTO01000023.1:0-9563 GCA_001799485.1 Desulfuromonadales bacterium GWC2_61_20 | reverse complement strand
TGGCGAGGGCATAACTGGCGGCATCGGCGGCCCCGGTCGGGGCACAGATGACCTCGACCTGGCGCAGAATCCGTTCGGCCTTGCGGGTGAGGAGTTCGGGATCGCCGGGACCGACGCCGACGGCGTAGATTTTCGCCATTATTCCTGACTTTTCTTTGCTGTAATCACATAGACCGGGTTTTGCGCTTCGAACATCTTGTATTCCGTCAAGTTTTTCGTCTTGGCGACGTTGATACAGGCGACCTCGACAGTATAGCCGTGATCTTCGAGGAACTCCATCGCCCGGGTCAGGGTGTCGAGGGTGACGACGTTGAGAACGATGACCCCTTCCGGCTTCAGGCGCTTGTCGATGACCTCGACGATCGCTTCGAGCTGGCCACCGGAACCGCCGATGAAGACACGGTCGGGATCGGGGAGGGCGTCCATCCCCTCGGGGGCGAAGGCTTCGATGAGAGTGACGTTGCGGGCGACGAACTTCTTGAGGTTGTCGCGGAGAAAGGGAAGATACTGGGGATTTTTTTCCAGTGCGAAGACCTTGCCGTTGGGGAGGAGGTTGCTCGCCTCGATGGAGACCGAACCGCTGCCGGCGCCGATATCCCAGAGGACGAGATTGTCCTGCAGCTGCAGCTTGGCGAGGGTGACGGCCCGCACCTCCTGCTTGGTGATGAGCTTCTTGACCGTGGCGAACTGCTCGTCCTCGATGCCGATGACCGGATACTGGGTCAGCTGCGGCTCCCAGGTGCGGATGAAGATGACGATGTTGAGGGGTGCCGCCACTATCTCGGCCAGCCCCTTGACGTCGGTGCGGGTGAACCTCTCCGCCGGCAGCCCGAGGTTTTCGCAGAGCCAGACCTCGTAGCCGTCGGCGCCGCGGGCCAACAGTTCGCGGGCGATGACCGCCGGGCTGTTCTTCTCGTCGGTGAGGACCGCCACCTTCTCGGCCGAGACGATGCGGTCGATGGCCCCCTTGAGACCGCGGCCGTGGACCGAAACGAAGATGGCATCGTCCCAGGTCTCCTTGATGCGGGCAAAGGCGTACTGCACGCTGGTGACATTGGGGAAGATCTCGATGCGCTCCTTGGGAAGGTTGCGCAGCAGGAAGCGGCCGACGCCGAAGAAGTTGGGGTCGCCGGAGCCGAGAACGACGACGCGCTTGTCGGTGTTGCGGAGGAAATCGAGCATCAGGGAGAGATCGTCGAGGACCTGCTTCTCCCCCTTGAAATCGGGGAAGATATCGAGATGGCGCTGATGACCGATGAGCACCTCGGCCTTGCCGACGACTTCGAGGGCCTTTTTGCCGACCCCTTCCCAGCCGACGATGCCGGCGCCGACCAGATAGATTTTCTGCTGGGGCATGTCGCTCTCCTTGAAAACTGCGAGTTGTCAGGCAGGTTCATCCTCTGCCGGATCCGCTGAAATATAGCACCTGGCCGTCGTAGCCTGCCAGCAAAACCTGCACCGCCAGCCCCGGAACCACCCCGGCGGCAAACGCTTTCACCTTGCCGGCGACCAGTTCGAGGAGCGCACGGTCCGCCGCCGCCAGTTCGAGCAGATGGCGGGCAGTGTTGGCGCCGGCGACCAGGGGGGCCAGCCTCGCGGTCCGGGGATCGTGTTGCAGCCAGCCGCCGAGGATTTGCAGGTCGAGTTCGGAGGCGGCCACGTGGGTCTGCTCGTGGCCGCAGGCGATCTTGAGGAGCTTGGCAAACTGGCCGGCGAGCACCACCTGCGCCACCCCCTTGGCGGCACAGACACGCAGGGCGTAGCCGACGTGATCCCCCATCATGACAAAAGCTTCTTCGGGCAAACCTTCGGCCGAGGCGAAGTATCGCTGCGCCACCACCTCGCTGGTCCGTCCGGTGGAAAGGACGATGGTGCTGCTGCCACAGGCGAGGGCAACATCGACGGCGGTGTCGATGGTGTCAGTCCAGGCCCGGGTCGAGATCGGCTTGACCACCCCACTGGTGCCGAGGATGGAGAGCCCGCCGACAATGCCGAGACGGGCGTTGAGGGTGCGTTTGGCCCGCTCCTCGCCGTCGGGGATTGAGATGGTGCAGTGACAGGAAACGGGTGACGGGTGACGGGAAAAGACCTCCTGCAACGCTTCGGTAATCATCCGCCGCGGCACCGGGTTGATCGCCCACGCCCCGACCGCCACCGCCAGCCCCGGCTTGGTCACCCGGCCGATACCGACGCCGCCGACGATTTCGACCGAAGAGCTCCCCCCTTTGACAAAGGGGGGCTGGGGGGGATTTGCCATCACCTCCGCCCACACCTCGCAACCGTGGGTGACATCGGGGTCATCGCCGGCATCCTTGATCACATAACAGGCGGCGAAAACCGCATCGAAGCGCTGTCCGTGCAGGGCAAAGGTCGCTGAGAAACCGGCCGGCAACGCCACCGCCACCGTCTCCACCCGCCGCTGCGTCACCAGCATCCGTGCCGCCCCTTGCGCGGCGGCGGCGGCGCAGGCACCGGTGGTGTAACCGTGGCGACGGGCGGGTTTGCTCACGATTTCAAACCTTGTCCATGACGTCCTGCACCGACAGCAGGCGCAGAATCTCGCGCCGCGCCTCGCCGACGGTGAGGGGGATATGGTGGAGATTGACATGGTCGCGGGTCTTGAGCACGTGCATCAGCTCCGCCACTAACGGTAAATGGAGCTGGGCCTTCTCCAGGCTCTCGCGGTCGCCGAAGACCTCCTCGGGGGTGCCATAGCGCAGCACCTGGCCGTGGCTGAGGATGGCGATCTTGCTCATGAAGAGGGGGACGAGGTCGATGACGTGGGTCGCCATGATCATGGTGATCCCCTGTTTGTTGAGATCCTGGAGGAGGTGCATGAGGGAGTGGACGCCGAAGGGGTCGAGGCCGGCGGTCGGTTCGTCGAGGATGACGACCTGCGGTTCCATGGCGAGGATGCCGGCGACGCAGATGCGTTTCTTCTGCCCGTGGGAGAGGGCATGGACCGATTTGCGGGCGTAGTCGGCCATGCCGACCTGGGCCAGGGCTTTGGCCACGCGGTGCTGCACCTCATCGGCGGCGAGTCCCATGTTGGTCGGGCCGAAAGCGACATCCTCGCCGACGGTGGCGGCGAAGAGCTGGTCGTTGGGATCCTGGAAGACGATGCCGATGCGGCTGAAGACCTCGCGGTCCTCGACCTTTTCCACCGCCTTGCCGTCGAGGAGGACGCGACCGCGGCCGGGACGGAGAAGACCGTTGAGATGCTTGATCAGCGTCGTCTTGCCGCTGCCGTTGGAACCGAGGATGGCGAGAAATTCACCGCGGGCGATCTCGAGATCGATGCCGTTGAGAGCGGAGGTACCATCTTCGTAGGTGTAATGGAGATTTTCGATCTTGAGCATGGGGACATCCTTATTCGGCCACAGAGACACGGAGACACAGAGAAGGGCAAAGAAAGGAAAAACCTGTTGGGTTTTTGCCAAGAGCCAAGATTTTGATGGTTCTCTCCGTGTCTCTGTGTCTCTGTGGCAAATGATTATCTGATTGCCAGAAGTCCCGCCAGCAGCGCCAGCCCCGCCAGCAGCAACAGCCAGTCCCGCCGCTGCAAAGGCCCCGGGGGGAGGGCAACCAGCGCACCGGTGTAACCGCGACAGCGCATGGCGGCAAAGGAGCGCTCGGCGCGGTCGTAGGAGCGCAACACCAGCATGCCGCCGAGGTTCCCCGACGAGCGCAGCCCGGTACGAAAATCGACAAAACCGAGGCGGGCCTTCTGGGCATTGCGGATGCGCCCCCCCTCCTCCATGAGCAAAAAGACATAGCGATACATGATCAGGGCGAGTTCGACCAGCACCGGCGGACAGCGGAAGAAACGCGCGCCGCGCATCAGTTCGGGGAGGGGGGTGGTCAGGGAAAAACAGAGGAGCACCCCCATGCCGCCGAGGATGCGCCCCGCCAGTTCGAGACCGCGCAACAGCCCGCCGCCATGCACGTTCAGTGCGGTGAAGAAGAGGGGGACGACGGCGACCACCGCCCCGTCCCGCACCCAGAAGAGCTGGGTGATGAATGCCACCGCCGCGAGGAGGGCGGGGACGAGCATGCGCCGGGCGAACTCCGCCGGCCGCACCCCGGCAGCCAGTACCAGCAGCAGGGAAAAACTCGCCAGCAGCGGCGGCACGCGCAGACCGCCGGCGCTCAGGTTGACGCCGAGGGCGGCGACGAGCAGGAGGAGCTTGACCCGGCCATCGAGGGCGACGAGGAGGTTGCCGCTCTCCTCCTTGTCGATGAAGGTGTGATGCCCGCTCATTCCCGATCCTTGGTCTCCGGCTCGCGTTTTCCGGCCACGAAGACCTTGTGCCAGTAGTAGCCCATGACAAAGCCGCCAGCCGCCCCGGCCAGGGCGAAAAGGAAGAGGAGGAGATCCCCCTGATCGGTATTGATGTACGGGTCCCGTGCCGGGCGTCCCAGCTCCTCGGCGTACTTTCCCACCACCGTCTCGTCGACGCCGGGCCATTTCGGCTTCTCCTCCTCCTGCCCCGTCGCCACGGCCGCCGTGAAAAGAGAGAGGAGCATCGACAGGGCAACCAGAGATCGCCTCATTTCGCCACCTCCCCGAGGACCTTGAGCTTGCGCAGAATGTCCGGCCGGTGTTTCTGCACGTAGACGATCATCCCCCCGGTGACCGCCCCTTCGAGAATGGAGAGGGGGATCTGGGTCGGCATGAAGGCCAGAAAGATCTGGGCGAGGACCGATAGAAAGGGCTGGGTGCCGTGCAGGGCCAGGGACATCTCCAGGGAAGTGCCGAAATAGGTGACCAGATCGGCTGTCACCCCGGCCAGAAAGGCGCTCCAGAAGAGGTTCAGCCGCAGCAGCCGCCCGAGGCGGAAAGCGCCGTAGCCGGAGAACGACCCCATCACCCCCATGGAAAAGGTGTTGCCGCCAAGGGTGGTGAGCCCGCCGTGGGCGAGGAAGAGAGCCTGCAACAACAAGGAGATGAAGGCGACCACGACGCTGGCGAAAGGACCGAGGAAGATGGCGGCCATGCCGGTGCCGGCGGGATGAGCGGTGCTGCCGGCGACCGGCACCGGGATCGGAAAGCAGGAAAAGACGAAGACCGCGGCACCGAAGATGCCGATCAGGGGGATGTAGGAGGGATCGGCCTGCTTTCGCTGTGTGATCTGCCGCACCCCCCAGGCAACGAAGGGGGCGGCCATGACGAACCAGAAGATGGCCCAGCCCGGCGGCAGGATCCCCTCGGAGATGTGCATGGCGTGAGCGGGGCGGGGAATCAGCAGCAGCCCGGCGCACAGGGGCAGGAAATTTCGTAACTTTGTCATCTGTAGTTCTACTCCTCGGCCAGAATCAGCAGGGCATTGAGGATCGTCGCGGCGATGGCCGAGCCCCCTTTGCGACCGCGGCAGACGATATAGGGGAGATCGGTCACAGAGAGCGCCTCCTTCGCTTCGGCGGCGCCGACAAAACCGACCGGAACCCCGACCACCAGCGCCGGACGCGGCGCTCCGGCCTGCACCAGGCGCAACAGTTCGAAGAGGGCGGTCGGCGCGTTGCCGATCAGCCAGATGTCGCACCCTGCGGCCACCCCGGTACGGGTGGCGACGATGGAGCGCGTCACCCCTTCCGCCTTGGCCATCCGCGCCACCTCGGGGTCGGCGACATGGCAGGCGATGCTGCCGCCGAGGCGGGTCAGCCGTTCCTTGCTGACACCGGCCAGGACCATGTTGGTGTCGCAACAGACTTTCGCCCCGCGACGCAGTGCCGACAGGGCCGAAGCGATGGCGCCGGGAGCAAAGACGGTGGTGGTGAGGAAATCGAAATCAGCCGTAGTGTGAATGATGCGTCGCACCACCGGCCACTCTTGCGAGTCGAAGCCATGCAGACCGACCTCGGCCTCGATGATGCGAAAACTCTCGGTCTCAATGGCGGCCGGATCGACAATGGTCGGTGCGAAAGACATGGGGACTCCCGATTATTGCAGCGCTTCTTCGATCCGTTCACAGACGATTTCGGCGAGCTTGGAATGGACGCCCAGCGGTTGCCCCATCAACAGCTCCAGCCCGGGATGGCGCTGGCGGGCTAGCTCCATCTCCGCCGGCAAATCTTCGAGGACATGCGCCCCGGCAAAGAGAAAGTAGGGATAGAGCAGCACCCGCTCGGCCCCTTTAGCGACGCAGGCATCGATACCGGCCTGGATGTTCGGCGCATGCATCTCGCGAAAGGCAACCTCGACGATATCGTACCCCTGCTTGCGCACCATGGCGGCGATTTCGTGCAACGGCTGATTGGCCTCAGCCACCCGCGAACCGTGACCCATGAGCAAAATTGCGGTTTTCATTATAGCACTCCTGAGGCGGTCATTTGTTGTTACGGGGCGAGGCGGTGCCTCGCCCAGGGCGACCCACCGGGTCGCCCCTACGTGTCAGGTATCGGTTTGCGCCGGGGCGATTCATGAATCGCCCCTACATCAGATCTTATCCCCACACAGATCGCCGCTGAACAGTTTCCCCGCCCCGCGCGAAGCGCAGAAATCGCCGCACATGGTGCAGGTCTGCTCGTCCTCCGGGGTACGGCTGGCACGGATGGCCCGGGCATCGTCGGGGTAGAGGGCGAGCTCGAACTGCTTGCCCCAGTCGAGGTCGCGGCGCGCCTTGGACATCTCCTTGTCGCGCTCGCGGCCCTTTTCCGGGTACTTGTTCATATCGCCGATGTAGGCGGCGATCTTCGCCGCTTTGACCCCCATGCGCACGTCCTCCTCATTGGGGAGAGCGAGGTGCTCGGCGGGAGTGATGTAGCAGATCAGGTCGGCGCCGAAGCGGCTCGACTGGGCCGCGCCGATGGCGGCGGTGATGTGATCGAAACCTGGAGCCACGTCGCAGGCGATGGGGCCGAGCATGTAGTAGGGGGCGCCGCCACTCATCCTTTTCTGCAGCTGGATGTTGCCGGCGATCTCGTCGAGGGGAACATGTCCCGGCCCTTCGACCAGCATCTGGCACCCCATCTCGCGCCCGATCTCGGCCAGTTCGCAGTTGATGAGCAACTCCTGGATCTGCGCCCGGTCCGAGGAGTCGTGGATCGCCCCGGCGCGCAGACCGTTACCCAGCGACAGCACGGTGTCGTACTTCTTGAGGATGCCGACCACCCGGTCGAAATGTTCGTAAAGGGGATTCTCGCACTTGTTGGCGAGCATCCACGCCACCATCGACACCCCGCCCTTGCTCACCAGCCCGCCATAGCGGTAGCCCTGCTTGCGCAGCCGCTCGATGGTGTAGAGGTTGATGCCGCAATGCACCGCCATGAAGGCCATGCCGTCGGCGCATTGCTGTTCGATCAGGTCGAAGAGCAGCTCCTTGTCGAGCTTGTTGGGGTCGCCGTACCGGCGCGCCGCCTCGCAGAAGGCCTGGTAGAGGGGAACGTTGCCGACCGGCAGCTCGACCGCGGCGATGACCTCGCGCCGCACCCGGTCGAGGTCGCCGCCGACCGAGAGTTCCATCAGGGTATCGGCCCCCGACTCCTGCGCCGCCAGGGCCTTGCGCACCTCGGCGGCGTAGTCGACGATATCCGACGAGGTGCCGATAGAGGCGTTGACCTTGGTGCTCAAGCCTTTGCCGATACCGGCGATGCGGGTCGGTTTGCGGTTGTGGTTCCAAGGGATGACGATCTTCCCCTCAGCCACCATCTGGCGGACATATTCGGCGCTGAGTTGTTCGTTCTTGGCGACGGTCGCCATCTGCATGGTGACGACACCGGCGCGGGCTTGTTCGATCTGGGTGGACACGTTGAAAGGCTCCTTGCGGTTTATTGTTAATGGTCTGCGTAGGGGCGAGGCGGTGCCTCGCCCTGGGCGACCCATCGGGTCGCCCCTACGTGGAACGTATCGGTTTGCGTAGGGCGCATGGCCGGCGCCCTGGGCGGACTCGGTCCGTCCCTACATCGTTAATTCACCGCACGACATGCCGCGACAAAAGACTCCGCCAGTTGCGGATTGCTGGAGAAATGCAGGTGAACGTAGGAAGCAAGAACGTTGCCGCTGACGTAACCCTCGTCATCCAGCGCCGCGCCATCGGCACGGGTCAGGCGCCAGGCGCGTTCGATCGCATCCGGCATGGCAATTTCCGAGTAGTGGAACTCGTGGCCGCGGGCGACGGTGCCGACCGGGCCGAGGATGGTGTCGCGGCTGAAGGTGACTTCGCGGTAACCGAGGGCCTTGCGCTGGGGGAGCATGCGGGCGGTCGTCGGGAAGAGGCCGACGAAGTTAACCTCCCCCTTTGGCAAAGGGGGATAGAGGGGGATTTCCTCGGTGGCAAATCCCCCCCGGCCCCCCTTTTTCAAAGGGGTGATTAAAGACATCCCCTGACTCAGATAGATCAGCCCGCCGCACTCGGCGTAGACCGGCTGGCCGGCGGCGGCGCAGGCGCGGATTTCCTCCAGCAGCGTGGTGTTGGCGGCGAGTTGCGCGGCATGCAGTTCCGGGTAGCCGCCGGGGAGGTAGAGCCCGGCGCAACCCGCCGGGAGGTGCACGTCAGCCAAGGGCGAAAAAAAGGCCAGCTCAGCCCCGGCCGCTTCCAGATGCTCTAAATTCTCCGGGTAACAGAAACAAAAGGCCGCATCGCGGGCGACGGCAATGCGGACAGCAGCCCCCTCTCCCCTCACCCGGCCTGCGGCCAGCCTCTCCCGCTGGGAGAGGGAAATCACCCCTCGCCCAGCGGGAGAGGGGCAGGGGTGAGGGGCGATCTGGGCCAGCAGCCATTCCACATCCACCCCCGCCTCCAGCCAGTTGGCGAGACGGTGGAAGTAATCGGCATCGCAAGCCGCGTCGGCGGCAGTAACCAGCCCGAGATGGCGTGACGGCAGCTCGACCTCCGGCGCGCGTGGCAGACAGCCGAGCAGCGGCGGCAAGCCGGGAACGGAGGCGATCGCCGCCTTCAGCAGCTCGGCATGACGAGAGCTGGCGACGCGGTTGAGGATGACCCCGGCGAAACGCAGCCTCGGGTCGAAGTCGACAAAGCCCTTGACCAGAGCCGCGACGCTGCGCGCCTGTCCCTTGGCGTCGATCACCAGGAGGATCGGCGTGTTGAGCAAACGGGCGACCTCCGCCGTGCTGCCGCCGTCGTCGTCGCCCTTGGCGCCGTCGAAGAGCCCCATCACCCCTTCGACAATCGCCACCTCGGCGCCGACCGAACCGGCGGCGAAGCTGCGCCGCACTTCCTCAGGGCCGCACAGCCAGGGGTCGAGATTGCGCGAGACCTGCCCGCAGGCCGCCGCATGGTGGCCGGGATCGATGAAATCCGGTCCGACCTTGAAGGGCGCCACCGTCACCCCGCATCGGGCCAGGGCGGCGAGGAGGGCGAGGGTGACGGTGGTTTTGCCCGAACCGGAGGCCGGGGCGGCGATGACGAGAGTCTGCATAAACCCTGTTAGCTTCTTCGTTCCAATTTGCGTAGGGGCGACCCGATGGGTCGCCCTGGGCGAGGCACCGCCTCGCCCCTACGTGGTTCATCCGTGCAAGGGGCGCATGGCATGCGCCCTGGGCGGACGCAGTCCGCCCCTGCAAAAATCCGTTAGCCATTCAGCAACTGCACCACGACGTTGCC
>MGTO01000022.1 GCA_001799485.1 Desulfuromonadales bacterium GWC2_61_20 | reverse complement strand
CGCGCGGCGGCGATCCCCTGGGTCAGGAGATAATCGTAGGTGCGGGTCGCGCTGCCGGCGCCGCGCGGGCAGACGATGACCACCGGCGCGCTGTCGGCGTTGATCTGGGCGATGGCGGCCGAGAGTTTGCCCCGGTCGGCTTCGCTCTTGACCGGGTAGGCGTGGGTCGGGGTGGCGCCCTTGATGTGATGTTTGGCGTACTCCTCTTCGACCTGGATGTCGAGGAGGTGGATCGCCTCGCCGGCCTTGAGGCGGGCTTCGAGGGTTGCGGCGCCGATGTAGTTGTAGGTTGGGGTAGTTCCCGCGGCATAAGCGCTGCCGGCGCCAATGGCGATGAAAGTCAGAAGGAGCAGGAGAAGACGGGCAGGGGGGAGAAAGCGCATGTCAGGAGGACTCCATCAAGGGGGGCAGACGCGGGATAACCGGTATTCTCAGAAAAGACTCGGACAGGTTATAACATCAGGTGGGATCGAGTAAATCCAAATTTTAATACTTCCCGTTCAAGGTCGATTTATGAAAGGCTTAGTACAACGACCTGGCAGAACCCAAAGTTTCACGCGACGGCGCAACGACGCGACGTTAAAACCAAAAAAGGACCAGGGTTAAAGCCTTACGTTGCGTCGTTGCGTCGTTGCGTGAGGAAAGCCTTTGACTTGGTTGTCGCAGCCAAGAGAGGGTTTGACAAGCGGGGAGGGAAAGGTTTTAATGCTTCAACCAGCGGGCCGGAGGTGGCGATGGGCGGGCGAGGGGATGCAGCAGAGTAATAAGACGGGCCGTCGGGCCGGCGAATGAGCCGGTGGGCGGCTTTTTTTGTTGGCGTACCGGAGTTGTCCGAGAAAGCCGGGATCAGCAAGCCGTACCTGTCGCAGATCGAGACCGGCAAGCGGCAGGGAACGCTGGAGACGATGGCGGCGATTGCCAAGGCGTTGGCGGTGCCGCTCGATGTGTTGGTGGAGTGATGCTGGGCATAAATTGACAAATAAACAACGTCCCTGAAGTTCCTGCAGGCTGCCGTAGGAGACGAGGTTGGAATACTTAATTCAAGACCACGATCCGCGACACTTAGCGGCGGTGTTGAGATTTTCAAGACAGAAGACGGATTGCCCGCTTGGAAGGTTCTAGACCTTGTAGTCGAGGAAGCGCCAAAACGTTGGTGGGAGTTTTGGAAATGAATAAACTTAAAATACTTCGCACGATTTCTACATGGTCTTTCGGAGCTTTAATAGCATTATTCATGAGCTCCATATTTGTTATTAAGCTCCGCGATTTGTTGGTCAATGTATTTCCACTCCTATTTTTTACATCTTTAATTACAGAATTAGCGTACCAGCTCTTCTCTGGAATTCACGAAAGGAGATTCGCCAAAAAGAAGCTGCGTAAACTTAATACACTCCCTATTGGCAATTATAAAATCACGGACAAGGTCAGCAATGCCGATCTAGGTTCGTTTACAAACGATGAAATAGATTATTTGAGAAAGAAATTTCTTGAAAACGGGATGGACGACAACGGCTTCTATTTTGACAGATTGACCTTTGAATTGTTCAAAGAAGAGAATCCGCCGGCAGAACTGAAAGATAAAATAGAAACGATACTGAAATTAAAAGACCCTGTTGAAATTGCTTGGAGCAAGTAGCTATGAGAGACTGGGAGAGACTGAGGGGACGTTGGTAAGTTTTGTAACTTATAGGATGAAAGTATTTACTCTGCAAGAAAACCACGATAGGTCGCGGAGTCAGAAGAATAACTTACAATAGTTACCAACGTCCCCTCGTCTTTCTCGAGTTATCGCAGCTACATCGGTCAGGAAACGCCTCCCGGCTGGCTACAGCATGAGTTGATTCTGGGCTCGGTCGCGAGCGAGGCCAAAGCGGCGTCGGTGCTCTATCGCAAGTTTGTCGAAGACCGGCTCGGCGCAGAGTATGAAAGTCCTCTGCTTGGCGCGGTCGCCGGAACGATTCTGGGAGGGAGGGGTTTCGTCGACCAGATCAAGCTTGCTCATGTTCAGGACCGCGATCTGGTTCAGGATCTGCCGGCGGTAAGGAAGCTGACGGCGCGGCCGTTGGTGGAGAAGATCATGGCGGTCGCCGCAGAAGAACTGCGAGGGAAAGATCAGGAGGCGCGGCGGATCGGCCTGCACCTGTGCCACGTCCTCAGCGGTTTGTCGTTACGTCAGCTGGGAGAGGTTTTCGGCGTGGGACCGACGGCGCTCTGTGAGGCGAGCCGGCGGACGAAGAGGCGCATCGCCACGAATCCGGAGTTGAGAGAAACCGTGGCGAGAATCAGGGAGCGGGTCAAAGCGTGAAGAATGGAGAGTTGACCCCTATGCTATTTCCAGCGCCCACGACGTTAGCCTAGGAATATGCATGAAAATATACAAGTTCAGGGGATTGACGGATGAGACGCAACTCCAGCGCTTCCTGCCGATTGTGTTGGAAAACACTGTCTGGTGTGCAAAGCCAGATGACCTCAACGATCAAGATGAGTTCAGGTTTAGCCTGGACTACACACCGTCCAACAATACCGCTAGACTATTGTCTGATTTCATTTCTCGGTACCGAACCACCAAGCTTCTCCCTCCTCAACTATCAGCAGCGATGGTTTTAGCGACGGGAAAGCTCCAAGAGATTGCGGCGACGCATGTCGCAGAGATCATCCAGCAGTGCAGGACAGACATCGGAATAACCAGTTTTTCACTGGTAAAATCAGATAATCATCTGTGGGAAGAGTACGGCGGGCTAGGTAACGGCGCATATGTTGAAATTGATATACCTGACGCTCTAGTCGGTGAGTCATTCCATCGGGTGAACTATGTACAAGAAAGGGTCTTCCATATAGACAGTTTTCTCGAATCCGCACTTCAGGTAGAGAATAGAATCACGAATTTTAGAAATATCTTGCTGACTAAAACAAAAAAGTGGTCGCAAGAAGAAGAAATTCGCTTTATCGGGAAACGGCAAGACGTAAATTTTATTGTTGATGGCTCCATCTCCGAAATCGGCTTCGGTCCTCTTGTCCCAAATGACACCTATGAGCGAATTATGGCAGACATAGCCGGCCATTGTGGCGACAAGAATATCAGCATTGTAAGGCTATAGAGGGCTAGCCACGCGGCGGCAGCCGGTCTTCGCTACGCTTCGTCGCTGCGCCACGCCACAGTTGAGCAAGGAAAAGGATAATGACAAACAATTACCGGGTTGTGCTCGAATTTACTGGCGATGATCTTGGGGATTATGATCGCGTGGTTGCACTAGAAACAAAGCTTGAAGCGGAGCTTCAGTCCGGTGAAGTCGATGGGCACGATGTAGGTGAAGGTGTAGTGAACGTCTTCATCGACACAAGAGACCCGCAGGAATACTTCAGAGAAGCAATGAAGATAATGAACGACATGGAACAAACGCCAAGTGCAGCAGGTTATCGGAAACTGGACGAAGAAGAGTACGAGCGGTTGTGGCCTGTGGGCGATTCGACGCCGTTTAAGGTGAAATGAACAACCGAAAGCCCAACAAGTCCGGTGGAGCGGTGAACCCCGCTCACCGCCCACTACGTTCCCGCAAGATAACAACATAGCCATCACATCCCCAAAGGAGACACCCACCCATGCATCGTCTCATCACCGCCCTTATCGTCACCTGCCTCTGCACCACCCCCACCCTCGCCGCCAACTTCACCCTGACCATCGACGGCAAAGCCTACGACCTCGATCTCGACCGCGAAGCGGTCCTCCGGCTCTCGGAGAAGCAGGAGCTGCGCGTCACCCTGAGCCAGAAGGCGGTCGTCAACTTCACCACCGAGCATATCTCCTTCGACCACCCCGGCAACCTCGCGCCGGCGCGCACCGACCTCGGCGACGGCGTCTTCCAGACCATGCTCGCCAGCCCGCGCGGGACACTGGTCATGATCCAGGAGTTCACCACCCTCGATCCCTCTCCCTTTATCGATCTGATGCTCAGTGAACTGACCAAGGAAGAGTTGCAGAGCGGCTACAAGGTCACCAACAGCCTGACGACACAGAAGCTCGCCAGTGGCGAGATCCTCAACGGCAAGCTCTCCGTCTCGACCTCCGCCGAGGACGAGTACACGCGCCAGGTCCTCAGCTATGCCGGGAAGGAGAGCGGTGTGCTGGTCGTGACCCAGATCGAGGCCGAAAGCACCGCCGAGGATAAAGCGATGATCGAGACCTTCTGGAAAACACTGAAGGTGAGCTTCAAATAGGGGAGACTCTTCAGACCGGGTAACGGTGCTTTTTGATGAGATATTGCCGAAAGGGGCAGGTCATTGGAGTACAGAAGAGAAATAGACGGATTGCGCGCTCTGGCCGTATTACCAGTGATACTTTATCATGCCGGATTTGTGGCTTTCAGTGGTGGATATGTCGGTGTAGATATTTTTTTCGTCATAAGCGGATATCTGATAACCACAATAATTTTGACAGAAAAAGAGAAAAGCACATTCTCTTTAGTTAGATTCTATGAACGCAGAGCACGACGTATACTTCCTGCTTTGTTCTTTGTCATGCTGTGCAGCATGCCCTTTGCCTTTTTATGGCTGACACCGGATCATTTGAAAGTTTTCTCTGAAAGTCTGGTTGCCGTCGCCTGTTTTAGCTCAAATATTCTGTTTTTGTTGCTTGATGGTTACTTTTCGCCGAGCGCCGAGCTGATACCATTGCTGCACACCTGGAGTTTGGCGGTAGAAGAGCAGTATTACCTGGTTTTTCCCTTGTTTCTCATGCTGCTGTGGCAATTGCGCAAACGGTGGATATTTACCGCTTTATTCGTAATTGCGGTTACAAGTTTATGGCTGTCGCTGTGGGGTGCTGACAATCAACCGGCTGCCGCCTTCTATTTGTTGCCGACACGCAGTTGGGAATTGGCCATTGGCGCCCTGATTGCGTTTTATTTCATCTATAAAAAAAATCAGGAAGACCTTGTCTTTTCCAATAAAATATCGAGCGAAATTTTTGGTTTGATTGGGCTTGCACTAATTGTCTACTCGATCTTCGTTTTTAATAAAACGACGCCGTTTCCAAGTTATTACGCACTTGTCCCGACGATCGGGACAGGTTTGGTAATAATATTTGCAACCCATCGGACATTGACTGGTCGACTTCTTGGGACAAGATTTCTGGTATTCGTTGGGTTAATCAGCTATAGCGCGTACTTGTGGCATCAACCAATTTTCTCATTTGCCCGACATAGAAGCTTGGAAGAATTAAGCGTTTCGTCGATGATTTTTCTGGCGTGTCTGTCTATTGTTCTTGGCTATTTTAGTTGGAGATATGTAGAAATACCCTTCAGAAATAAAGATACATTTGACAGGAAATATATTCTTTGTGGTGCAATTATAGGATCAATCGTCTTTATCCTGACTGGATTGACTGGATATTATAGTAAGGGATTTATGATGAGGCAGATGTATACTTCTTTTCTGCCGAGCGATTATCTTTCAAAGACCCTCGGTCCAATTCCCAATCGTGGTATTGATGGAGGACCGTGTGTGTCTGAACAGGCGATGATGTGCCAATTTTATGAGACGAGTTCAGACGTAAATTACCTGCTTGTGGGAGACTCCCATAGTGCCGACTACTCTTCTGCGTTCGCGGCGTACGTTCGTAGCGCTGACGCTAACGGATGGCAAATGTCGGTTGGTGGTTGCGGGCTGATGCAACTTGGAGATGGTAAGAAGAATGAAAATTGTAACATGGCTATTGATCTTCTTGAAACAGATGTAGCGAAAAAGAACTATGATAAATTGTATTTCATCGTAAATTTTACGGGTCATACTCGCAATCTGCCAAACAATGATAGATTGATAGCGATAGATTCAATGACAAAACTTATTGCAAGTCTTGGTGAAAATACAAAAGAAATTATTATATTCACGCCGCGACATTATCTTGACAAAAACGTGCCAATTAAATACGCGACGTTGGATGCCATAGAAGAAGTCCATGTGAAAAACAATAATAAGGAAAACGAAATAGCTTGGGAGCAAGCCTTCCATCGATTGAGACTGCTAAAAAATGTTACAATTTTCGAACAACGCGATGAGCTCATTAGTGCAGGTTGCAAGCGCATCGAGTGTTTTGATGGCCATGATCATGATAAATACGCATTATACAGGGATTCCAACCATCTTACTGCTTATGGTGCAGAATTGATGTGGGAAAAATATCGCACGCAGTTCGAATGAATTTGGGTTGGCTTGATTTTGCCTGGCGGCATGGTCATGGCGGGGGGACACCGCAAACGAAGTGGGTGTCCGGTTGACTTTCAGACCAGGTAACGGTGCTTTTTACAGAAGGCGCGGATCACCACCTCGTTCTGGTTGAGGCGGGAGAGCTTGGAGTTGCGGGACTTGAGGGCGAGGATGTCTTCGAGGGGGATCTTCTCGCCGCGCAGTTCGCGGCCGACGATGCCGATGTGGGCGAGGATGATCTTGAGGTCGGCGGGGGTGTAGAGCTTGAGCATCGGCGGCGAGAGGGCGAAGAAGCCGTCGGCGATGTCCTGGGCGAGTTTTTTCGGGTTGCCGGAAATAGCCATGGGCTTCACTTTCGGGAGGAAGAATGACTCTTTACAAGGTAGTCGAAACACCAACGGTGACCGACGAAGAACTGGAAAAGATTATCAATCACTGGACGGAAAAAGGCTGGCACTACGACGGCATGCAGTTCGCCATGCGCGATTCGAGTAAACGACCGGCGATGGCTTTTGTTTTATTCACGCGAGCTGAAGCAATTAGCAATTAGCAATTAGCAATTAGCAATTAGCAATTAGCAATTAGCAATTAGCTATTGGCTATTGGCTATTGGCTATTGGCTATTGGCTATTGGCTTCAAGCTGACCGCTAATTGCTGATCGCTGACAGCTGCCTTTCTGCCTTTCAGTATTCCAACCCCGCCTTCTTGCGCACCTTGCGCATCGTTTTGTTGGCGACGTAGCGCGCCTTGTCGCGGCCTTTGGCGAGTATCGCCCGGACCCCGTCGGGGTCGGCGGCGAGTTCGGCCCGCCGCGCCGCATAGGGGGCGAAATAGTCGCGCACCCGCACGAACAGCTCCTCCTTGACCTCGCCGTAACCCATCCCCCCCGCCAGATAACGCCGGCGTAGCGCCGCGTCCTCTTCCTTATCCAAAAAAAGCCGGGAAATCTTGTAGACGTTGCACTTGTCCGGGTCCTTCGGCTCCTCCACCGGGGTCGGATCGGTGACGATGCGCATGACCTGCTTGCGCAGAGCCTTTTCCTCGAGGAAGAGGTCGATGGTGTTGCCGTAGCTCTTGCTCATCTTCTGCCCGTCGAGGCCGGGGACGGTGGCGACCTCGTCGTCGATTTCCGGTTCGGGAACGACGAAGAGCTCGCCGAAGTGGTTGTTGACCTTGATGGCGATGTCGCGGGCGACCTCGACGTGCTGCTTCTGGTCCTTGCCGACCGGGACCTTCTCGCTCTGGAACAGGAGGATGTCGGCGGCCATCAGGACCGGATAGGCGAAGAGGCCGTGGCTGGCGGCGATCCCCTTGGCCGTCTTGTCCTTGTAGCTGTGGCAGCGCTCCAACAGGCCCATGGGGGTGAAGGTGGAGAGGATCCAGGTCAACTCCTGCACTTCGGGGAGGTCGGACTGGACCCAGAAGGTGCTCTTCTCCGGATCCAGCCCCAGGGCGAGGAAGTTGACCGCCGCCTCCAGGGTCCCCTTGGCCAGGGCCTTGCCGTCGCTGACCGAGGTCATGGCGTGGTAGTTGGCGATAAAGCAGAAGAGTTCTTCCTTCTCCTGGTGCTCGATCATCTTCTTCATCAT
Organism: Desulfuromonadales bacterium GWC2_61_20; assembly: GCA_001799485.1. Taxonomy (GTDB): domain Bacteria; phylum Desulfobacterota; class Desulfuromonadia; order Desulfuromonadales; family UBA2197; genus UBA12091. The sequence goes on along the minus strand of MGTO01000022.1, from coordinate 9,933 downwards.
GCCGAAATAGTTGCCGAGATGGAGGGAACCGGAAGGCTGGATGCCGGAGAGGACACGCATGGTTATTACCTCACTCATTTGGAATGGCCGCCCTGGGCCCCAAGGGAAAGCCGCGGTCACAGGGGGCGTTACGCTAACAGCTGCCACGCTTTTCGTCAACGGGGAAAAGCCAACGCCGGCATTTCAGGCGCCGCCTTCCACGGTATAGCGCAAGACGCCGTTGCGGCCCCCTTCCTTGACCCGATAGAGGGCGATGTCGGCGCGTTTGAGCAGGGTCTCGCCGTCGTCGCCGTCGGTGGGAAAGAGGACCAGGCCGATGCTGGCGGTGACCTGCAACGGTTGGTCGGAGCAGAGAAAAGGCTTGCGGAAGGCCTTGACGATTTTTTCGCCGAGGGCCATCGCGGCTTCCCGCGAGGTAACCGTCGGCAGGAGGAGGACGAATTCGTCCCCGCCCATGCGCGAGACCGTATCGCTTTTGCGCAACAACTCCTGCAGGCGCCGGCTGACCGCGCGCAGGAGCTCGTCGCCGACACCGTGACCGAGGGTGTCGTTGACATCCTTGAAGCGATCGAGATCGAGGATCATCAGGGCACCCTGACTGCTGTTGCGGTGGGAAGCGGCGAGGGCCTGGGTCAGGCGGTCGTTGAGCAGGATGCGATTGGGCAGGCCGGTCAGGGCGTCATGGTAGGCGAGGAAACGGATCGCTTCCTCGTTCTGGCGACGCTTGGTGATGTCGTGCAGCATGAGGACATAGCCGACCAGCCGGTTCTGTTTGTCGACGATGCTGGAGAGGCGACCATCGAACCAGCGGGTCGCTCCCGATGTGGCAATGGCGACGGGGAAGGCATGAAAGCCTTTCTTGCGGACGATGTCGCGGGCCTTGAAGAGACGGGCGGGGGCGATCCCCTCGGCGGCATGAAGCTCCATGACCGAATGGCCGATGGCGTCGGCGGCACTGTAGCCGAAGACCTTCTCGGCGACGGGGTTGAAGTATTTGATGATGAAGTCGCGGTCGGTGGCGACGATGCCCATGTCGATGGAAGAGTTGAGGATGTTGTCGAGGTAGATGGTCTTGTCGAGGAGTTCCCGGGCGGTCTGCTGGAAGATATCTTCCTTTTCGCGAATGATCTCCCGCAGCGACTCGATGTACTGTCCTTCGAGCCCCTTGACGATGTCCGACTGAGTGACAATCCCTTCGACCTGGCCGTTGCTCTCCACCACCACCCGGCGGATGTGGGCCTGCTTCATGATCTGGGCGGCCTTGTGCACCGTGGTGCCGACAGGGACGGTCACTACCGGCTGGCTCATGACGGCTCCGGTCGGCAGTCGCTCGAGATCGTGACCTTCGGCGACGAGGCGGACCGCGTCCCGTTCGGTGACGATGCCGACGGGCAAATCCTTTTCCGTGACGACGGCGCAACTGATGCCCGAGGCGGCCATGCGCGCCAGGGTCTGGCCGACGGGGAGCTCTCGCGGAACCGTCATGACCGTCCGGCTCATGACCTGCTCGACCTTGCGCATTTCGACAAAATATTCGAAGCCGAGGCGGTTGATCAGATCGGATTGACTCATCACCCCGAGCATCGCCCCCCGTTTGTTGACGACGACGTGGTGGCGGATCTTGTTGGTCAGCATGAGGCCGTAAGCTTCGAGAATGGTCAGCTCGCCGGAAATGGTGACGACCGGGTGGGTCATCAACGCGCTGATCGGGAGTTCCCCGAGGGTGGCGCTGCGTCCGGCGACCTTGACCAGATCGCGCTCGGTAAAGATGCCGAGGGGCATTTTCTTCTCGGCGATGACGAGGCAGCTGATTCTGGCCTGTGCCATGACCCCGATGGCGGTGGCGGCCAAGGTCTCCGGAGGGACAGTGACCACCTGGCGGGAGACGATGCGGCTGATCTTGCTTTTGTGCAGGCTCATGGCCATGACGGATATTTCCTGTCGGGGCTGCGTCAGCTTTGACTGTTGACCGGACTGGGCTCGGCGAACGCCACCCGATAGACCTCGCTGTAGTCGTGGGCGTAGTGCACTTCCAGCCCTTCGCGCAGATAGTCGTCGAGTTCCTCGAAATCCTTGCGGTTGGCCTCGGGGAAGATGAGAGCGGTAAGGCCGGCGCGGCGGGCGGCGATGGTCTTTTCCTTGACTCCGCCGATGGGGAGGACGCGGCCGGTGAGGGTGAGTTCCCCGGTCATGCCGAGCTTGGCCCGCGTCGTCTGGCCGGTGATCATCGAGAGGAGCGCCGTCGTCATCGTCACCCCGGCCGACGGGCCGTCCTTGGGGGTGGCCCCGGCGGGGACATGGAGGTGGACGAAGTGCTTGTCGAAATAGTTGGCCGGCGCGCCGTAGTCGGTGAGATGGGCCATGACGTAGCTGTAGGCGATTTCCGAGCTCTCGATCATGACGCTGCCGAGCTGGCCGGTCTGCTTGAAGCCCTTGGCTTTACTCGGGACCGCCGCCGCTTCGATCTGCAGGGTAGCGCCGCCGAGGCTGGTCCAGGCGAGGCCGGTGACGACGCCGGGGGTGCTGGCGATGACTTCGTCCTCGGTGAAGACCGGTTTGCCGAGAAAGTCGGTGAGGGCCGCGACGGTGACGACGATGCGACTGCTGTTGCCGCTGGCGAACTGCATCGCCGCCTTGCGCATGATCTTCTTGATGCGGTTTTCCAGGGTGCGCACCCCGGCCTCGCGGGCGTAGCCGTCGATGATGGCTTCAAGGGCGTTGGGGCGGATCTCGACCTGGCCCTTTTTCAGGCCGTGGTTCTTGAGGGCCTTGGGGATGAGGTAGCGACGGGCGATCTCGACCTTTTCGGCGAGGATGTAGCCGGAGAGGCGGATGACCTCCATGCGATCGAGGAGCGGCGCCGGGATGGTGTCGAGCAGATTGGCGGTGGCGACAAAGAGGACATTGCCGAGGTCGAAGGGGACATCGAGGTAGTGGTCGCGAAAGGCGTTGTTCTGCTCGGCGTCGAGGACTTCGAGGAGGGCCGAGGCCGGGTCGCCCTGGAAAGAGGCGCCGATTTTGTCGATCTCGTCGAGCATGAGGACCGGATTGGCGCTGCCGGCGCTCTTGAGGGCCTGGATGAACTTGCCGGGCATGGCGCCGATGTAGGTCCGCCGGTGCCCCTTGATCTCGGCCTCGTCACGCATGCCGCCAAGGGAAAAGCGGTAGAAGTTGCGTTTCAAGGCATCGGCGATGCTGTGGCCGACGGAGGTCTTGCCGACGCCGGGGGGGCCGACGAGGCAGAGGATGGAGCCGGAGATGTCCCCCTTCATCTTACCGACGGCGATGAATTCGAGAATGCGTTCCTTGACATCCTGCAGGCCGTAGTGGTCGCGGTCGAGAACCTTGCGGGCCCGGCGCAGGTCATAGGAATCGCGGCTTTGCTTCCCCCAGGGGAGGATGGTCAGCCAGTCGAGATAGTTGCGGGTGACGTTGTACTCGGCCGAGGCCGGCTCGAGCAGGCGCAGCTTCTCCATTTCGTCGTCGACCGCCTTCTGGGCTTCGGGGTTGAGCTTGAGTCCCTTGAGCCTCTCTTCAAACTTTTCAATCTCGCTGGTCTTCCCCTCCTTCTCCAGACCGAGTTCCTTCTTGATTGCCTTGAGCTGTTCGCGCAGGAAGAATTCGCGCTGCTGGCTGGAAACCTTCTCTTCGATATGTTTGGTGATGCGGGTCTGCAGGCGCGAGACCTCCAGTTCCTTCTTGAGCAGAACCAGGACCCGGTCGATGCGCGTGCGCACGTCGAAGGTTTCGAGAATCCCCTGCAGCTCCTGGCCGTCGGCGCTGGTGAGGTTGGCGGCAAAATCGGCGAGGCGCCCCGGATCATCCATGCTCGAGCGGTTGAGAAACATCTTGATCTCTTCCGAGTAGAGGGGATTGATCTGGACCAGCTCCTTGAGGGTGGCGAGAATCGCCATGGAATAGGCTTTGAGCTCGGGGTTGACCAAGGGTTCGGCGGTGAAGTGGTAGCGCACGCGGGCGAAGAGACCGCCGTCGGTCTCGGCAATTTCTTCGATGATGAAGCGCTCCAGGCTGTTGAGGAGGAGATGGATACTGTCGTCGTCGGAATGGATGACCTTGAGAATCTTGCAGGCGACGCCGACGCGGTGCAGGTTGGCCGGTTCGTCGCGCCCGTCGGGGTCGCGGACCAGGACCAGCCCCAGGGCCTGGGAGGGGTTGTCGAGGGCGCGCTTGACGGTGGCGACCTTGTCGGCCCCGTTGATGGCCATGGGGATGAAGATGCCGGGAAAGGCCGGCCGCGGCCTTAAGGGGATGAGCGGCAGGCCGTTGGGGAGAAGTTCGGCGGCGACGACCAGCCCTTCACTCGGGAGTTCGGGGGTGACGTCATTATTCTCATCGCCGGCGAGGGGCGTCGCTGTTTTGGGTGTGCGCATGATCAAATCCTCGATTTTCTTTGAACCTAATCCCTCTCTGGTCCGTTGTCAACCGCGGCAACTTCAGGCTCAACGCAGGGCGGGATTGGCGAGGGTGCCGCTGACGGCGAGGTTGCGGGAACCATCGGCCGCCGGTTGGGCCAGAAGCGGCAGCAACCCGGCGAGGGCGGGGTCGAGACCGGGACCGGGGCGCAGGGTCAGGGTCAGGTTGAGGCGGCTTTGCAGCGGTGCGGCGGCCAGCAGGACCAGCCCCTTCCCCTCGAGGAGGAGCGTGCCGCCGCTGACGGCGAGGCGTTCGACGCGCAGGTCGTTGCCGCGTCCGCGCGCCATGGCGGTCAGCGTTCCCAGGGGGAGGCGATCGCTGCCGAGGCCGGCGCTGTGCAGGCCATTGATGGCGCAATCGTCGATGGTCAGTTGCAGCAGGGTCTCGCTCCCCGGCTGGGGCGGAAAGGCGCCGGCGAAGGTCACTTCGCGAACGCTGCCGCTGAAGACCAGGGAGGGGGTCCGGGGGAGGGGGAGGAGGAGCTTGTGGCCGCGGCCAGCAAGGGTCACCTCGCCACGCCGAAGCCAGCTGCCGTCAACGCTACCGCCAAGGAACTCCGCCGCAAAGGCGCTCCCCGGGTTACTGCTCGCCAGACTCGTCCAGAGGGGACGCAGGCGCAGACGTTCGAGGGTTAAGGGGGGGGCGGCCGCACTCCCCGGCAGCACGAGGCGCAGGTTGGTCGCTTCGAGGGCCGGCGGGAAGAGGGGGCGCAGGGCGCCGATGGTGAGGTGCAGGCCGGTGCGGCGGGAGACCACCTGCTCCAGGCGCAGACGCAGGCTTTCCCCCGGGAAGGCGAGGTAGAAACCGAGAAGGAGTCCGCAGCCGAGACAAAGAGCGCTCGCCGCCATAAAGATGAGGCGGGTGCGCAGGGTCGCCGTCGGGCCGGCGGTGACGGTGGGGCCGGCGGTTGGCGGCGGCCGCAAACGTTGCGCCGGGGAGCGGAACAGGGCGGGGATCTTCAAGCGAATCATGGCAATTTCCCGTAGGCGGAGACGGCCACTTCGACGTCGAGGAGGGCCGGATCGTCGAAGCGCTGGCGCAGGCGCAACTGCCGCGTCGCCAGGCAGGCATCGGCGTTGTCGATGGCGTGGAGGAGGCGCACGACCTGGTCGAGGCGCAGGCGCTGCAGCTGCAGGACAACCTTCTCCTCGCGCAGGTTGCCGCCGGGGGGGACCGGCTGGGGACGCAGGGCGACGAGGCGATCACGGCCGGCGCTGCTGTCGACCAGACCTTCAAGGAAAGGGACGAGCTGGAAGTTGCCGCCGCGGGCCAGTCGCTCTTCGGTTGCGGCCGCCTCGACGGTGAGTTGCCGGTAGCGGCCGGCGAGGCCCTCCAGTTCGCCCAGCTGTTGCCGATAGACCACGAGGCGGCGGTCGAGGCGCTCCTCGGCGGCGCGCCACGGGGCGATGAGACCCCCATAGAGGAGGGCGATGAGGAGAGCCGTGGCGCCGACGCCGAGGGCGATCCGCTCCCGTTGGCTGAGTTGTTTCATCGCCGCACCTCCGCCGGAGTGCCGAGAGGGAGGGTGAGACGGAAGCTGACCTTGCCCCCGTCGGCGTTGGCCTTGGCGTCGGTCAGACGCATCGGGCCGAGGAGGGGGGACTGTTGCAGGCTGTGGAGCAAGCGGTTGGCGGCATCGAAGGATGCAGTCGTTCCCTCGATGCGGACTTCATCGGGGCTCCAGGCAAAATCGTGCAGATCGACGGCCAGGTCGGTCGGGGTCAAGCGGGAGAGTTCCCGCAGGATGGCGAGGGGCGCCTGACTGCGGTCGCTGCCGCCGGGGCGGGAGTTCTGTTCCAGTTCCACCATGCGACTGCGCAGCTGCAGCAGGGGGTCGACGACATTGCCACTGCCGGGAACGAGGTCACGGTAGCGCCGCGACAACTCCTGGTGCAGGGCATCGGCCCGGCGGACCTTGTGCAGGTAGGTGGTGAGGGCGGCGCCGGTGAAGATGAGCAGGCTGGCACCGAGGAGGAGAGCCGCGGCGATGAGATGCCGGCGTTGTCTGGCCCAGGCGCCGCGGTGGGCCAGACTCCCCCGGCGAAAGTTGAAGCCGGTGCCGTGTCCGCCGTCGGCGCCGCGCAGGGCGATGGCGACGGTCGCCAGTTCCTGAGGCGGGACGGGCTGACCGTCGAGGCTGGCGCGGGCCAGGTCGACGCCGTCGAGTTCCTTGAGCAGGGCGGCGCGGAGGCCGGCGTCGGCGCGACTGCCGGCGAGGATGAGGGGGCAGTCGTTGCCGCTGCGCCCGCCGCGCAGGGTGCGGGCGGCGGCGGCGATCAGGGGCGTCGGCACGTGGCCGGCGGGACCATGGGGGAGGAGACGGTAGTCGGCGGCAGCGTGCGCACCGAGGCGCAGCAGGGTCGTTTCGGCGCGACCGGCGAGGATGAGAACGCCGGCCGCGTCGGGGAGGAGGCGGCGGACGCCATCGGCGACGGCAAAGGGGGCGAGATCGAGGGTCTGCAAGGGCAGTCCGGCGGTGTCGAAGGGGGCGAGGGCGGCCGCGGCCGAGTCGTGTCGCACCGCCGCCGCCAGGACCCGGGCGCCGGCACCGTCCGGTTGCGGCTCCTGGCTGGCCCAGGCGCACTCCTCCAGGGGGAGAGGAAGCTGGGCGGCGAGGGCGAGAGGGAGGGCGGCCGTCAGCGCCTTGCCCTCGCGGAAGGGGAAGGCGAGGTGGCGCACCCAGCCGCTGCCGCCGGGGAGGGCGAGGCAGAGGCGGTCGGCCGATTCCAGGGGGCCGCCGGCGAGTTCGGTCAGGGTCGCGGCCAGGCCTTCTCCACCATAACGGTGGTGACCGCAGCGCAACAGGCGGATGCGCCCCTTGTCCGCCAGAAGGATGGCGATGTTCAGGGTGTCGCCGTCGAGGTCGATGCCGATGAGACGTCGTGCCATGAAAAATCCCGTGGAGAAGCGTAAGGGGCGGGTTTATACCGCCGTTTTTAGTAAACCTTCAGGGCGAGGATGCGGTCGCCGCTTTTGTCGACCAGAGCTTCGCTGCGGCGACTGCCGTCATTGACCAGGGCCGTGACCGTTATGCGGTAGCTCGCACTGGCGACAGCCAGATCAAGGTTGCGATTGAGTCCCGAGAAGACTTCGATCCCGAGGAGGTCGCGGGCTGCCTCCAGGGTTTTGAAGGGGGCGGCGCGCCGCCCTTCCAGCAGGCGCGCCGCCACGTCGGCGCTCATGTCGGCATCCCAGCAGAGGAGCACCTCGGGACTCGCGGTGTTGAGGTTGAGCCCGCCGCCGTTATGGATGGTGACGAAAGGGGCCAGGCGCGCGAACAGCTCCGGGGTGAAGCCCTTGACCAGCAGCAGCTCATCGAGGGTGTCCAAGGGGGCGTTATGCGCCCGGTAGGGCGGGGTCAGCCCCTGGTAGTAGCTGCTCTCGGCCCCGCCCGGGGCGCTCGCATCGTTGCGGTCGATCCAGTCGAGAAGGGCATCCCCCAGGGTCTCGGCCTCGGTCTCCCCGAGCTGATCGAGGAGCCGGCGCAGGCGCTCCCGGTAGGGCGCCGGGTTCTCCCCGCTGGCATCGACAATGCGGTTGAGGTCGAGTCGGCCGTCGAGATCCTCGATGGCGATGGTGACGGTCGCCCCCTCGCCGACGGGATAGCCGGGAATCCCCAGGGCCCAGCTCTCGTCGAGGGAGTCGTAGGCATTGCGGTCCTCCTGCAGCAGCATGCGCCCAACCTGCACCCCGCCTCGCGCCAGATAGTAGGCGCGGCTGCCGTCGCGAAAGGTCTCCGCCTGGCGCAATTCGACCAGGGAGGAGAAGGCCCAGTCGGCCAGGAGGGTCGAAAGGAGGGCCAGCAGCACCAGCACCAGCAACAGGGCCATGCCTTTTTCCCCCGGCCGCCTCATGGCTGCCTCGCGGCGAGGGGGAGGGCAAAGGCCGAAACGAAGGGGAGCGTCTCGCTGCCGGCCTGCAGGGACAGGGTCAGTTCCACCGCCTGCGGCAGCCGGCCGGAGCTGGCCGGCCACTCGTCCTGCCAGGCATTGTCGCCGTAGAAGCGCCAGCGCAGGGCGCTGATCCCGGCGAGGAGGCGGCTCGCCTGCTCCGGCGCCGCCGTGCCGAGGAAGGCCGGGACTTCGCTGCGGCGCAGTTCGTAACCGCCCCCGGCGCTTTCCGGCACGGTTGCCAGCTCATAGCGCACCAAGCGGATGCCGCCGTGGGCACCGCCGGCCGGGGTCCCGGCGATGGTGGCAAAGCTCAGGGTCGGGGGGGTGCTCCCCGCCCCGCCGCTGCCGCTGAAGGCGCCGACGCTGCCGGCCAGGGGATAGGCGCTGCGCAGCTCGCGGCCGATGCGGTCGAAGACGACCCGCGCCTGGTGGCCGGCGCCACCCCGCTGCTCGACCCGGTCGCGGGCGCGGCTGATGCCGGTAAAGACGCCGTAGATGCTGCCGAGAACGAGGACGACGATAGTCACCGCCACCAGAATCTCCAGCAAAGTAAAGCCGGCGTCCCCCCGTCTCGTCGTGACCATGGTCATGCCCCCCCTCCGTGGCGGAAGAGGAAGGAGGTCAGTGCCACCGCTTCGTTGCGGCGTTCATTCCCCCAGATGACGATGACATCGACCCGGCGGACCGAGGCGAGGGGGGTCGGGCTGAACTCGGTGCGCCAGCGGAAGAGCTCGAAGGGAGGCGGGAAATCCCCCTGCTCCGCTTGCAGAGGTCCGCCGGCCGCGGCCGCCAGCTCCAGTTCGGTCATCTTCTGCTGCGCCAGCAGCGTTGCCGCCGTCAGGCGCTGCACCCGCTCGCCGACGGCGATGGAGCGGTTGCCCAGGCCGAGCAGGGCGATGAGACCGATGGAGACCAGGGCCAGGGCGATCATCACCTCGAGGAGGGTGAAGCCGGATATTGATTTTTCAGAACTCCCGGTAGCCCGCATAGACCTCGGTGATGCCGGTGAAGGAGAGGAGGCGCAAAGTCAGCTGGCGTTCCCCGTCCTGCAGATGGATGACCGTCTCCGGCAGCCAGCCGGCCGGAGAAAACTCGGTGACGACCTCGCCGCGGGCAACGCTGCCGCGCCCGGCGACGGCGACGGCGGTAAAGCGCGTGGCGCCGCGCAATTTCCCGTCCTGGCCGGCCCCCGGCAAGGGGCGCAGGGTGCCGTCGCGTTCGCGGAGGCGGGCGGTGTAGGTGCCGCCGTCAAGGTTGAAGATCAGGCGTCCCTCGAGGCCGGAGAGGGCGCTCTCGTTGTACAGCTGCTTGACCGTCCCGGCCAGGCGCCGGGCCGAGGAGGTCAGAGCGGCATCGCCCGGACCGGAGAGGAGCGGCACCGTCAGGAGCGAAAAGAGGCCGATGAGAAAGACGACGACCACCAGCTCCAGGAGGGTGAAGCCCCGCGGCTCAGGGGAGTTCCCAGCTCTGCACATCGCCATTCTTCCCCTCGCCCCCCGGCACCCCGTCGGCGCCGTAGCTGATGATGTCGTAGTCGCCATGCACCCCCGGCATCAGGTAGACGTAAGGGGTCTCCCAGGGATCGGCCGGCACCTTGCGCAGGTAC
>MGTO01000021.1 GCA_001799485.1 Desulfuromonadales bacterium GWC2_61_20 | reverse complement strand
ATTATTACGGTAGAAAAATAACAAGCAGCGTCCCCCTAGGCCCTCCCTGAAATGAGAAGGCTTCGTTGTGCTTGAACTCGGGGCCGCCATTGAGCCCGAGGCAGGGAATGCCCATCACCGTAAACTCGACCGTCAGCACATCGCCTTTTTTTCCGGACGGATAGTCGCCCGGCGCGCGAAGTACCGCGCCGACGGATGAATCGGGAAAGGTCCGGGCATAAAATCGCGCCGCCTCCTCGGCGTCGCCATCGTACCAAAGGCAAATCGTATTCTTTGCTGGCTTGGTCATATCACACCTCCTGGTCTAGAGACGTGTTGCGGCTTCATTTTAACACGCATAACGTCATCAAGGCGCAGCGGCGTGCGTATCGAAGCCCGCTTCCGCTGATCCTGGTGGGGGACGCTGCTGATCCTGGTGGGGGACGCTGCTTGCTATGTTGCTAATTATTACGGTAGAAAAATAACAAGCAGCGTCCCCCTAGGCCCTCCTAGGCCCTCCTATGATTATAAAGGCAGCAGAATAAAGCATACCGAAAAGTGATAACGTCATAACCTGTTCGACCTTTCCTCCTAATCTTCCAACGGTTCGGAAAATCACTTGACGGTTTTTGTTCAGGAGCATTTTCCCAGTTGGCTGAGTTTTTTCTATTTATCAGTGCGCTGCTCCGCAAAGGGCAGCTCAGTCAACTGGGATGTAATGCGTGAATGGGGAAAGCCGTTCTGGCAATGTTGAACAAGATGGGCATGTAAGTTTTTTCCCAGAGACTGCTAGCGGTTTCGAGTGATCGATAAAATGAAGGAAAAAACAAACTCTGCGCCCTTGCTTCGTAATGGCTTCATCCTCCGTAAGTAGGCAACTACCTTCAGTGTCGAGCCAAAACTCCATATAGGGAACCTGGTCTTCTTGGGAGATGCTGGAATAAAACTCGGGGGGGGATATGTTGCCGAAAACCTGTAGTTCAACTAATCCCAGATTTTCATGATTATCCCAATTGATTTCATCTGTGTAATTCCCATCTTCATCAAGAAGCCAATCATATTCGTGATACCTTGCAGCTTCTACAATTGATTCCTCGGTCGGCAAAATTTTATAAAATCCAACTATTTGAATCTCCGTCGCCATTAGTTTTTCAGTCATTTTCCCTCTCCGATTTTATGCCATGGCCAACCATAAGTTCAAAACACGTTAATGCCGCGCAAGCCCGCGAAGATCAGCACGACACCGACACCGAGCGGAACCAGCGTGTACGCCACAAAATGAATCGCGCCGCCCAGTTTTTCTCCCCAAAATTGTTTCATCGCCGCCAGCTTTGCGAATTTCGTCGGGTTGGACAGGCGCACGTACAAGCTGTAGAAACCGAACAACAATGCGGCGACACCCAGACCTACGGTCACTGGATTCATGCTTTCCTCCCTCTGTGTGGCTAAATAGCCAAAACCGCTCTTCGTAGGAGCGAGCTCCTGCTCGCGATAATCGCAGACTGGAGTCTGCTCCTACATGCAATGTTAACCTCCGGAGCAATAACAACAAAACCGCCCGCCGAAAATGATTCCGGTCGGGCGGTTACTGGTTATCGCAACGGTGATCCGGGCATCATTCCCCCTCCTCAAAATCGCCCCTGATTGTTACCCCTTTCTCACCGCAGGTCAATCGTCTTTTCTGCCACCGGACTCTCGAACACCGAGCGCGCAGAGACTCCCGGTCAGGCGCTAACCTGTGCGCAGTTTTTTGGCGCGGCCGGTTGCGCGCGTCGGTCGGGACGGTGCTTCAACGAGTCGACCGCTGACGTATTTGTGGAGCACGCTGGCGATCAGGGTCTGGTAGGGCATCCCCTCCTCCGCCGCTCGCGTCTGCACGTCCTCCAGGTCGCGGGAGGAAAGACGGATGTTGATACGTTTGTCTTTGGTCAGGGTTGTGGCGGCACTTGCCGCGTAACGGGCGATCTCGTCCTTGAGGTCGGGCACGGACTGCCATTCTCCCCTTTCGAAGGAAGTCAGGATGTCCCCTTCGTATTTTTCGACTTTAGCTTTCATGGTTGGCTCCCTCTGCCAGATATTTTTTGCTGGCCACCCGGCTCGGTATGATCGTCTTCAGAAATATCTCCTGGTCCGTCTCGACAAAAGGAACCAGGTAGGCGTAACCGCGAATTCGAACGACAAAAATACGCTGGTTCGGATACAGCTCGGCGTTCGGGTGTGCAACGACATCGAGCAGCGCGCCATGCGCCATGGCCGCCAGCACTTCCTCGAAAGACACGCCTCGCTCCGATTTGAGGCGGATGTTTTTTGCGCTGTTCCAATTGATCGGCTTCATGGCTCAAGCATATCTTGAAGTGTGCCTTTTGTCATCGGAATATTTTGTCCAATGCCGCAGTTCTTCGCGCTTGTCCTTCCAGCATTCCAAGAGCAGAGAACCTCAATTTCAGCCCCGCCCAGCCGACAATAAAACCGCCCGCCGAAAATGAATCCGGGCGGGCGGTTTCTGGTTATCGCAGCGTTGATCCGGGCATCTTTTCCCCTCCAAAAAAAACGCTCCCGATTGTTACCCCTTTCTCCTCGCAGGGCAATTGTCTTTTGTTCCCTAGCCAAATCACCAGCAAACGCGTTCGCCGGGTTCTGTCTCCTGTCCCCTTGCGGAAGCAGGGTCGGGTCTCTTTGCGGCCGGGGAAGTTGGCATCCACTCCGGCCATGCGACTTCATGTGGCGGATTAATTTGCATTGTTTTTTATTGACAAATGTCACTCATTTTGGCAAAAACAGCGGCTGCGATCGGCTGCCGCGGGAGGGCCGCGGGAGGCAGTGAACGGTCGCTGTCCGCATCATGCCAAGGAGAGAACAAAAGGATGAAAGTGTTTGTGAAGTTTCTGTCGAACGGAACCGGAGTGCTCCTGCTGCTGGGACTCTTCCTCCTCCCCGTCGTGGGCCACGCCGCTACTCTGCCGGCGACCAAGCCGGCTACCTTGCCGGCCACCCTGCTGAACACCGACTGTATCAAGTGCCACGCCCAGCCGCCGGCCGACATCGAGGCCAAGGGGCTGGCGCACAAAACCGCCGTCGGTTGCCAGGATTGCCACAACGGCCACCCGCCGGTGGTGCGCAAGATCATCCCCCTGTGCAGCCAGTGCCACGAAGGGACGCCGCACTTTGCCCTGAAGAACTGCCTCGAGTGTCACCGCAATCCCCACACGCCGAAGGTCATCACCTACGGCAAGGAAGTCACCGAACCGTGCCTGACCTGCCACGACAGCCAGATCAAGCAGCTGCGTGAAGCGCCGAGCAAGCACAGCAAGCTCTTCTGCAGCAGCTGCCACGACCAGCACGGCAAGATTCCGGCCTGCACCCAGTGCCACAAGCCGCACGCGCCGGAGATGACCGCCGGCGACTGCAAGAAGTGCCACAAGGCGCATATGCCGAAAGCGGTCGCCTACGTCAACGATCAGGTCAAGAACGCCGACTGCGGCGCCTGCCACAAGCAGGCCCTCACCCAGCTCTCGGCCAGCACCTTCAAGCACCAGAGCAAGAGCTGCACCTTCTGTCACGCCGACAAACACAAGGCGGTGCCGACTTGTCAGAACTGCCACGGCGAGCCGCATCCGCAGCCGCTGCTGGCCAAGTTCGGGACCTGCGGCGCCTGTCACTCCGTCGCCCACGACCTCTACAAATTCGCCCCGGCGAAGAAGGCCGCGGTACCGGCGCCCAAGGCGCAGTAAGTTTTACCGGCAGCAGGCACGCACAAAAAAGCCGCCCCCGACATCGGGGGCGGCTTTTTGTGTGACCGCTATCTCGGCAATTTCTGCTCAGAAAGGCCAAAGGGACGTTGGTGGCTATTGTTATTCTGCGTGTATTGCTGTGCAATCAGCGCGGCCGGCGTGGTCCCGGCGCGAAATTACGCCCGAGCCGGGCATCCAGTTCGTCGACCCAGCCGGCTTTTGCTGCGGGAAAGGCATCGGCGTAAGGGATGTAGGGTTTGATGTCGAGGACCGGGGTGCCGTCGAGGAGGTCAACCCCGCGCAGGTGCAAGGTCCTCCCTTCGACCTTGACCAGTTCCACCGCCGACAGGCCGATGGCGTTGGGGCGGTGCGGGGAGCGGGTGGCGAGCACGCCCCGCTTCGGTCCCCCCCGCGGCGGCTTGACCCGGCTCGTCCAGCCCTCGCTGCGATGGAAGGCGTAGATCAGCCACAGCCGCTCGAAGCCGCCCAGATCCTGGAGGACCGTCTGGTCCAGCCACGCCGCCAGTTCCAGGGTGGCGAGGGCGAAATCCCCGCTTGCCGTCCCTTCCACCACCGTCCCTTGATGGGGGGCATCGATGCGGCGGGCATAGGGGGAGGAGAGGATGCCGATGGGGCGAAAGGTGATGGGGGCGTCCGGGGTCATGTCAGGTCAATTTCATGCTGGACCGGGCACGAGCCCGGTGTGCTTTTTGTCGCAGACCGTGCGCAGCAGCGACTCCAACTCATGGGCTTCGTGTTCGGGGCGGTAGCGCTCGGGGTCGGGGACGGCGAGCCGTCGGCGCAGGGCCGGGTCGTCGAGGAGGGCGCCGAGGTGGCGGCGGAAGGTGGCGGCATCGTCGTAGAGGTGGCCGTTGACGTCGTCGCTGACGACGGCGGCGTTGCCGGGGATGTTACGCACCAGCATCGGCCGGCCGAGGACGGCGGCTTCGAGGAGGGCGTTGGGGAGGCCTTCGCTGGCCGAGTTGTTGAGGACGAGGTCGGCCGCGCGCAGGGCGGCGGCCATGGCCGCATGGGGGATGACGCCGAGGGCGCGGGCCCAGGGGCGGGAACGCAGGGCGGTGTGGAACTCGGCGGCGTAGTCGGGATCGAGATCGGGGCCGCAGAAGGCGACGACAAAGTTGTCGTATGCCTTAGCCACCGGGCCGAGGAGGGTGAGGAGCTCGCGGTTCCCCTTGACCGGACGGATGCCGGCGGGGTGCAGCAGGACGAGGGTCTCGGCATCGACGCCGAGGATCTCGCGCAAGGGATAAGGCTCGTCGCCGAGAACGACGGCGGGAGGAAGGTAATGGAGGCGCTCGGTCCACTCCGCCCCCGCGCGGCGCAAGTCGGTGGTGGTGAAGGGGTTCTGGGTGACGATGGCGGCGGCGCGGGCAAGGACCGTCTGCACTATAGGGGCGCGTTCGGGAGCGACGAGATCTTCGTGCAGATCGGTGCCGGTGAGGCAAACGACGCAGGGGATCGCCGCGCTCTTCTTGACCTGCAGCCACGGTTCGCCCGAGCGCCAGGCGTGGAGGAGGAGCGCCGCGTCGGGGCGGAAGGCGGCGAGGGCGACGGCCAGGACCCGGGTTTGCCCGACCTCGACTTCGACCAGGGCGACCTTGTGCCCGAGGGCCGCGAGACCGCGCTTCTGGCGTTCGGCGGTGACCCGGTTGCCGGTGGCCGCCGGTTGCCTGGGGATGACGATCAGGACGCGCATGGCAGCTCGCAAAAGGAGACGAGGGCGATGCCGCGCCGGACGATCTCCGCGTGCACGGCGGGGGCGGTGAGGGCGGCAAGTTCGGTGACCCGCTCAGGGCCGGAAAAGGGGTGTCCGCGATCGACGTGGCCGGGGTGGGTCATGAGTTCCCAGGTCCCGGCCGGGAGGTCGGTCAGGGTGCGCAAAAGGTGCTCTTCCTCCAGGCGGTCGAGAAGGGGCATGCCGCAGAGACCGTCGGGGGTGACGCAGCCGGCGGCATGCAAGGTCGCGGCGCAAGCCGGCGCGAGAGCGCGGTAGAGCGCCAGTTCGGCGCCCAGGGGACCGTCCGGGTCGGCCGCGGCCGGCTCCAGCGGGAGGGGGAGGCGCAGGGTCTTGATGCCGCTGCTCTTGGCGACGGCGGCGACGATGGCGGTCAGGGCGGGGAAGAGGAGGCAGTGCTGGTGGGTGTCGAGATGGTCGGGGTCGAGCCCGGCGGCGCGGATGCGGGCGATCTGGGCTCTCAGCTCCGTCGCCACGGCGGCGGCATCGAAGTCACCGGCGAGGAGGCGTTGGCGCAGTTCCCCCTTGCCGGCAAAGTGCCCGCTTCCATCGGTGATGCCGGCAATCGGCCCGCTCACGGCCCTCCCCTCGGAGAGGTTGAGATGGACGCCGACGGGGAGGGCGTGCGCGCGGGCGAGAGCGACGGCATCGGCGAAGGCCGGACCGTTGGCGAGGAGGGAGGCGCCGGTGACGATGCCGTGCAGGAAGGCCTCGATAATGCCGCGATTGCGGCCGGGGCCGCTGCCGAAGTCGTCGGCGCTGACAAGCAGACGGATCATGGCTGGAAGGATAACACAAAAAGGATGAAAAGGCGGGAGTCAGAAGCGGGCGAGGGCTTCCTTGATGCTGTTCTGGTCGAACTTGAAGCGGAAGCGGACGAAGGGGCCCTGGGCGGTGTAATCGGCGGCGGAGAAATCCTTGTCCGCGAAACCGGTGAAGTTGTAGCCGACGGAGAGCCAGGCATTGGTCATGACCTTGTAGCCGACGGAGACGCCGCTGCTGTAATCGAAATGTCCGAGTTCCCAGGCGTGGAGGACGCTGCCGCGCAGGCCGACATCCCAGTTTTTGCTGACATCGTAGCGGGTCTCGATCCCCATGAGGTCGGTGTAGCCGCTGAATTCCTGGTTGGCAATCGATTCCTGCACATATTTGCAGGCGTACTGCAGGGCGATCTGGGTGCGGCGCGAAGCCTTGAGGTTGGCGTGCAGGTTGTTGATGATCCGCCAGCTGTCGAAGTCGGTCAGCAAGCCGCTCTGGCGGTCGTTAAGGAAGTCGAGACGGTCGAAGATGATCCAGCGGCTGGCGCGCGGACGCCAGGCGTAGCCGAGGCGGAGGTTGACGTTGGTCGACTCGGTCCCGGCGGCGGCGTCGGTGTAAAAGAACTGGGCTGAAGCCGAGAGCCCGACCCCGCGACTGACTTCGCCCATGGCCCCGGCGGCGATCCCCCATTTGTCATCGCTATCCGAGGTGCGGTACTCGGCCCGGTTGAACCACGACCACTTTTCTTCGGTCCAGTTGGCTCCGGCGGTGACGGCGGTGTAGTCGCTGGTGCTGCCGGAGACCATGGGCGCATCGGGGTTGACCCGGGTATTGCCGGGATGGCGCAAGGTCTGACTGCGGTCGAGGCCGGCGTCGAGGCTCAAGCGCTTGCTCAGCTGCCAGGTCTGCTTGAGTCCGAGGTTGGCGAAGACGCGGGTGCCGGCTTCGCTGATCTGCTGTTCGACGGAGGAGTTGGCCTGGGCACCGCTCCACGGGGTCGTTTTCAGGCCGAGGCGGGTCCCTTCGCTATCCTCGGCGGCGCCTTTGGTCCATTCCTGCTCGCCGAAGAGGGTCACCGCCTCGCTCAGGCGATAGTCGGCGCCGAGGAGGGTGCGGGTCGGATAGTCGGCGGCGCCGTCGCTGCTGCCGAGAGACTGGTCGTGGTTGAGACGGAAGGCGAGCCGCGAGTTCGCCTGCCAGCCGGCGCCAAAGAGAGCCTGGGTCGACTCGTTACGAGTTCCGTCGCTGAAGCGATCGACCGCCTGACGCAGGCCGCTGCGCAGATTGTAGCTCTTGTCCTGATATTCGATGGCGGCTTCGGCCAGATCCCCTTCGGCGTCGGTGGTCAGGTTAGTTTGCCGGGCCAGGGCGCCGTTGACGGTGACCTGCGGGGTCACCCGGTAGGCGGCATCGACGCCGGCCTTGCGCATCCCCGCTTCGCTCGCCGCCTGCTGGCCGAGACCGAAGCCCGGTTCCTCTTCGCGCATGTAGGCGCGCGAGTTCAGGGCCGAACCCTGATGGGTCAATTCGGCGAGCCAGGCACTCCCCTTGCCGTCGCCGGCGAGGGTGTCAACCTTGCTGGTGGCGTACTCCCCCTTGAGGGTGGTGCGCGGGTCGAACTTTACCGTCACGTCGGCGCCGTACAGATTTCCTTCGGCCCCGGTCGTCCCTTCGTGGATGGCGCTGGCGCCGAGTTCGAGAGTTTCGCCGAAAGGCTTGACCATGCCGCGACCGCCGTAGGTCATGCTGTTGTCGCCGCTATCCGCAGCTTCGTAGTCGACGACGATGATGTTGGGATTGAAGCTGCTGTCGCGGGTGAAGATCGGCTCCTTGAAGTAGAGGGTGCCGAGGGCGTAGTCGATGTTGTAGTCGAGGTGCCGGCTCAAGATCCGCGTGGTCAGGACGACGTCGCTGTGGAAGCGATCCCGCGTCTCGATGACGATCTTTTCCGAGTTGAGGACGATGTTGCTGCGAGTCAGGCGGTAGAGTCCCGAGGTGCCGTCGCCGGGGATCTCGTCCTTGACGAAAGCCTGATGGCTGTCGGCGGCAAAGACGTTCCAGCCGCCGCGGCGGTTGCGGTATTCGGACTTGAAGCCGTTGAGGCTGCGGCTGTAGCGGGAGAGTTCGGTGATGGTGAGGCCGCTGTCGTAATCGCCAAAGAGGGCATAGAACTGGCCGCGCTCAAGCTTGACGTAGAGCTTGCGGGCGCTGCTGGCTTCGTACTGCTGGGTGGTGCCGTCACCGTAAAGGGTGTAGTAGCTGTCGGGGTCGATGGTCTGATACAGACTTTCCTGGCGCGGCTTGTCACTGTCATAGGCCATGGTCAAAAGCCACGAGCCCTTGATCCTCCCCTTGGCGAAGAAGGCGAGGCGACCGTCGCTATAGAAGTCCTCATCCTGATCCTGCTCGGTCAGGGCTTCCATGTTTCCCGAGGCGGTGTTGTAGCCGGCGGTCCCTTCGGCGAGGCCGACGAGGATCCACTCGCGCGCCTGCGGTTGCAGCCAGGCGCGGATCTCGCTGCTCCCCTCGTCGAGGGCGAGGCTGAGGATGGCGTCGCCGGACCGGGTTGTCGGTTCGAGGGCGATGCGGGCGATGCCGTCGGCGCCGACGCGGAATTTGGTGTTTTTCCGGGCCAGCGAATCGGTTTCGCTGTCGTCGGCAATCCACGGGCGGTGGGGCGGGGCGACCTGCATCTCGCCGAGAACCCCTTCGCAGGCGGGGTAACCGTCCTTGTCGAGGAGCTGCACGGCGAGGACCGGCGGCGTCACACCATCGGCGACCAGCACGGATTCTTTCTCCACCAGTTCAGCGCGGACCGGGGCGAAGGAGTGATGGACGACCTGGCTCAGACGGCGGATTTCGTTGCCGGCGGTATCCTTCAACACAACCTCGAAATTGTTGTCACCGCGGGCGATGCCGACGCCGCGCCAGAGGGTGACGATAAAGGTTCCGGCGGCATTGCGTACGGTGCCGTCATAGGCCAGGGAACTCACCGGCTGACCGTCGAGGAAGAGAGTCGGGGTTTGTTCGGGGAGGTGCTTGATGGCGACCTTGATGCTGGGGATGGCCGGGACCTTGCCGGGGCGCGGCCACAGCCATTCGACACCGGGGGCGGCTTGTTCGAGCCAGACGGCATCGAATTCAGGCATGGCGTCGGGATCGACGGCGGTCAATTCTTCAGCGACCGCCGGTTTTTCGCCAGGGCGCAGACCGAGGGTTTCGCTGCGGGCCGGGCCGCTCTTGTCCTTGAGCAGTTCGAGGTCGATGGTGCGGTTGATTCTCCCCCCCTCGACCTTGACCTCGACCCGGCGGTTGCGGGCGCGCCCGTCCTCGCTGCTGTTGTCGGCAATCGGCTCGGCATCGGCGCGGCCGACGGTTTCAAGCTGCTCCGGCGTCAGTTTAAGGACGGCGCCGAGGTAGTCGGCGACAGCCTTGGCCCGGGCCTTGGCGAGGATGAAGTTATCGGCAAAGATCGTCCGGCCGCGGGTCGATATGGGCATGTTGTCGGTGTGGCCGGTGGCGACGAGACGGGTGATGTGGTAGGGCGCGAGTTCGACTGCGATCTGGTCGAGGGTGATGCGATCGGCGGCGGAGAGCTCGGCGATAAAGGAGGGGAAGCGCGGCCGCACGGTGAAGGACGGGATCGTCTCCTGGCTCTCCGTTGATGTCACCAGCAGCACATTCTCGACCATGGGGGTGCGTTGGTTCTTCTTCTCGAATGCATCGAAGGTGAGGATGGCGCGGGTGACGACTTCGCCGTTGCGCTCGCCGCTGGCGCGGGCGTTCAGGCGGACATCCCCCATCCAGCCGGCCGGCTGGTCGCCGAGGCGGTAGGTCACGGTCTGCCCTGCTGCGCCCGGGTCGGCGATGGCGGCACCGTCAAGGGTGCTGGTTCCCGGCAGATAGGTCAACCCTTCGGGGAAGATGACGGTGAGGCGCAGGTTGCTTAAATCGACACCGCCGATGGCCAGGGGAAGAGCAAAAGTCGCCTCGTCGTTGCTAATGCTGCCGTTAAGTTCGAGGGTGACGTCACCGCTGGCGCGGGGGCGCAGACCGACGTGGAAATCGGCGCGCCACAAGGTGCCGGGCTGGATATCGACAAACTGGGAAAAGTTGCGTCCGGCGAAGCGGGTGTTGTCGTCGCAGGGGAGCATCTCGTACATCGCCGGGATCGAATCGACGTCGAGCTGGACGACATGGCGCTCGGGGGATAGTCCCTCGAAGTGGTAGCGTCCATCCTCGTCGGTGACGGCGTAGGTGCCGTCTTCGAGGAAGATGCGCACCCCTTTCAGACCTTCGAGCTGCTTCTCGTCTTCGGCGCAGGGGCCGATAATGACGCGGCCGGCGAGGAAGGAGCGGCGGTGGATGAGCTCTTCGCGGATGGCGATGGTGGCGCTGGCGCTGTTGGAAACGCCGCCGGCGAGATCGGTCGCCGTCGCTGTGTTGATCGCCAGTCCGGGGCGGACATTGGCCCCGACCGTGGCGACGTAGCCGATACGGCGCGAGGCCAGGGCGGCGAGGTCGCCGAGGGCGAAGGTCAGGGTGCGGCCATCGGGCGCGACGGTTGGGTCGGCGGCGACAACGCCGTCGACGCGGGTGGTGCCGGGGCGGTAGCGAAAGCCGGCGGGGAGACGGTCGACCACTGTTACCGACGGGGCGACCAGGGTGGGGTTGCCGTTCTCGACAACGAGATCGTAAGGGATGAAATCGCCGATGCCGCCGATGACCTTGGCCGAACTCTTCTGCAGCCAGAGGGCGGTGGCGGGGCGGTCGAGGGGGATGTCGATTTCGAGGTTGGGGCCGGGGTTAACGACAAAGATCTCGCCGCGCGAACCACCGACAACGGCAAAAGGGGCGCCAGGGAGGGCTTGCAGTACGCTGGTCGCGACGACGGAAGGAGCGCTGTAGCCGACCGGCGTAACGATGTCGAGGCGGTAGCTGCCGGGGGCGACGAAGGGGAAACGGAAGCCGCCGGCGGGGAAGAGTAAGCTACTGTCGCCGCTGGTGACGGTCGAAGGGAAGGGGCTGATCCCATCGTCGGCAAAGACCGTGGCCGGCAAACCGGTGGTGGTGTCGATGAGGGTGACGACGGCGCCGTCGATCGCCGCGCCGGTGCGGCTGTCGAAAACCCGCCCGAAGGGGTCGATGAGGGCGGCGTCGAAGTTGCTGTCACTGCCGTCGAAGGCATCGACATACTGAGCGTTGACGTTGCCGCCGACGGCGCTGGAGAGGATGCCGTTGTTGGGGGTGGCGGCGCCGGCGGTGCTGGCCAGGTAGCCGACAAAAATGCCGGTGTTGACGCCGGTTTCGTAGAGGCGGATGACTTCGCTGTCGCCGCTCTCGGGCGAGGAGACGGTGAGGAGAATTGTCTCGATGACGGCGGCATTAACGTTCTGGTCGAGGTCGGTCAGTTGCAGGAAGAAGGGCTCGCCGACATGATAGGTCGTGGCCGGAATCAGCGGCTGATTGACGCCGGTGGCGATGGCGCCGCCGCCGAGGGCGGTCGGATCGGGCAGGGGCGCCAGGGGAGTGCCGCCATCGGTGGGGCGCACCATGGTCGGGACGGCACCGGGGGTGGTCGGGGCGTAGCGCAAGAAGTCGAGGGTCGAGGGGGTGCGGTTGACAACAGTGATGATGCGCACCAGGTTCGACAGGCGGCTCACCGGGCTGCCGACGACGTCATAATCGATACGGGCAGTGTTGTCGATGAACGTTCCCGGTGCTGTGGCGGCAAAGGCGACCGTTGCCAGAGAGCAGGAGAGGAGAAGACTCCACATCGCCTGCCGCAAATGGCGACCGAGGGTGGTCATCATCTGCGGCAGACGGGCGGACCGCCGCAACGGGCGGTCCGCCTGACTGTGGTTGGCAACAGACCCTGCGGATAAAAGACACCCCTCCCTCTTGCCGGCAATGGTGCCGGAAGCGGTCAGCGGCCCCAGGGCCGATCGGGTGAGGAGGTGTCTCTGCATGGTTATGCGTTTCGTCCGCGGGTCTGGTTAGGGGTTATTGAATCGCCGCGCCAAAGGCCATGCTGGCGTTGCCACTGGCGGCGATGCTGCCGCCGGAACAACGTACCGCTGTGACCGTATTGGCGGGTGCCTCGGTGGTGGAAAAACCGGCGCCGTGATCGTATTCGGCGGTGAAGCCGGCGCCGGTGCAAGTCAGGGTCCCGAGGGAGTACAGCGTGAACCCGGGGATGGCGTCGCTGATGGTGACGGCGGTGGCAGCATTGACGGAGTCGGAATTGGTCACCGCGATGGTGTAGGTGACAACATCGCCGGGAATCTGGTAGCCCGAGACGCCGTTGCTGACGGACTTGGCGACACCAAGGGTGGCGGCGGTGATGTAGGTGCCGCGGGCCGAGTGGATACCGTCAGGAGCGGCGACTTCGACTGAAGCAGTCCCCTGCGCGTCGGCGAAGACGATTTCGGAGGCGGCCGCATCATTGCCGTCACCGTCGGCGGCCAGGGCGCCGTCACCGACCAATGCGCCGGCCCAGGCGGTGGCAACCAGGTCGTAGGGGGCGGTGAGGCCCGGGGTCGCGGTGTCCGGGGCTCCGCCGGCGGCGAGAACGTCGGCGACGATCAAATACTCCAGAGGAGCGGCGTCGCGCACGAGAAGAACCGGGGCGAGGACCAGGGTATCGCCGCCGTCAAGCAAGCCGTCCCCATTGACGTCGCGGTAAATTTCGACGTTCTGCATGATGTTGGCGGTCACTTCACTGGTGGTAAGGTTGAAATATTCGTTGGTCGCCAACGGGGTGTTGCTCAGATTCTGAATGGTGAAGGGAAGGACATAGTTGGTCGCGCCGGCGACGACGGTCACGGTGGCGGCGCCGGTGTAGACGACGACCGGATTGATCATGCGATCGACGAGGAAAGAGGTGGGATTACTCGGGGTTGTTGTCGGGGTCCCGCCGATGGTGTAGTCGACACTGGCGGTATTGGAGATCGACTGACCGGCTTCGGTGCCGGCGGCGAAGGCCTGACCGGCGGTCAGGACCAGGGCGGCGGCCGCAAAGGTCGCCAGGGTGGTGCGTAACATGCGTTTCATTGTTGGTGCTCCTTTCGTTGGTGGGAGGGCTATGGGGTTAAGGGTCGTTGACGATGTTAACCGGGGGATGTGCGACGGATCGAATCTCTGCATGGTGGACTCCTCATTGCCGTACGGTTAAAGGGTTGAAGGCAATACATTGCAGACGAAAAAATGGTTACTTGACCTTGGCACTGTATTCGACTGTGACCGTCCCTTTGGGCGGCAGCGGTTTCTGTAGTTGCCAGCGGATATGGGTGTAATCGGCGGCCGCGGCGGGACGCAGTTTGCCGTCGGCGCCCTTGACCTTGAGCTGCGCCGGCTGGTTATAGCTCTTGCCCCCGTCGACGGAGAAGACGATGGCGACTCCTTCCCCCTTGGCCGAACCGTCGACATAGGTCGTGTGCTCGGGGATGGGGTTATTGACGGCGACGTTGTCGGTGGCGGTGCTGCCGTTGTTGACGGCGGTATTGACGAAGATCGCCGTCATGCCGGGGATGAGTTTCCCCGCCGGAACGCGGGCGATCTCCTTCTCCCCCTTGGCGTTCAGGGTCTCGACCTCGACCAGTCCGACGGTGGTCAGGGTGACCGGGTCGGCGGCGAAGGCGGCGGTGCTCACGGCCAGGGCGACCAGGAGGGCGAGGAGGCTGCGGTGGAAAACAATGAGTAACATGACTCTCTTCTCCTTTACGGGATGGTGACGTCAAAGGTGACGGCATGAGTGGCCGGTGCGGTCACATTGCCGAGGCGCACGGTGACGACCCCGGCCACGACTTCCCCGGCATCGTTGAGCGGGGTGTCGCTCAGGGGCACGGTGTCGAGGGCGAGGGTGCCGGCGGCATAGACAACGTCGGCGTCGATGGTGTCGGTAATGGCCAGGTTGGTGCCACTCCCGGTACCGGTGACGACGACGTCGATGGTGTAGCTGATGGTCGCGCCGGGAAGAGGCTCGTTGCCGCCAAAGGTATCGTTGATGACGGCCGACTTGGTGATGACCAAGTCGAAGCGGCTGACTTCGTAGATGCCGTCGTCCGTGGCGCTGCCGCCGCTGAGGCCGACCACGGCGGCGACGGTGCCGCTGCCGCCGGCGCCGGGGAAGGCGCTGCCGGGAGCGCCGCTGCCGGTGGCGGCGGTGGCGGAGAGGCGGCTGATGGCGGTGTCGCCATCGAGAGGCCCGCCGGGATCGCCGGGGATGGCGTTGAAGACAAAGAGGGTGATGGCACCGTCGGCGGTCAGGGTCGGATCGTTGGTCCCGGCGACGTGAAGGGTATCGACTCCGGCGTCGTAAGTGTTGTTGCCGTTGCTGTCGAGATAGATTGTCGTCGGGGCGATGGGATCGAACTGGTCGCCACCGACGGTATTGTTGAGGCTGAGATTGAAGATTTCACTGTAGTTGCCGGTGTTGGACAGCTGAAAGGTCAGCATCTGCCCCACATCCCCCGGTTTGACCAGGACGTTGGGGACGTCCAGCCAGGTCAGGGTCACATCGAGAATCTCGCCGACGGTGATGGTGACCGTATTACTGGTCTGGGTCACCGGGGTGACGCCGATGTCATAACTGATGCTCGCCGTGTTGACGATGGCGGTCTCCGCCGGCGTGCCGAGGGCGAGGACCTGGGCCGGCAAGGCGAGGGCCAGGCCGGCCAGGAGCGGGAGGAGGATGTTTCTCTTCTTCATGGTGTTATCCCCTTTCTGAGGGTGGTGGACCTTGCAACGGCTAATTAATCCGTATCTTGAAACTGACGGTGAAGCGCGGGTAGGGGGCGCTGGCCGCCCCGTTCAATGGCCCTTGCGGGTTGATGCGCAGACGCTTGACATTGACATCGGTACCGTTGGCATCGGCCGTCGGCACATAGGTGAAATCGAGTCCGGTCGTGAATTGAGAAAAGGTGACGTCGCTGGCGTAGGTGAAGGTCAAGCCGTTTGCGACCACCGGGTTGTAGGTCACTGCCGGAGGAGTCACGATCAGCGCCGTGTTGGTTGGGATCGGATCGATGATGATGACCGAATCGTCATCGGTAGCGCCGTCCCCCGAGTTGGTGACGTCGATGGTGTAGGTCACCAGGCCGCCGGGGATGTTGTAGGGGGTGGTGGGGTCGCTCGTCATGTACTTGACGACAGTCAGGTTCGGGGCCGGGACAGTGACGAGGAAGGTGCCGACGCCGGTGTCGGCGACGGTCCCTTCCGTCCCTTCCGGTGCGGTAACGCTGGCGGTCCAGTAACCGGCCAGGCCTCCGCCCGGGATGGCATAGTCGAATTCGAAGGTCTTGGTCGCTGCCCCTGAGTTGTTGACCTCGGTCATGGCGAGGTTGGTGACGGTAGTGGCGTTGCCGTCGCGGTCGGTGATGGTGATGCGCGGCAGGGTCGTTGCGTCGTTGTTGACGTTGATGTCGTCGCTGCCGAAGGGATCGCTGACCACGGCGCGCAGGTGGACGGTGCTGCCGGCGGCATAACTGGCCGGCGAGGTCATGTCGTTATAGGGGGCACTGTAGGGGATGACGCTGTCGACGTTGATGACGTTCTGCGACGATAGCGAAACGTTGGAATAATTATTGGCCGACGGCGCCGGAAAAACTCGAACCTGGCGCGCGGTACCCGTGCCCCCTTCACTGTTGGTGACTCTGAGTTCCCAGGCGCTGCCGGTCGGACAGGTGTAATCGGCGCCCAGGGGGAGGTTGAAGTTGAATGGTGCCGCCAGGGCTCCGGCGACCAGCGCGGCTGTGCCCGTGTTCAGAAAGGCGACCCTGGTCGCGCCGCAGTAAAGCTCGACCGGGATGGTGTAGGTGCGGGTAGTATTGCTGGCCAGCCAGAGGCGCACCGGGATGATGCCGTTGTCTATCGTCACCGGCGATGCCAATGCCGGACTCAGAACCCAGGCACGGGTGGTGGGTCCGCGCAAAATGGCGACGTAGTTGGCGGCATTGACCGTCATCGGTGTACGTGAAAGTTTGTAGGCCGGGGTCGAGGTGGCGTCATGAAGATACAGTTGTTTGTTGCCGCTGCCGGGTATCGATGAGGCCGAGACGATAACGTTGGTTGCGACCGCAGTGCCGTTGGACATCCCGCCGGGGTTGACGAAATTGGCGGTGTTGGGAATCGAAGTTCCCGCGGACGTGCCGGTCACGATCTTGACGGTGTAGACGATGCTGACCGAGCCTCCGGCCGGGATACTGATGTTGGTGACATCGAGGGGGCCGGAACCGGGGGTGGAACTGTCGACGGCGCCCGACGGAATGCTGACGATGGTAAAGGTGTCGTAGTTGGCATTGATGGTGTCGGTGACCGAAACATTGCTGGCGGCGCTGTTGTTGGTCTCGGTCAGAGTGATGGTGTAGCGGATCGTGTCCCCGGGGTCATGGTCGCCGTTATTGGTGTCGATCCAGGTTTTGGTCGCGGACACGGCGGGGTAGTTGGCGACGGTGGTGGTGTCGACGACATCGGCCGTCAGGGTTGCCAGACCGTAGGTGAAGGTCGCCCGCGTCGTGATCGCATCCGTTGTCCCCGGCGTCGCTCCGGCCGGGATCGTCTCGCGTACCAGGATGCAGAGGTTCTCCGCCGTCTCGATGTTGATGGCGGCGATTATGTCCGGTTCGCCCACATCGAAGTTGCCGTCGCAGTCGAGGTCGCGGACGAAGGAGACGGCCGGCCAAGTTCCCTGAGTGCGGTTGTTCATGGCGAAGCTGACGCTGCCGCGGGCGGTGGAAGTGAAGGTGTGGGGGAGATAGACCGGTGCCGCCGGGGTGCCGCTGGCGCTCTGCGGGGTCGGAGTAAAGGAGATGGTGACTGGCGGCGGAATATCACCGAAAAGGACGTTGACATAGTCGGTATAAAGGGTATAGGCGAATTGAATGTATTCGCCGCCGATGGTGTAGGCGCCGTTGGTGCTGCCGTCGTTCCAGCTCACCGAGGTGTAAGCGGGGAGATTGGTCTCGTAGATGCGCAGATTGGCGCTGGCGGTATTGGTGAAGAGGACGAAAGTGCCGTTACTATCGGTGGTTGTGGTGTCGTAGGTGGTACCGCCGGTGTTGTTGGCGAGACGGACCGTTACCCCGGCGATACCGGTTTCGGCAGCGTTGAGGATGCCGTCGTAGGCGGTGCTGATGCTGCCGTTGAAGCCGTCGTCCTTGATCACCTTGCCGCTGATGCGGCTGCCGTTGTAGACGAAGAAGTTCTGATTGGTCAAGTTGACGCCGTTGGCGACCAGCCCGGTCAGGGTGTAGTTGAGGGGGGCGACATAGATCCAGTTGGCGCTCGGGAAGCTCGGATCGTAGACGTTGGCGGTGTTGGTCGAGCTGAGGATGACGACGTAGTCGCCGTAGCCCGGGACGTTGTTCATGGTGTAGATGCCAGTGGCGGCGTTGACCGTCACCGGCGCGACGACTGTTGTGGTCAAGTCGGTGGGGCGGAAGAGCTTGGCGTAGTAGGTCAAGCCGACGTTGACTCCCCCCTCGGTGCCGTCGCGCACGCCGTTGTGGGCAATGCCACCGCCGGCGCCGCTGTCGTTGTAGACGGTGCCGGAGATGGTGATGTTGCCGTTGCTGATGGTGGTGGCGACGCTGGCGCTGTCGTCGGCCGGGTTGTAATCGGTGATTCCGGCCGGAGCCGAAAGGGTAGCGGTGTTGGTGAAGACCGTGCCGAGGGCGCCGGCGACGGTGCCGGTGATGGTGTAGGTGGCGGCGCCGTTGAAGGGCAAGTCGGCGGTGGTGTTGAGGTTGCCGCTTCCCGAGGCGGCATCGCAGTTGCCGCCGCCGGAACCGGCGCAGGTCCAGGTGGCGCCGGTCAGCTCTGCCGGCAGGGTGTCGACGATCGGCACGTTGTTGGCGATGGTGACCAGGTTCGGCCCGTAGTTGCGGGCGGTGACGGTGTAGGTCAGCGCCCCGCCGGGGGCGACGATGGGGGCCGAGGCGCTCTTGGCGATGGCCAGGTTGATGTCCGTCGGCAAGTTGTCGATGGCCAGATTCCTGATCTCGTGGTAATTGGTCGAGCCGCCGGTGCTGGCGGCATAGCCGACTTTGACCGTACTCGGGATCGGTCGCATGGTGTAGAGGGTGTTGATCAGGTAGGTCAGCGGCTGGTTGTAGCCGAACTGCATGAAGACGTCGACCCGCATGTACTCGGGTGCAGACACCGGGGTCAGGTAGATGACGACCTTGCGGTATTGGGTACCTAACTGGCCGGGGCGGAAGGCCTGATTGAACCAGAGGGTGCCGACGTTGGCGGCGGTGCCGCCGATGTAGTAGTAGGCGCCACTCGGATGGTCGAAGGGACCGCGCACCGCCACCGAATTTTGCCGGAGTCCCGGACCGCCGAGCCGACCTTCCGTCGGGTTGGAAAAATTGCCGTATTCGTCGATGCCGACGCCGATGTAGCCGCCGGTGACGCCGGGCGCCACGGGGGCGACGGTCTTCTTGTCGTAGCCGAGAGAGCCGCCGGAGGCGCCGACCTGGAAGGTCGCCGCATTATAGGCGCCATCAAAGAGGTAGATGCTGTAACCGTCGGCACCGGTCCCCCCCCAGGTGGCATAGTCGAACTGGATGACAACCCCTTGCGAGATGTCGAAGGCGCTGTCGTACATGGCAAACCCGGACTGGTCGTTAAATGGTTCGGTCAGGCGCAGCCAGCCGTTGCCGGGGGTGTCGGCGCCGGTGCTGGCGGTGAGGTAGGCGGCGCCGCCAATGACCCAGCCCGGCGCCGTTGCCCCGGTCATCGGCTGATCGAGAATCAAGGCCTGGGCCGGTGCGGCGAGACCGAGGGCAAGCAGAAGCGTCGCGACGATCGGAACGCGGATGCGAATCAGGGACAATGTTGTGGATATTGTCGGCATCGGTAAACTATTCCGTCTGGGGTTAAAATGTCCGGAATGATAACTTAATCAGTTGCATTTGAATAGCGCGATAAAATAAATAGCGAAATTAGAGACAGTGCCAATCCTTTGGAACTGAAACGCTGGGGCAATCAGTCGATCGTCAGCAGCTCCATCATCCGGCGGACGTTGACAATGGCGCTGGCGAGGGCTGGGCCCGCGCTGTCCGGCGCCAGCGGTCCGACCAGCAACTCTTGCAGTTGCGCCGGAGTCGGCAACATGCGCGCCGGTGTCCCATCGAGCCGGTCGAAGATTTCCTGGCGTTGCCGGTTGTAGCGGATCAGAAGAGCGCGGTGTTCGCCTGTCGCGATTTCGGCAACGACGGCACGCTGCAGCAGGCACTCCAGAACCCGCAGTCGGGCCATCGTCTCGAGAACGATAATGGCCGGGTCGGCAGGGGCGGCTGTCGACCCGGCGCTGTAAGGTGGTATGTAATTCTTGTTTTCCATGACAACCTCCAAAAACAACCGAACCGCTAAGGCGCTGAGGCGCTGAGACGCAGAGTAAAGCGCCAACTTCACCGGCAAAAGCCATCGATCAGTTTGCAGCCAGCCGAGCACCCGACTTTCTCCGTGACTCTGCGGCTCTGCGGTTTAAATTGACGTTCGTTACGAATGACGCAGGCGTAAAGCTCTAATGAGAGTTAAGCAGAAGTTGTGCCAGAAGAGGTAACGATGTGATTACGGGTAGTTATGGTGACGCGATGGGGCGGGCAGGGTGGGCAAAACACGGGGGGTATCTATTTTGGCTAGTCGGAATGGATATATAGTGTGGGCGGCAATCGACAGGATCAGTCCTCGCCACCGTCCAAACCGTAACGCGCCAGGCGGCGGCGGAAGGTGTAGTAGTTCAAGTCGAGGAGACGGGCGGCGAGCATTTTTTTTCCCTCGGCCGCCGCCAGTGCCCGCTTCAGCGCCCATTCTTCCACCGCCGCCATGGTCAGGGGGAGGGCCTCGGCCGCCGGGTTTGCCGGCGCCGGCGAGGCGGCGGAGGCGCCATTGCCGTTTTCTGCGTGGCCAAGGGTGTCATGGATGAGTCCGGCGTCGATTTCATCGGTCACCAGAATCGTTGCCCGCTTGAGGACATTCTGCAGTTCGCGAATGTTGCCCGGCCAGGGATGGGCGCGCAGCAGGGCCATGGCCTCGGCGGTGATAAGGGGCGCCTTGCAGTGCAGGCCCTGGGCCACCTCGCGCAGGAATGTCGTCGCCAGTTGGGGAATTTCTTCGGAGATGGTGCGCAGCGGTGGTAATTCGATGACCAGTCCGGCGAGGCGGTAATAGAGGTCCTGGCGAAACTGGCCGGTGGCCGAAGCCGTGGCAAGATCGCTGTTGCTGGCGGCGATGATCCGCACCTCGGCCTTTTGCTGGCGATTGCTGCCGAGGGGGGTAAAACTCTTTTCGTCGACCAGTTGCAAGAGGAGGGCCTGCACCATCGGGGACGCGGCGTCGATGTCGTCAATGAAGAGGGTCCCGCCCCGCGCGGCGGCGACCAGCCCTTCGCGTTTCTGTTCGGCGCCGGTGAAGGCGCCTTTTTCGTGACCGAAGAGGTTGGAGGCAACAAGAGATTCCGGCAGGGTGCTGAGTTGCACCGAGACAAAAGGTTTTTCCGCGCGCGGGCTGAGGTCGTGAATGAGGGCGGCGAGGCGCGACTTGCCGGTGCCGGTCTCGCCCTGGATGAGGAGGGAGTAGTCGGTGCGGGCGAGGCGTGTCACCTGCGCCGCAATCTCCTTCATCCTGGGGCTCTTGCCGAGACGCAATTCTACCGAGTGCAGCAGCTCTCTCTCGAGCCCCGTCAGCTGCTTGCGCTGGAGGACCGGCAGGGCGGCCTTTTCGAGGACGGCGAGAAGCTGTGTGTCCGCTGCTGGCTTGGGGATGAAGCCGGCGACGCCGAGCTCGATGCCGCGCAGCAGGTAAGGGACATCGGAAAAGGCGCTAAAGAAGACGACGGGGGTTTCGGGGCTGAGCTCGTGCAGGCGTTCGGTGAGAGCGATGCCGTCCATTTCCGGCATGATGATGTCGGTCAGAACCAGGTCGGGTTTCTCGCGGGCAAAGACTTCCAGCGCTTCGCTTCCGTTGCCGGCAAAGACGACGCGGCCACAGTAACCGGAGAGAAAGTCGACGGTGGCCCGGCGCAGCAGCGCCTCGTCCTCGACCAGGAGGAGGGTGATTTCCTTCAGAATGTTCGGCATAGGGCCTTGCTCACGATTCCTTTTGCCCTGGCACGACGGCGCTCTGGGGTATTTCGAGGCATTTGCCCGAACGGAGCAACGTCAAAAATTCTTCCTCCGGCAGGGGCCGGCTGAAGTAGAAACCCTGCATCTCTTCGCAGCCGTGCTCACAGAGGAATTGCAGCTGATCGATATTCTCTACCCCCTCGGCGATGGAGCGCATGCCGAGGGTGTGGGCGATGGCGATGATGCTTGTCGCCACCGCCGCGGCGCTGCTGTCGGTGGCAACATCCGTGATGAACGAACGGTCGATTTTGAGGATGTCGACGGGGAATCGCCGCAGGTAGTTGAGACTGGAAAAGCCGGTGCCGAAATCGTCGAGGGAGAGGGAGACGCCGATGGTCTTGAGCTGCTGCATGGTCTTGATCGCCGCTTCCGGTTTGCGCATCAGCATGCTCTCGGTCAGCTCCAGTTCGAGCCAACATGGATCGAGACGATTGTTCGCCAGCGCCTGCCGCACCGTCGCTTCGAGATCTTGTTCGTTAAACTGCCGCGCCGAGAGGTTGACCGCGACACTGACCTCCGGCAACCCGGCCTTCTGCCAGGCCTTGATGGCGGCGCAGACGGAATCGATGACCCATTTGCCGATGGGGAGGATCAGCCCGGTCTCCTCGGCCAGGGGGATGAAGGCCATCGGCGAGATCATCCCGCGGCTGGCATGGGGCCAGCGCAACAACGCCTCGGCGCCGCAAATCCTGCCGGTGACGAGGTCGACTTTGGGCTGGTAGAAGATCTTGAGGGCGGCGTTTGCCACCGCCTTGCGCAGTTCGGACTCCAGCTCCAGGGTTTCGGTGACGCGCAGATTCATCTCCGGAGCGAAGAAGCGAAAGGCATTCCCCCCCTCGTTCTTCGCCTGATACATGGCGATATCGGCACAGCGGAGCAAGCTGCCCGGGTCCGTTCCGTCCTTCGGATAGAGGCTGATGCCGATACTCGGATGGATGTGCAGGTCCCGTCCGGCCACGGAAAAGGCCGCATTGAAGATGGCCATCAATTTTTTCGTCACCATGACGACATCGGCGGCATCGGCGACTTCAGCCAGGGTGACGACGAATTCGTCTCCCCCCAGACGGGCCACCGTGTCGCCGGCGCGCACATGGGCCGTGAGGCGTTGCGCCACATGGAGGAGCAACTCGTCACCGGCAAGGTGGCCGAGGCTGTCGTTGATGACCTTGAAGCGGTCGAGATCGAGAAGCAAGACCGCCACCACCCGCTGCGAGCGGTCGGCAAAGACCGTGCTCTGCCCCATGCGGTCGATGAGCAGGTTGCGGTTGGCCAGTCCGGTCAGGGCGTCGTGGGTCGCCTGATGTTCGAGTTCCTCCTCGTAGCGCTTGTGTTCGGTCACGTCGGTGAGGACGGCGACAAAGTGCGTCAGACGCCCTTGGGCGTTACGCAAAGGGGAGATGGCCATTTCGCACCAGAAGAACTCGCCGTTCTTGCGTCGGCAGTGGAGTAACCCCATCCCTGTCTGCTTATTCCGCAACGAGGCGTCGAGATCCCGCAGGGCGAGGGGATCGTCGTTGTGGACGAAAAAGAAGAGTCCCTGGCCCCGGGCTTCGACCTCGCTGTAGCCGGTCATGCGCGCGAAGGCCGGGTTGGCGTGAAGGAGCGGCGGATCGGAGATGTCGGCGGCGGCGTCGGCGATGAGGATGCCGTTGCTGCTCGCCTCGATGGCGAGCTGATAGAGCTTCAGTGCCGCCTCGGCGCTCTGGCGTGCCGCCTGGTTGCGCAACCCGCTGATACCGAAGGCCAGATCGTCGGTCAGTTCGCCGAGGAGGCGGATCTCCTCGGGGTCGAAGGCGTCGATGTCGCGACTGTAGATGGTCAGGGCGCCGAAGACATTCCCGGCATTGACTAGGGGGAGGGCGATGATGGCACGGACCCCGAGGGTTTCCCCCAGGTGGCGCAGATGCGGGTGATCGGGGCCGTTCGTACGCTTTTCCAGGACCGGGCGGTGTTGCGATACGGCGCGCGCCGTCGGGCAGGGATTGTCGCAGTCGAGGAGGTGCTCGCGCAGACAGCCAAGCACGCCGAGATCGCTGCCGACCTGTCCCGCCGGTACGATGAGAGGCGATGTCTCTCCGACAAAACCGACCCAGGCCAACTGATACCCGCCGACCTCGACCAGATTGCGGCAGATGTTGTCGAGAAGTTCGGCTTCGCTGGTTGCCCGTACCAGGGTTTCGTTGCAGAGCGAGAGGACGCGCAGGGTGCGGTTGAGCTGTATCAGTTCGGCTTCGTTCTTCTTGCGTTCGCTGACGTTGGCGAGGATGCCGAGCATGCGCCGCGGCGTGCCGTCGGTGGCACGGGCGACGATTTTGCCGCGGGAGAGGACCCAGATCCAGTCGCCGTCTTTGGTGCGCTGACGATATTCGACGCGGTATTCGTCGCGCTGGCCGCCGACGTATTCGTCATAAGCCCGCTGGGCGGATTCTACGTCGTCCGGATGCATGCGCTCACGGGTCAGCGCCATGGAGTTGTGAAAGGTAAAGGGATCGTAGCCGAGCATGAGGGCATACTCCGGCGACACCACCATCTCGCCGCTCTCCAGGTCGATGTCGAACAGTCCCTGGTTGGCGGCCCGCAGCGCCAGGCGCAGGCGCTCCTCGTTTTTCGCCAGTTCCCGATCGGTGCGGTGATGCTCGGCGATGCGCAGGCACTGTTCCAGGCTGTTTTCGATGGCCGGGCAGAGACGCCGCAGGTGATCCTTGAGGATGTAGTTCCAGGCGCCGGCATGCATGCAGGCGACAGCGGTCTCTTCGTTGATCGAGCCGGTGACGAGGATGAAGGGAATATCCGGCAAGCGTTCCCTGGCCAGCTGCAGGGCGGTCATGCCGTCGAATTCGGGGAGACTGTAGTCGGAGAGGATGACGTCGGGGCGAAAGGAGTCGAGGGCCGCGAGAAAATCGGGGCGGGTATCGACCAGGAGGAATTCGGCGTTGGGATAGCTCTTGCGCACCTCGCGCTGGACCAGCTCGGCATCGGTCGGTGTGTCTTCGACGAGGAGAAAGCGCAGACGATAATCCATGACATCTCCCTGATTGAATAGCAGTTGCGGGCGGCGCTGTTACTGTGGCGGCTGGTTAAGCAGGAGCCAGTATAAGCCGAGTTGCAGCATCGCCGCAGAAAAATCCTCACAGTTGACCGGTTTGACGACATAACTGTTCGCCCCAAGGTTGTAGGCGGTCTTGATGTCCGGATCTTCGCGTGAGGAGGTGACGATGACAACCGGAATCGCGCGTGTCCGTTCGTCGCTCTTGAGTGCGCGCAAGACATCGAGGCCGTCCACCTTGGGCAACTTCAGATCGAGGAGGATGGTTTTTGGCTGCTGCGCCATCGTCCGGTCCTGGTAGGCCCCGCGGCAGAAGAGGAAGTCGAGTGCCTCGGCGCCGTCTTCGACGTGAAAGAGGCCGTTGCCCAGGCCGCCCTTGCGCAGGGAGCGGATGGCCAGCTCGGCGTCCTGGGGATTGTCCTCGACCAGCAGGATGTTGACGTTTTGCGCAGCGTCCATGGTCATTACCTTTTTCCTTTCAGGTAAAAAAGGATGCCCGCTTAGGTGCCGAAAACATTGCCATGCGTTTCAGGTGCGGACAACACCTGAGCCCAACGAATAGTAACTTAGGATTAAACACTTGGCACCTATATATTTTTAGCCCTCTCCGCGTCCCCGCGGCGGCAACGGCCTTTTTCACCCCAGGGTGAAGAAAAAGGTCGCCCCCCGGTTCATGGCGGACTTCGCCCAGACCTGGCCGCCATGGCGCTCGACGATGCGCTGGACGATGGCGAGACCGAGACCGGTGCCGGCGAATTCCCTTTCGTGATGCAAGCGCTGGAAGACGCCGAAGAGTTTGTTCGCGTAGCGCATGTCGAAGCCGGCGCCATTGTCCCGGACAACATAGACATTCTGCTCGTCCTGCCGGGTGGCGTCGACGGTGATGATCGCCTCCTCCTTGTTGGCCGAGAACTTGAGGGCATTGCCGAGGAGGTTGGCCCAGACTTGCCGCAACAGCGCCGGGTCGCCCTTGACCTCGGGGAGGGACGCGAGACGAAAATCGATGCGCTCGCGCTCCTGCGGCGTCGTCAATTCGGCAAAGACCTCGGCGGCCAGGGCAGTCATGTCGACGGTTGTCAGGTTGATCTCGGTTTTCCCGAGACGGGAGAAAGCAAGGAGGTCGTCGATGAGTCGCCCCATGCGCCGCGCACTGTCGCTGATGACGCCGCAGAGGCGGATTCCCTCGGCCTCAAGATGCGACGTGTGGTCCTCGAGGAGAATTTTGCTAAAGCCGTCGATGGCCCGCAGCGGCGCGCGCAGGTCGTGGGAGACGCTGTAGGTAAAGGCTTCGAGCTCTTTGTTGGCGGCTTCCAGTTCGGCGGTGCGTGCGATAACCCGTTGTTCCAGTTCGCTGTTGAGCCGGTGGATTTTTGCTTCAGCCCGTTTGCGGTCGGTAATATCCATGAAACTCACGAGGCTGGCCCAAATCTCCCCGCCCTCGTCCTTCACCGGGGTGCCGAATATCTCCAGCTGGGTCGTCATGCCGTCCGGCCGGACCACCACCATGTCGTCGATGTGCGAGGTCTGGCCCCACATCCCGCGCAGAATAGGCATCTCGTCCGGCGGATAGGGGGCGTGGCTCCCCTCCTTGAAGGCCTGGTAGACTTCCGCGAGATTTTTTCTGGTCGCATCGGGGAGAATCCCCCGTCCCAGGAGGGTCAAGGCCGCATCGTTGGCCAGCAACGGTTTCCCGGACGGAGCCTCGACCATGAACACGCCGTTGGGGAGGATTTTAAGCAGCGAAGTGAAGAGGCTGATTTGTCGTTTGAGCGATTCCTCGCTCGCCTTGAGTTTATGCTCCGCGTCCTTGCGCTCGGCGATTTCGCCCTGCAGCGCCTTGTTGGCAATCAGCAAATCCTCGGTGCGTTCCTTGACCCGCTGCTCCACCTCGGTATAGGCCTTGCGCAACTCTCCCTGGGTGTACTCAAGTTTGTCCTTCTCCACTTGCAGTGCCCTGTTCACCTGCCGCAGCTGTTGCGGGCTGGGGATGGCGAGCAATTTGGGCAAGACCGGCCAGAGGACGATGGCCGTCGCCAGGGAGGCGGCGGCACAGAGGGTGTCGACGATCGCCTGCCACCAGTCGACCGGCCACCACAGGCCGATGACATGGACCAGATGGGTGGTGCCGCAGGCGAGAATGAACATGCCGAAGAGGAAGATGATCCAGGTGAAAGGCATGTCCTTGCGCTTTTTGACAAAGACGATGAGGAAGAAGGGGATCGAAGCGTAGGAGATGGCGATCAAGGCATTGGCAATCGCCATCGTCATCATGAGCAACGGGGTCATGGTGCCGGGGAGCGTCCCCGCGATCTCCATCGTCCCCGGCATGATCAGCAGCGGCACGACGATGAGAATGGCCAGGGCGATGGCCGGGACGACAGTTTGCGGGATGAGCTCCAGTCCTTGCCGCAAGCACGTTTTCTGCGGGGCGAAGGTCGCTCCTGTGTAACCGCGCAGACGCAGGCTGTTGGTGACGACGAAGATCGAACTGAAAGCCATGGCGCCGGCGGCGAACATGGGGATGAGGAGACCGTAGGCGGCGATGGGGATCAAGGCGACGTTGTAGAAAAGGGCCCAGATCAGATTCTGCACGATGGTCTGGGCGGTCCCGCGGGAGAGGGAAATGGCCCGGCCGACTCCGGCGAGGTCGCCGCTGATGAGGGTTATGCCGGCGGCGGCCATGGCGATATCGGTGCCGGTGCCGATGGCGATCCCGACATCGGCCTGGGCCAGGGCCGGGGCGTCGTTGATGCCGTCGCCGACCATCGCCACCCGCGGGTGGGCGAAATTGCCGAGAGTGCCGGCGGACTGCATGCGCCTGATGGCTGCGGCCTTGTCCCCCGGCAGCACGTCCGCCACCACCCTCTCGATGCCGACCTGGCGGGCGATGGCGTCGGCGGTGCACTGGTTGTCGCCGGTCATCATGACGATATCGAGACCCAGAAGACGCAGTTCGGCGATCGTCTCCCGCGCTCCCGGCTTGAGCGTATCGGCTACGGCGATCAAACCGAGCGGCCGGGCCGGCGCAAGGGCGTCGACCGGGCCGCTGGCGACGATCATGACGGTCTTGCCTTCGTTTTGCAGGCGCAGGACCTCCTCCGGCAACTCTTCCAGGGCAAGGCCTGCATTCTCCATCATCCGCAGGTTGCCGACCGCGACCTGGTGTCCCTCAACCACCGCCCCGATGCCAAAACCGCCGAAAGCACGGAATTGCTCGGGATCGGCCAGGACCAAACCTTTGTTCTGCGCCGCCTTGACGATGGCGCGGCCCAGAGGGTGTTCCGAGCCGCGTTCGGCGCTCGCCGCCAGGCGCAGGATGGCGGCGGCGGTCCGCTCGCCGACGGCGACGATATCGGTTACTTCCGGTTCGCCCCTGGTCAGGGTTCCGGTCTTGTCGAAGACGACGATGTCGACGCGTCCGGCGCGTTCGAGGATTTCACTGTTTTTGAAGAGGATGCCGAGCTCGGCGCCGCGCGACGTGCCGACCATGATCGCGGTCGGTGTCGCCAGGCCGATGGCGCAGGGGCAGGCGATGACGAGGACGGCGATGGCGTTGAGCATCGCCCCGGTCCAGGCGATGTGGGCGACGTAGATCCAGCCGAAAAAAGTACAGAGAGCAATGCCGATGACGAAGGGGACAAAATAACGGCCGATTTCGTCGGTCAGTTTCTGGATCGGCGCCTTGCTCCCCTGGGCCTCCTGGACCAGTCGGGCGATTTGGGCCAAGGCCGTATTCTTGCCGACCTTGGTCGCCTCGAATCTGATCAGCCCTTCGCGGTTGACGGTGGCGCCGATGACTTCGTCGCCGGGGCCTTTGCTCACCGGCATCGATTCGCCGGTCAGCATCCCTTCGTCGAAGGCCGAGCGTCCCTCGCTGATGATGCCGTCGACCGGCACCTTGCCGCCGGGGCGGA
Organism: Desulfuromonadales bacterium GWC2_61_20; assembly: GCA_001799485.1. Lineage (GTDB taxonomy): Bacteria > Desulfobacterota > Desulfuromonadia > Desulfuromonadales > UBA2197 > UBA12091. The sequence continues at coordinate 9,329 of MGTO01000021.1, read as the reverse complement.
CGACGATGGTGTCGCCAACGACAACCTCGTCGACGCCGATCTCCTTTTCCCGGCCGTCGCGCAGCACCGCCGCCGTCGTCGCGCGCAGTCCCATCAACCCTTTAAGCGCCGAGGAAGCCTGTCCCTTGGCCCGGGACTCGAGATACTTGCCGAGGCGGATCAGGGTGATGATGGCGGCCCCGGTTTCAAAATAGACATTCGGGCTGTCGATCAGGCCGAGGGTGACGCCGAGACTGGAGAAATAGGCGGCGGAAGAGCCGAGGACGATGAGGACATCCATGTTGGCGCTCCCCGACCGCAGACTTTTCCAGGCGCCGACATGAAATTGCCAGCCGACGACAAACTGGACAAGAGTCGCCGCGACGAGCATGGCCAGTTCGTCGTATGGGTAGGTCACACCGCGAAAGTCGCGGGCCATGCTGAAAAGGATGAGGGGTATCGTCAAGAGGAGGCCGATCGTCAGCAGCTGCCTCTGCCTGTCCAGCTCTGCCGACCGGAGAGTTGCCTCAATGTCCTCCAGCGCTTCCGAATCGCGCACCGGCACGATATCGAAACCTGCCCGGCGGATCGTTCCGGCCAGTTCGCCGATGGTCGTCATCCCCGGGATGAATTCGAGGGTCACCCGTTCGGTGCCGTAACTGACGTTGACCGTGAGGACCCCGTCCTCCCGGTCAAGGATTTTCTCCAGGGTGGCGGCGTCGGTCTGATCCTGCAGCCCGGTGACCGGCCAGGCGATCTTGCCGATGGCAACACCGTAACCGAGGTCACGGATAGCGGCGATGATGGCTCTTTCGTCAAGGAGGTCCGGAGCAAAGCCGACGCGCAGCCGTTCGCCGGCAAAATCGACATTGGCCTCCTGCACTCCCGGCAACGTGCGCACCCGTTCTTCGACGCGCAGGGCGCAATTGGCGCAGGTCAGACCGGTGATGGGCATGATGGCGTGCCTGGATTGGGGCATCGTCTCCTCAGGCTGGGTTGCTTGTGCCGATGTCGTTCAGGGTGAAATAAAATTTCGCCCCCTTGCCCGGCTCCCCCTCGGCCCAGATGCGCCCGCCGTGACGCTGGACAATGCGCTGGACGAGGGCCAGACCGAGTCCGGTGCCGCTGAACTCCTTGTCGTTGTGCAGACGCTGGAAGACGCCGAAGAGCTTCCTGGCATAGTCCATGTTGAAGCCGGCGCCATTGTCGCACACCGTGTAGATGCAGTCATCCCTCTCATGACGGGCAGTCACGGCGATGTTCGCCCGGGGCTGTTTGGCCGAGAACTTGACGGCGTTGGCCAGGAGGTTGACCCAGACCTGCCGCAGCAGGGCCGGGTCGCCGGAGGCCCGGGGGAGGGGCGCGAGAGAAAAATCGATACGCTCGCGCTCCTGCGGCGTCGTCAATTCGGCAAAGACCTCGGCGGCCAGGGCAGTCATGTCGACGGTTGTCACGCCCTGCGGCCGTTGACGATGCCGATCAGGGCGGTTGCGAAAATTGCCACGGCCAGAGCTGCCGAGGTTATGACCAGTGGCGAGTAGTAGGTACGGCCGGGCATCTCCAGAACCACCGACCAGGCCGAAGTCGTCAGCTGGGCGACATGGGAGCGTGTCTGCGAACGGCCGAAGGGCCGATCGCTCGCAGCCGAGGAGGCGCGGCGCGCCATGACAGCATTCTTGCCGTCGATGAGGGTCAGTGACCAGTCTTCCGGGAGGGCCACCGCATCGAGGCGCAGTTGCAATTGACGGGTTTCCAGGATGCTCAGCAGCAGCCCGCGAAAATGGCCGTCGCGCAGGACAGGTACCGCCACGGCGACGAGAGTTTCATTGGCGATGGGGCCGAGAAACATGTCCCCCACCGCGGGTTGTTTCGTTGCCAGCGCCGCCGGGGCGGCCGCGTGCCCTTGGGGTCTGGGTAATTTCGGTAAGGTCGACCCGAACGGGACGCGCGTGTTGAAGAGCATTTGCATGGACAGGTCGGCGAAAATGACATGCCCGCCAAAATTTTCGTGAAAAGCTAACGCTTCTTTGTAGCACTCCGGCAGCCGCAGCGGATCGTCAAGAAGTGGTGACGCTGCCAGCAGTTGCAGCGCGGCGATCTGGCTATGCAGTGTTTTGTCGATGGCCGTGGCAACATTGCGCGCCTGGTCCCCGGCTTCCCGGTTCTGCTGGGCGTACAAGGTGTGGAGGTGGTGGCCGGCCAAATAAATTGCAAGAAGAACAAGCGGCAGAACGTTTAACCAGACCATGCGGGAGAGGAAAACATCGAGTGGCGTAGCCTTGGCGCGTAAAAAGCGTGAAAGCGGCACGGGGCAAACGGATCGTTCACCAAGAGGGGAATGTTGCGGCAGCGGGCTGCGAGTCGTCATGGGTCAGGCCATTTTCTTCGGGCTGATCGTGAAGTAAAAGGTCGCCCCCTGGCCCGGCGCCCCCTCGGCCCAGATGCGCCCGCCGTGACGCTGGACAATGCGCTGGACGAGGGCCAGACCGAGTCCGGTTCCGCTGAACTCCTTGTCGCTGTGCAGACGCTGGAAGACGCCGAAGAGCTTCTTGGCATAATCCATGTTGAAGCCGACGCCATTATCGCGCACCGTGTAGATGCCCTCATTGCCCTCGTGACGAGCTGTCACGGCGATGCTCGCCCGGGGCTGTTTGGCCGAGAATTTGACGGCGTTGGCCAGGAGGTTGACCCAGACCTGCCGCAGCAGGGCCGGGTCGCCGGAGGCCCGGGGGAGGGTAGCGAGAGAAAAATCGATACGCTCGCGCTCCTGCGGCGTCGTCAATTCGGCAAAGACCTCGGCGGCCAGGGCAGTCATGTCGACGCCGACGGACCTGATCTCCGTCCTCCCCAGACGGGAGAAGGCGAGAAGAGCGTCGATGAGTTCGCCCATGCGCCGCGTGTTGTAGCTGATGACGCCGCAAATCCGCAGTCCCTCGTCGTCAAGGCGCGGCGCATAGTCCTCCAGGAGAATTTTGGTAAAGCCATCGATGGCCCGCAGCGGCGCCCGCAGGTCGTGGGAAACGCTGTAGGAAAAGGTTTCGAGTTCCTTGTTCGTCGCGAGCAGTTCGGTGGTGCGCTGCTGCACCCGTTCTTCGAGGGTGGCGTTCAATGAACGTATTTCCGCCTCCGCCTCGCGTCGCTGCGCCTCCCGTGTGGCAAATTCGAGGGCGAAGGAGAGGGTCGAGGCCAGTTCGGTCAGGAGCTGCACCTCCATGTCGTCGAAAAAATGCGCGTCGGGGGCGTAGAGATTGAGAGTACCGTAGACCGCACCCGCGACCATGAGGGGCAAAAAGATCGCCGAGCGATAGCCCCGTTGCAGGGCGGCGTCACGCCAGGGGTCCATGCGCGGATCGCTGGCGATGTCGTTAATCACGACCCTCTGGCCATCCTGCAGGGCGGTTGCGGTGGGGCCGTGACCGCGCGTGCGGTCGTCGAGGCAGATATCGAGTTTTTCCAGATAACCGTCATTGGTGCCGGCGTATATCGCCACCCGCACCCGGCGGGTTTGCCCGTCAAGGCGGGCGACCCAGGCCATGCGAAAACCGCCTTGTTCGACGGCGATGCGACATGCCGCCGCGAACAAGGCGTCGGGTTCATGCACGCGGACGATGGTCTGGCTCAGGCTGCTGAGCAGGGCATAGGTGCGGTTGAGCTTGCGCAGGCGTGCTTCGGCGGCTTTGCGCTCGGTGATGTCGGTAAAGGCGGCGACGGAGCCGCGCACCTGGCCCTCGGCGTCGAAGAGGGGCGCGGCCGAGCCGAGGAGATCGACCAGTCGCCCATCGGCGAAGCCGAGGCGGAGCTCGACCTCCTCCACCGGTTGCGCCAGGGCGACGGCGCGCTGCATCGGCAGTTCCTCGGGCATGAACAGGCTGCCGTCCTCCTTCAGCGGGGTCAGGGGGACGGCATGGCCGGTCGCCACCGCCGACTGGGAAATATTCGTCCCCGCCGTAATCCCGGCGAGTTCGTTGGCGGCACGGTTGCCGAGGATGACCCGGCAATCGGGATCGAGACCGACCCAGACCACCGCCGGAAGGATGTCGAGGATGGTCGCCATTTCGTCGGTATGCTGGCGCAGTGCCTCTTCGGAATCTTTGATGGAGAGGGTCTTCCAGACGGCATCCATGAGCAGGGTGAGTTGCAGGACATCGATGTCGTCGTAGTCGCGGATCTTGTTGGCGACGCCGACGACGGCGACGATCTTTTCCTCCGCGAAGACCGGCACCGTCAGGAAACGGGTGAGGGGGAGGTGTCCCTCGGGATAGCCTTTTTTGAGGGGATGGGCGGACGGAAAGTCATTGAGCACGATCGCTTTGCGCTGGCGCACGACTTCGCCCCAGAAGCCGGTCTTGTCCAGGGCATAGCAGCTTTGCGGATCAACCACCGAGCATGTGGCCATGACGTCCTTGGACCAGGAGTTGAGGATGAACTCCTGGCGCTCTTCGTTGTAAAAATAGATATAGCCGAAGCGGCTCTCGGTGATGCGGATGACCTCGGCCAGGGCATGGTCGAGGAACTCCTGTCTGGACTTGGCGCGATATTGCAGGATATGGACAAGACTTTGCAGGCGACTCTCGTTGCGGCGAATCTTCGCTTCGGCTTTTTTCTGATCCTCCAGGGCGCTGAGGAGGGCCCGGCGCGAGCGCTCGGCGCGCGCGAGACTGAGCCGTACCTCGTCCTCGGCGTCGTGGCGGATAACGCTCTCGGCTTGAAGTTGCCGGTTGGTCCGGGCGAGGGTTTCGGCCTGCTCCTTAAGGGAAAGATTTGCGCGGCTCAGTGTCAGATGTGTGCTGACGCGAGCCAGGAGTTCTTCGCGCTGGAACGGTTTGGCGATAAAATCCACCGCCCCGAGTTGCAGCCCGGCGACCCATTCCTTGCTGTCGGCGGAGGCGCTGAGAAGGATGATGGGAATATGGGTGGTTTTCTCGCCCGCCTTGAGCCGCCGGCAGACCTCGAATCCGTCCATATCGGGCATGCGCAGGTCCAGCAGGATCAAGTCCGGGGGGTCGGCGGCGACGGCGGCCAGGGCCGTTTCACCGCCGGCGGCCCGACGAACCAGGTAGCCGGCTGGAGTCAGCAAGGCTTCCAGTAGCTCCAGATGTGCCGGAGTGTCGTCGACAGCCAGGATGATGGGTTTCGGGTTCATGCCGGTGGCGCCTCTCTCTCCAATCCGGTCGGGTCGGTTTGCTGGCTCGCGTAACGCAACGATTGGCCGAGGGTGCGGCAGAGGGCGTTGACCTCGCCTTTGAGTTCCTGCACCCGGTCCTCGCGGTCGAGCATGACATCCTGCCAGCGCTGAAGTTCGTCCAGCCTTTGCCGGAGCTGCTCCTCCCAGGTTCTGCGCTCGCCGATGTCGCGAGTGACGCCGCGTATTTCCACCCGGTTGTTGGCGGGATTCAAGTAGTAGCTGGTAATGACTTCCGTCCAGACGGTCGAGCCATCCTTGCACGGCTGTTCGACCTCATCGGTGTAAAAATGCTCAGTCGCGATCTTGCCCGCGAGAAAGTCCTCGGTCCGGCGGCGCATGAGCCGGGTGGCGGCGTCGGCTGCTTCGGGGGTGAGTGCGGCGGTCAGGGGGGCGGCCATGATCTCGGCGGGAGTGTAGCCGCGCAACCGTTCGACCGACGGACTGACGTAACGGAAGGCCAGGGTTGCGGCATCGAGAACCCACACCACATCCTTGATATTTTCGGTCAGCAGGCGGTAGCGGCGCGCGTTCTCCGCCAGCAGCTCGCGATCGTTTCCGATCGTCAGCAACATTTTGTCCACGGCGCCGCCGATGCGGGCGATCTCGTCCCGCCCCGGCAGGCTGGCGCGGGCCGAGGTGTCGCCAGCGGCAAAGCTTTTGGTCGTGGCAATCAGCCGCCGCATCCGCTGGGTCAGGGAATTGTGGAGCAGGCCGCCGAGGACGATCAGGACCAGGGCATAGACCAGCACGCTGCGCCAGAGCTGCTGCTCGACCTGATAGTGCCCGGCCAGCTTGAGACTCCGCAGATCGTATTTCATGAAAAGCAGGCCGACCCGCGTTGGCCGCAGTTCCCTGGTGTCGGCCGCGAGAACGACCGGATAGTAGGCACTGATGCTCTGGTGGTCGTCGGCGAGGAGAACCGCGCCCGTTCTCGTTCTTTTTGCCTGGCTGACCAGCTCCGCCGAGACTTCGGGGACGGCCTGCCACAATGATCGCCCGGGCAATTTGAGATTGGTCGCATTAAGGACAACGTCCCCTTCGTCGGAGAGCAGGACCACCTTGACGTCGGGGTCGGAGCCACGGCTGGCAATGGCGATCTTGATATCGTCGTCGTCGTAATCGGGGCGATGCGCGTTGATGCGGCCCTGCAGCCGCGACATGTCCTGCGCCACCATCGCCAGGACGAACTTTTCGACGCTGGCATCCGCCTGCCTCTTGCCGAGGGTCAGGGTGTAGAGACTGAGGACGCACAGGCAAAGCAACAGAAAAAGGGGGATGGTGAGGCGCAGCGGGAACTGGATGAAAAACTTCATGATGCGATCCTTTAGTCGGGCTGCTCTTGCCGCCAGGGCAGGCAATGCCGTTTGCCGTCAGTGTCCGTTCGCGCGGTTCAACCGCGGCCCGATCGGCGGGAGCCGGTCGATCAGCCTGTTTTCGACCATGAGCGTCGCCAGGCGCTGGGCCGGCCCGAGCAGGGTCGGCGCTGGGCCGTCCAGCATGCGATGGTTTTGCGCCCGGTCGGGGAAGAGGATTCCCTCCAGGGCGAGGAGAAATTCTTCGGTGCCGATCTTTTCTCGCTCCGCCATGATTGCCGCGGCGGGGAGCGCGGATTGTTTCATATAGCCGAGAGCCTGGAACCAGCTTTCCCGCACCTGTTCCACCAATGCGGGATGGTTTTCGGCAAAGGTTCCCCGGACGACGAGGACATCGACGATTTCGCCGGGGATCTGGCTGCTGTCGAAGACCTGGCGAGTCCCCGCCCGCAACAGTCGGGTTCTCGTCGGCTCAAAGGTGATGACGGCATCGACGCGACCGGAGGTCAAGGCGGACTCGTGCTTGGCCGATTCGAGGGCGACCGGTTCGATGTCGGACGGAGTCATGTCGGCGAGCTGCAGGGCGCGAGCCAGCATATAGGCGCCCAGAGCCGTTGCTTCGTAGCCGACGCGGCGGTTGCGCAGTTGTTTGAAGTTATCTGTGCCGGGGCGGGCCAGGATGACATCGGCACCGTGAGAGACATCCATGACCAGCACCACATCGAGGTCGGCGCCGAGGGCGAGGAGCTGCAATGTTTCGTCGAGGGTGAGCGCCGCTCCGTCGATCATGTTGTTCTGGAAGGCGCGTTGCGTCTCGCTGGAGGAGGTGTACTCGACCAGCTTGATGGTGGAGTCGCCGCCGAAATAGCCCAGTTCGCGGGCGAGGTAGAGGGGCTCGTATCCGGGCCGGACGTTGGTGCCGATACGCAGGACCGGTTGCGGCTCCGGTGTGCAGGAGGTTGCCAGCAGTAGAGTTGTCATCAGGAAGATGGCGAACAATGCCGCCGGAAGAGAGCGCTTGTCTGGAGGTGGCAGCCCCGGGTGCATTTTCACAAGCATTGCGACTGCTAGTCTCCGCTCTCCGCGGTAAAAATCGTTCATTGTTTCAACGTGAAGTAAAAGATGGCTCCGGCCTCGGGCGCGCTCTCGCCCCAGACCCGGCCGCCGTGACGCTGGACGATGCGCTGGACGATGGAGAGGCCGATACCGGTGCCGGCGAACTCCTTGTCGCTGTGCAGGCGTTGGAAGATGCCGAAGAGTTTGTCGGCGTAGCGCATGTCGAAGCCGGCGCCGTTGTCCTGCACCGAAAAGATGTACTCGGTCCCTTCGCTGCGGGCGTCGACGCTGATGGTCGCCCGCTCCTTTTTCGCCGAGAACTTGATGGCGTTGGCGAGAAGGTTGACCCACACCTGGCGCAATAGCGCCGGGTCGCCGGCGACCCGGGGGAGGGGATGGAGGCGGAAGTCGATGCGGGCGCGCTCTGCTTGCGTCGTCAATTCGCCAAAGACCGCTTCGGCCAGGGCGGTCATCTCGACCGGGGCGAGGCGAAGCTCCGCCCGGCCGAGACGGGAGAAGGCGAGGAGGGCATTCATGAGCTCGTTCATGCGCCGGGTGCTGTCGCTGATGACAGTGCAAATCCGCTGTCCCTCGGCATCGAGCTGAGGGGCATAATCCTCCAGCAGAATCCGGCTGAAACCGTCAATGGCCCGCAGGGGTGCGCGCAGGTCGTGGGAGACGCTGTAGGCAAAGGCTTCGAGTTCCCTGTTCGCCACCGCGAGTTCGGAGGTGCGGGAGGCGACGCGCTGCTCCAGTTCGGCATTGAGTTTATGCAGTTCGGATTTTGCTCGCTTGCGCTCGATGGCATAACGGATGGCACGCACCAGCAGGTTGGCGGTGATCTCCCCCTTGACGAGAAAATCCTGGGCCCCTTCCTTGACGGCGGCGACGGCGGCTTCCTGATCGTTATTGCCGGTCAGGATGATGACCGGCAGCTCGGGCGCCGTGTCGCGCAACCTGATGAAACTGTCGAGGCCGCTGCTGTCCGGCAGGCCGAGATCGAGGAGCGCCAGGTCGATGCTGTTGCCCCGGACCTGGTTCAGTGCCGTCGCGAGTCTGGGTTCCGACGCGAAGCTGAAGCTCTCCCGTCCTGTCCCCGTCAGCATTTCCCGAATCAGGTCGACATCCCCGGCATTATCTTCGATATGGAGAATGCGCAGTGAATAGTTCATTTTTTTTTCGCTCCATTGGGCAGAACGACGATGCTCAGCCAGAAGTCCTCGATAGATTGCACCACCTGGAGAAACTGCTTCATGTCGAGGGGTTTGGTGATGTAGCAGTTGGCGTGGAGGTTGTAGGATTTGAGGATGTCTGTCTCGGCCCGTGAGGTCGTCAGGATGACGACGGGGATACGCTTGAGGCTCTCGTCCCCCTTGATTTCGCCCAGGACCTCGCGACCGTCCTTTTTCGGCAGGTTCAAATCGAGGATGATCAGATCCGGGCGCGGCACCTCGGCATATTTGCCGCTCTGGCGCAGGAAGGCCATGGCGGCGACGCCGTCCGGCGCGACATGCAGCATATTGTGCAGCTTGCCCATCCCCAACGCCTCCCGCGCCAGATCGACATCGCCGGGGTTGTCCTCGACCAGCAGAATATCGATGGGGCGAACCGGTAAAGTTTTTTCCATGGTCTGTTACCTCCTCGGTTGTTGAGTGTATCAATGTCATTCAGAACCGCAGCGGTTCGGCATTTTCCCCTCCTTGGCTATTTTGGAATCTGGTTATCCACTCCGCTCCAGCTGTGACATATTCTGTCGCTGAGGCGGGTTAAGCTGGTCTCCATGCAAACAAGGAGGC